>JBKGZW010000150.1:0-6632 GCA_046543225.1 Acidimicrobiales bacterium
GACGGCGTTCAGCGACAGCTGGCTCCACATCACCAGTGGGCTCACCAGCGCGGCCAGCCCCGCGGTGATGGCGCCGACGATCGCGGCCGCTCGCGCCAGGGGACGTCCCCGAGCCCGGATGGCGAGAACGATCCCGGTGCCGCTCAACGCTCCACCGAGGACCCGGAACCAACCGGCCGCGGCAGGACGGGTCGTCTCGAAGGTGCCGTCGCCGGACATGATGGGCCGGTAGTCGGTGAGAAGCAGCCAGCCGCTGACCAGCCACATACCGACGATGACCGCCACCGCCACTGGCATGATGAGGTCCCAACGGGCCCGCTCCGATGCCATGAGGCCGACCGTACTACTCGCCGATGGCGACCTCGATGCGGTCCTGGTGCCACTCGCGGGCGGCGTCGAGGGCGGTGCCGGCGAGGACGATCAGGCTCTCGCTGGTGAACCCGTGGGCCGGGTAGCAGGCCACCCCTGCCCGCATGGTCAGGCTGGGATCGCGCTCGGCCAGGAAGCGGCGGATCCGCTCGACGGTCCAGATGGCCCCGTTCTCGGGCGTGTCCTCGAGCAGGAGGGCGAACCGGCCGTCGCCACGCCGACAGGAGGTGTCGGCCTCCCGCAACGTCTCCTGGATCGCCTCGGCCACCCGCTTGGGGTCGGCCTGTTCGACCTGGCCGGTGCGCAGACCTTCGACCACCTCGAGCACCACCACCCCGACCGGACGCAGGTGCCGGCGGGCGGCAGCGATCCGGGCCTCGATGGCCACGTCGAAGTAGTCCTCGCTGAACAGGCCCGTCTCGGGGTCGATCAGCAGGGGCGAGGACGGTGAGCCGTTGCTGGAGACCGGTTGGATCACCCCCGGTGTGGGGAGCCCGTCATCGGCGGGCACGGGTGCCGGCGCCGAGGTGGCAGCAGCTGACGATGTGGCAGCAGCCGACGGGGCGGCAGCGGCCGGCGTGGTCTGCTCCGCCGGGGGTGTCGTCCGGGTCGCAGGGCTCGACAGGGCAACACCAGCGGCCAGCAGCGCCCCGAGCGCGGCGGCGAGGGCAGCGACGGGGGTCCACCACACGGCGACCACCGCACCGGTCACACCCAGGGCGGCGCCGAAGAGGGCAAGGAGCGCACGACGATCGATCACTGCCACTCCATCGGCGTGGCGGCGCGAAGATCAAGAGTCCCGCCTCAAGACTTCCTGGCGGCCTCCACCAGATCGACCACGTCGGACATGATCGAGGCCAGCTCGAAGTCCTTCGGGGTGTACACCGCGGCCACCCCCTGGCCCATCAGGGTGGGACGGTCGGCCTCGGGGATGATCCCGCCCACCACGATCGGGGCCCCGACCCCCTGCTCGCGCACCAAGCGGACCACCTCGGGTATCAGCTCGAGGTGGCTCCCCGACAGGATCGACAGGCCGATCACGTCGACGTCCTCGTCCCGGGCCACCGCCGCGATCTGTTCGGGGACCAGGCGGATGCCCTGGTAGATGACCTCCATGCCCGCGTCGCGGGCGGCCACAGCGATCTGTTCGGCACCGTTGGAGTGCCCGTCGAGGCCGGGCTTGGCCACAAGGAACCGGGGTGGTCCCCCAGGCAGGTCCCGCACCCGGTCGGCCACCGCTCGCAACCCGTCGCTCATGCCTCCCCTTCCCGCTGCCGCGGCGACCCCGGTGGGGGCCCGGTACTCCCCGAACACCTCACGCAGGGCTCCCGCCCACTCGCCGGTGGTGCCACCGGCATGGGCCAGATCGATCGTGGGCGCCATGATGTTGCCGCCCGACTCGGCCACCCGACGCAGCTCGTCGAGCGACCGCTTCACCGCGTCGTTGTCGCGGGTGGAGCGCCACTCGACGACCTCGGCGATCGTCTTCGCCTGCACGTCGGGATCGACCCGCAGGATCGACTCCTCGCCGCCCAGGGGCGACGGCTCGGTCTCGGTGAAGCAGTTCACCCCGACGATCGGCAGGTCACCGCTCTCGATGCGATGGACACGGTCGGCGTGGGAGGCGACCAGCCTGCCCTTCAGCTCGTCGATCGCCTCGAACGCGCCGCCCATCTCGAGCACGTCGTCGAGCTCGGCCTTGGCCGCCTCGTGCAGCTCGGCGGTCTTGGCCTCGATGACGTGGGAGCCCTCGAAGATGTCGTCGTGCTCCAGCAAGTCGGTCTCGTAGGCGAGCACCTGCTGGATGCGCAACGACCACTGCTGGTCCCAGGGGCGGGGCAGCCCCAGCGCCTCGTTCCACGCGGGCAGCTGCAGCGATCGGGCCCTGGCGTTCTTGGACAGGGTGACGCCGAGCGCCTCGAGCACGATTCGCTGCACGTTGTTCTCGGGTTGGGCCTCGGTGAGCCCGAGACTGTTGACCTGCACCCCGTAGCGGAAGCGGCGCATCTTGGGGTCGGTCACCCCGTAGCGGTCGAGCAGCAGGCGGTCCCACATCTCGGTGAAGGCCCGCATCTTGCAGGTCTCCTCCACGAACCGGATGCCCGAGTTCACGAAGAAGCTGATCGAACCGCACACCTGGGCGAAGCGGTCCTCGGGGACCTGGCCCGACTCGCGCACCGCGTCGAGCACATCGACCGCCGTGGCCAGCGAGTAGGCGATCTCCTGCACCGGTGTCGCCCCCGCCTCCTGCAGGTGGTAGCTGCAGACGTTCATGGGGTTCCAGGAGGGGATCCACTCCGCGCAGAAGGCCACCATGTCGACGATGAGGCGCCGGCTGGGCAACGGCGGATAGATGTAGGTGCCCCGGCTCAGGTACTCCTTGACGATGTCGTTCTGGGTGGTGCCCCGCAGCGCCGTCGACTCGACGCCCTGGTTCTCGGCGTTGGCCACATAGAGCCCGAGCAGCCACGGGGCGGTGGCGTTGATGGTCATCGACGTGTTCATCTCGCCCACCGGGATGCCGTCGAGCAGCTGCTCCATGTGGCCGATGTGTGACACCGGGACACCCACCTTGCCGACCTCGCCCGCCGCCTCGGGCGCATCGGGGTCATAGCCGGTCTGGGTGGGCAGATCGAAGGCGATGGACAGGCCGGTCTGGCCCTTGGCCAGATTGGTCCGGTACAGCTCGTTGGACGCGCGGGCACTGGAGTGTCCCGAGTAGGTCCGCATCAACCACGGGCGGTCAGGGCTCATGTCACCATTGTCCGTTCTGTCGCGGTGTCGTGTCACGTGAAGATGCTGGGCAGGGGGAGCTCGACGGCGGTGGCGAGGCGCTGCAGGTACTCGGCGCGGGGCATCTCGATCACGCCGAGGCTGGCCAGGTGCGGGGTCGACCACTGCACGTCCAGCAGCCGGCCGTGGCGGTGGTCGTCGGCGTCGAGGGACTCGACCAGGTGGACCAGCGCCACCTTGGATGCGTCGCGGGCCCGGTGGAACATCGACTCCCCGGCGAACAACCCGCCGACGGCCACCCCGTAGAGGCCCCCGACCAGCTCGTCGTGGGACCAGGTCTCCACGCTGTGGGCCCAGCCCAGGTCATGGAGGCGCAGATAGGCCAGCTCGATCTCGGGGGTGATCCAGCCGTGGGGACGCTCCGGCGAGGCACAGGCGGCGATCACCGAGTCGAACGCGGTGTCGATCCGCACCTCGTAGCGACGGCACGACCGGCGCAACGAGTGGCTCACCCGCACGCCGTCGAGGGGGAGGACGCCCCTGGGATCCGGTGACCACCAGCCGATCGGACCGCCGCGCCCCAGCGGCATGGGGAACAACCCCTGGCGATAGGCGGCGAGCAGCGTGCCGGGTTCGAGGTCGGCCCCGACCCCGACCAGTCCATCGGAGTCGGCACCCTCGACGGGCGGGAACCCCCAGACCGTGGGGGGCGGCTCCGTCGGCAAGTCAGTAGTCGTAGAACCCCGACTTGGACTTCCGCCCCAGCTTGCCGGCGGCGACCATGCGGCGCAGCATCGGCTGAGCGGCGTAGTTCGGGTCGCGGAACTCGTCGTAGAGGGCGTCGAGGATCGACAGCGAGGTGTCGAGCCCGACCAGATCGAGCAGCGCGAACGGGCCCATCGGGAAGTTGGCACCGCCCTTCATGGCGGTGTCGATGTCGTCGCGGCTGGCGGTCCCGTGCTCGAGCATCCGCACCGCGTTGTTCAGGTACGGGAACAGCAGGGCGTTGACGATGAACCCGGCCCGGTCCTTGACCCGCACCGGGTCCTTGCCACACGACGAGGCGAACTCGACGGCGAGCTCGACGGTGGCCTCCGAGGCGGTGAGCGGCTCGACCACCTCGACCAGGCTCATCATCGGCGCCGGGTTGAAGAAGTGGATGCCGACGACCTTGTCGGGCCGGCTGGTCTGCATGGCCATCTCCACGACCGGAAGCGTGGAGGTGTTGGTGGCGAGGACACCGTCGGCCTTGACGATCCCGTCCAGCTCGGCGAAGAGGGCCTTCTTGGTGTCGAGGTCCTCGACGACCGACTCGATCACCACGTCGCAGCCGGCCAGGTCGCCCAGATCGGAGGTGGCGCTCACCAGCGCCAGCGCCTCGTCACGGGCCGACTCCTCGAGCCGGCCGCGTTCGACCTGTTTGGCCAGCGATCGCTCCAGTCCGGCGACGGTGGCGTCGGCCGTCTCCTGCTTGCGAGATCGGAGGATGACCGTGTGGCCCGCCTTGGCGGCCACCTCGGCGATGCCCGACCCCATGATCCCTGAACCGACGATGCCTACTGTGCGCTTCCCCATGCGGGGTCAGGCTACCGATTGGCTACCGCCCGGTACCAACCCGACCGATCGCCGGGGCTCTCCGGTGCCGTGGCCGTGATCTAGCGTGAGGCCCGTGACCGCCCCGTCGAGCCCGTCGAGCACCCTGCGCGCCGTGATCGACCCGTGGTACACCGCGCCGGTCGTCCCGGTGCTCCAACGCCGTCGCCGGGACCTGGTCGACTCGCTCGACGACGGGCGCGTGCTGGTGCTCACCGGCCCGCCCGCGGTGATGCCCGACGACGTTCCCGACACGGTCGACCACGTGGTCACGGTCGGATGGCTGGGGGCGGCCGACGACCTCGACGCCGCGATCGCCGGTCTGGTGGCGCGTCTCGCCCCCGGCGGTTGGATGCACGTCATCGAGCCGACCCGTGGCCCCGGCGCGACCGCCAGGGCGCAACGGCTCGCGGCCCCAGCGGCGCGGGCGCGCACCGGGTGGCGCATCGGGCGGGACGTCCCCGGAGCGATCCGACGCTGCGGGTGGGTGGTGACCGACGTGGAAAGGTTCTCGATGCCGGTGTCTTCAACGGTTCTTCGTCCCTGGGTGCATGCCCGCGCCCGTCGCCGAGCCGGCGGTCCTGTTCGCGAGACGGGCCGATGAGCGCGGGACCACTCGCCCTGGTGGGCGGCGAGGAGTGGACCGAGGGGTGCAGCTTCGACGAGGCGCTGCTGGCCGAGAGCGGCGCCGACCAGGTGGTGATGCTGCCCGCCGCCGCCGCCTACGAGTCTCCCGGGCTGCTGGTCGAGCGCGCCCGCTCCTGGTTCGAGGCTCTCGGTGTCGGGGTGACCGACCTGTCGGTGCTCGGCCGCACCGACGCGCTCGACCAGGCCAACGTGCGGGCGGTGCGCGGCGCCCGGTTGATCTACCTGGCCAGCGGGTCGCCCATGCACCTGCGGTCGGTGCTCAAGGACACCCCGCTCTACGACGCCCTGGTCGAGGCCTGGCGTGGTGGCGCGGCCCTGGCCGGCTCGGCCGCCGGCGCGTCGGTGCTGTTCGACCACATGGTCGACACCCGTGGCGGGGCCTTCACCGTGGGGCTCGGTCTGCTGTCGGGGTTCACGATGATCCCCCGCTACGACGAGTGGTCCCACGAGAAGGTGCACCGCACCGTCGGCCTCGCCCCGGCGGCGATGCCGGTCGCGGGGATCGAGCGGCGCACGGCGCTCATCCACCGCGACGGGTCGGGGTGGTCGGTCGAAGGCGCGGGGTCGGTTCACGTCTATCTCGACGCCGCACCGTCGGATCTCGGCGTGCTCCCCTCGATCGACTGAGTCGAGGGGGCCAGGTCTCAGCTCTCGACGATGCGGACCGTCTCGATCACCGGCGTGGGGTCGGGCGCGCCCTCGCCGGGGTTCCCGTCGGGGTCGTCGACATGGGTGTCCATGATCGACTCGAGCACGTCCATGCCCTCGATGACGCTCCCGAACACCACGTAGGTGCCCTGCTCGTTCAACAGCTGGGTGTCGGATCCGGTCGAGAAGAAGAACTGGGCGCTGGCCGAGTCCGGGGCCGGGGTCCGGGCCATCACCAGATCGCCGGGGGAGTAGGTGAAGCCGTCGCCCTCGTCGGGAATCGTGTAGCCGGGACCAGGATCGGCGTTGTCCTGGGTGTGTGGCGCCCCACCCTGGACGATGTCGATCGAGGTGTTCGACCGGAACAGGTCGGTGCCGTCGTAGTAGCCGTGGCGGGCCAGGAACACGAAGTTGTTCACCGTGTCGGGCGTGTCGTCGGTGTCGAGGGCCACCCGGACGTCGCCGGCGTCGGTCTCGAACACCGCCTCGTAGGTGGCGTCCTCGTCGAGGCAGGACGGCGGAGCCTCGGTGAACTGGGTCTGGGGCTCGTCGACCCCGTCCTCGGGAGGACAGGTCGGCTCGACCGCGTCGGGCAGCCCCGCGGCGGCGTCGTCGGGTTCGTCGCCGGGCTCGGCCTCGTC
>JBKGZW010000151.1:0-6564 GCA_046543225.1 Acidimicrobiales bacterium
GCCACCCGTGCTATCGTCCATCGTCGAATGACGATCAACCGAGACGCTGCGACCACCGACAACGTGCAACCCGACACGACCCAACCCGACGACGCGGTCGCGGCGCGGCTGTCGAAGCTCGACCGCTTCCTGCCGATCTGGATCGGCCTCGCGATGGTGTCGGGGATCGTGCTCGGCAAGGTGTTCACCGGGCTCGACGACACCCTCGACCGCGTCAAGATCGACACCGTCTCGCTGCCGATCGCCATCGGCCTGCTGGCGATGATGTACCCGGTGCTGGCCAAGGTTCGGTACCGGTCCATCAGCACCGTCATCGATCGGCGGTCGCTCACGATCTCGCTCGTGCTGAACTGGCTGATCGGCCCGGCCCTGATGTTCACCCTCGCCTGGCTGCTGCTGCCCGACCTGCCCGAGTACCGCACCGGCCTGATCATCGTCGGCCTCGCCCGCTGCATCGCGATGGTCCTGATCTGGAACGACCTCGCCTACGGCAACCGCGAGCTCGGAGCGGTGCTGGTGGCCATCAACTCGATCTTCCAGATCGCCGCCTACTCGGTCCTCGGCTACTTCTACCTCGAGCTGCTGCCCGGTTGGCTGGGACTGGACTCCAACGGCATCGACGTCACCATCTGGGAGATCACCAAGTCGGTGCTCATCTTCCTCGGCATCCCATTGCTCGCCGGGTTCCTGACCAGGACCTTCGGAGAGCGCGCCAAGGGCACCACCTGGTACGAAGAGCGGTTCATCCCCCGCATCGCACCGGTGGCGCTGTGGGGTCTGCTGTTCACCATCGTCGTCCTGTTCGCCCTCCAGGGTGAGCGGATCACCGACGGCCCCTTCGACGTCGCCCGGATCGCGCTGCCGCTCATCCTCTACTTCGCCATCATGTGGACCGGCTCGTTCTACGCCGGCTACCGGCTCGGCTTCCCCTACGACCGCAACACCTCCATCGCCTTCACCGCCGCCGGCAACAACTTCGAGCTGGCCATCGCCGTGGCGATCGGGGTGTTCGGGGTGTCGTCGGGTCAGGCGCTGGCCGGCGTCGTCGGCCCCCTCATCGAGGTGCCGGTGCTGGTGGGGCTGGTCTATGTCGCGCTGTGGGCTCGCCGCCGCTTCTACCTCGGCCAGGACGTGCGCGCCTGAGCGGCGGGTGCGACGCGGGCCTCACCGCCCCCTGACCTGTTCACGGACGACCTCGGCCGCATCCTTGTCCTCGCGCAGGCCGAGGAACCGTGGATGTCGCAGTCGGCCGTCCCGGGTCCACTCCGTGAACCCGATCTCGCACACCAGGTCGGGCTCCACCCAGTGAACCTCCCGTCCATCGGGTGGGTCGTCGAAGGGGGGATCGTCGCGCTCGCGCGCGTCGAGCAGATCGCCCAGCTCCGCCAGCATCGACTCGTCGAAGCCGGTGCCCACCCGGCCGGCGCAGACCAGTCTGCCGTTGTCGTGATAGCCGACCAGCAGCGCACCGAACCGGGAGCGACTGCCCCTCGGTTCGGTGAACCCGCCGATCACCATCTCCTGGCGGGCCACGCACTTGAGCTTCAGCCAGTCACGGCTTCGGCCCGACCGGTAGGTCGACGATGCCCGCTTGGCGATCAGCCCCTCCCACCCCGCCTCACACGCCTGCTCCAGCAACTCCGGCCCGACCGAGTTGCGATGGGGGCAGAACCGCAGGGGGTCGGTGAAGTCGAACGCTCGGCGCAGCATGGACTTGCGCTCCCGCAGGGGGAGCCGGTCCCGGTCCTCGCCATCGAGGTGCAACAGGTCGAACACGTAGAGCTTCACCGCGATGGGACTGGTACCCGCGTCCCCGGAACCGGCCCTGCCGCTGCGGCGCTGGAGCCTGGCGAAGCTCGTCCGCGCTCCCTCGAAGGCCACGACCTCACCGTCGAGGACGTACTGATCGCTGGGCTGATCGATGAGGACGTCGTGCAGGTCGGGATACCGGTCGGTGTGATCGAGGCGGTTTCGGGTGAACAGGCGCAGCGACGGACCGTCGCGCACCACCATCAACCGGATGCCGTCGAGCTTGCGCTCGAAGACCCACTCCTCGCCCTCCACCGGGTCCTCGACGAGGGTCGCCAACATCGGCGAGCGGAACGACGGGCGGGTCATGCCTCGTCGACGTCCGAGCCGTCCCCGTCGGAGGCGGCTGCGGCCACCTCGTCCACGGTGTGGCCGCTGATGACCGACTCGGGCTGGGTGGAGGTCGGCCGCCGACGAGCGTCCGCCTCGTCGTCGTCGTGCTTGATCAGCAACCAGTCGTCGCCGATGCGCTGGAGCGTGTAGCCGCCCGACAGCTTCTCGCCGTCGATACCGAAGCTGAGGTGACCCTGGTCGACCGCATCGGCGGGCGCCACCGGTTCGCCGTCATCGGTCGTCAGGTTCCGCCAGGTACCGATGTCCCACACGATCACCGATCCACCCCCGTACTCGCCCGCGGGGATGGTGCCCTCGAAGTCCAGGTAGTCGATCGGGTGATCCTCGGTACGGACCGCCAGACGCCGCTCGCGGGGATCGGTCGATGGTCCCTTCGGCACCGCCCACGACACCAGCACCCCGTCGATCTCGAGACGGAGGTCGTAGTGCTCGGACGAGGCCCGGTGGTGCTGGATCACGAACCGTGGATCCCCCGAGCGTGAGGAAGGATCGCCGCCCATGGGTTCAGCGGTTCGGTTCGGGTCCCGCTTCGACCGATACTCCTCGAGGCGGTCGTTCATCGCGCGCCCGCCTCCTCGAGGATGGAGTCCTGGTCGCGTTCCAGGCCCGTGCGGACCAACGCTGCCACCAGCCGAGCGAAGGTTCCGGCGTCATCGACCATGGCCCGCAGGCCTGTCGCGGACGACGGAAGCCCGAGCGTCGTGGCGACACCGAGGGTGCGGTCGTCGACGAAGGGGGCGTACTCGGACCACACGGACTGGACCTCGCGGACGAACACGTCGGCGCCGACGCCGCCGATCCCCTTGCAGTCGGTGAGCCGGCTGCGGAGGTGGTCGAGATCTCCGTCGGCCTCGACCCGCATCCGACGCAGGTCGCCTCCGTACCGCTCGACCACCAGGCTCGCGGTGCTGGCGAGGTAGGTCGAGGTGCTCTCGTCGTAGCGGGCGTATCCGGACCGGTTCAGGACCCGTGTGCGCTCCTCCCAGGTGGCCGCCACCATCTTGTCCGCGGTGGTCCAGCCGGCATCGAAGAGCGCCCGCGCCGCCGCGACCGCGATCCCTGCGCTGATCCGGGCGCTGACCAGCAGCGAGAGGCACAACAGCTGGAACAGCGGTGCCGGGGTGTTGCGTCTGAGCCGGATGCCGGCCTCGGCCGCGAAGGTCCGGCCGTGCCGCGAGAGGAGCACCCCGACGATCCGATCCTCGGTGGGTGCACGGTGTGCGGTCACCCGGGGGACATACCCCTCGGATCGTCCCCGCAAACGGGACGGGTCGGCCGCGACCGACCGAACGGTCAGCGGCTGTAGGTCCCCACGATGCGGGCCTGCTCGAGGATCAACGGATCGATCCTGGCCAGCAGGTCGGCTCTGGTCAGACCCGGCTGGGCGTCGACCTCACCGCTGAGCGCGTAGAGGTGGAAGTAGTAGTGGTGGATGCCGTGCCCCGGGGGAGGCGCCGGGCCGCCGTAGCCCTGGTTGCCGAAGTCGTTGACCCCTTCGGCGAACGCACCGCCACCACCCTCGGGGATGCCGGTGGCATCGCCAGGGATGCCGTAGACGACCCAGTGGGTGAACCCGTCGGTGAGCGGGGCGTCGGGGTCGTGGCACACCAGGGCGAACTGTGCGGTGCCATCGGGCACCTTCGTCCAGGCCAGCTCGGGCGAGACGTCCTCGCCATTGACCGTGTAGCGGTCGGGGATCGGCGACCCGTGTTCGAACGCAGGTGAGGTGATCGACAGCTCACCGAGATGAAGTCCAGCCATGAGCTTCTCCTTTCGAGGTCGGGCTCGTGCCCCGTCGTCGAGGGTAGGGCCAGACCCGGTCGACCACCAGCGAGGCGGCTCGGGTCAACCGACCTCGGCGACGAACTCCTCTGACTGGGCGAACCCCACCAGCACCCAGCCACGCGAACGGCCCGCCCGGAGTCGGTCGGTCCAGTAGCCGAGCCCACCCTCGTCGGCGCCGCGGTCGAGCACGTTGCGGTAGAGCCGTTCCACGTAGGCGGCGTCGTCGAGCGGGCCGTAGAGCCGACGGAGCTCGTTCGATGCGGCGAAGGCCGAGGCGATGGCCGGAAGGGATCGGCCGGACGCGAGCTGGCGGCTCCAGTAGGCGAGGCCACCGGCATCGGGTTCGCGCCGGAACGCGGCGAGGTAGAGGCGGCGCACCTCGGCGCTGCGCTCGGCGGCACCGTCGTGGTCTCGGATCTGGCCCGAGTCCGGATGCACCATCAACGGAGACACGTCCACCGCCTCGAACCAGCCGGCGGGGATCGTCTTCAGCTCCTGGATCATCTGCGGATCCCAACCCTCGTCGGCCGATCCGGTGACGAACCAGTTCGACCCGTTGTCGGCCACGACCGCCCCGTGGGTCTGCAGCGCACGGAGCACCACCTGGGTGTGTGGGTGGAACCCGCTGATGTCCACGTCGGAGCGCATCCGGAACCAGGCCCCCATGGGCGGGAGCGAGGGATCCGACGCAGCGCCCGCCTGGTGCCGCGCCGGCCACAGGAAGCTGCGGTCCGTTCGCGACGCGGTGATCCGCAACGCATGGTCGATGTTGCCCGACCTCACCTCGTCGAGTCGGAGGAGCCCGGGGAGGATCGGCAGGCCGGCGGCGTCGGCCGAGGTCCACCCGCTGGGGCGCAACTCGTTGGAACGCAGGTCCCAGATCGCTCCCGACCCAGCACGGGGCGAACCGCCGTTCCACTCGGCGGCGTAGAGCTCGTAGAGCACACAGGAGTCGCGATCGACGACCAGAGCGTGACTGTCGCGCCCCCGCTCGACCGGGATCGACGGCCCGAACGGGTAGGGCCCTCGGTCGCTCTCGGACGCGTAGGTGAAGTCGACGTCGACGCGCGGGAAGCTGGGATCGACCACCGCGAACGGGATCCCGTAGGGCGCACCACTCCCCGCGAGGCCGAGGTCGGGATGCAGGTGGCGTTCGGGTCCGCCCATCGACGCCAACCACTGCGCGCTCCGTGGGTGCACCGACAACCCCCGCACGTCGGCGTGCCAGATGTTGTCCGCCGGAAAGAGGGGGCAGCTCTCCGCACCGGGCGGGGCGGCTGCCCCAGCGGACATCGCCGGTCCCATCCCCAGCACGCACACGATCATCGCCGTCAGAACCCTCGCCGTTCTCATCCTGTCTCCATCGCCAGCTTCGGGTCGTGACTTGAGACTCCTCGGAGCCGATGCTCGGGCACCTCGATAGCGTGAGGCGCGTGTGCCCAGGGCTGGCACACGGCAGCCGAACAGGAGCAGACCCAGATGGACGTGGTGGTGTGTGACGGCGACGAGACGGGCCAGGAGCTCCTCGTCGAGGCGCTGAGGGTGCTGGACCCCGACCTGTTGGGTCTGCCCATCGACCTGCACCACTTCGACCTCTCGCTCGAGCACCGGCGCCGCACCGACAACGCCGTCGTCCACGAGGCAGCTGCCGCCATGAGCGACACGGGTCTTGGCATCAAGGCCGCCACCATCACCCCGGTCGGAGCCGACGACGTGGGCTCGCCCAACCGCATCCTGCGCGAGGAGGTCGACGGATCGGTCATCGTCCGCAGCGGGCGTCGCATCCCCGGCGTCGCTCCCCTCGCCCCCATCGTCAACCCCATCGTCGTGGTGCGGATGGCCGTCGGTGACGCCTACGGCGCAGCGGAGGAGCGCCGCGGCGAGCCCGGCAGCACGGGTGAGGAGGCGCTCCGGGTCGAACGGATCGAGCGGGGGATCTGCCGGGACGTGGCCGAGTACTCCTTCGTCGAGGCGGCGTCGATCGGCGGTGTCGTCTACGGCGGCCCCAAGTGGACCGTGTCACCGGTCTACGAGGGCATGCTGAAAGAGGAGCTCGACGAGGCGGCCGAGCGGCATCCCGACGTCCTCTACCGCCCCATGCTGATCGATGCCGCGTACGCGGGGTTCATCAACGAGTCGGTCGAAGCGCCGGTGGTCATGCCCACGCTCAACCGCGACGGCGACTGCCTCTCCGACCTCGTCCTGGCCCTGTTCGGGTCCATCGCCGGGGCCGAGTCGATCCTGCTCGCCCTCGACGACGACCTGCGTCCCTCGGTGGCCATGGCCGAAGCGCCCCACGGCACCGCTCCCACGCTCATGGGCCGCAACATCGCCAACCCGCTCGCGATGGTGCTCGCCTGCTCGGCCGTGCTCGACTACGCCTCGCGCATGGGTAACGACGGCGCGGGGCCGGCCGCCAAGGCCATCAAGGACGCCGCGTTCGGCGCGGCAGCCGACGGGATCCGCACCAACGACCTCGGCGGCAGCGCCTCGACCAGCGAGGTGGTCAACGAGATCATCGCCCGGATGGGTGCTTGACAGGCGAACTGGTGTTCGATATAGTGGGGGTCTTCCCCATCGGAGCCGGGTTGCGGCTCCCGTCGTCGTCGGTCGAGC
>JBKGZW010000152.1:0-6553 GCA_046543225.1 Acidimicrobiales bacterium
CGATGCCACCGGCGCCCGAGGCGTCCTTCGCCAGCGACAACACCGCCGGGGTCGCGCCCGCGGTGATGGACGCGCTCGCCGCCGCCAACACCCCCGCCGCCCTCGCCTACGACGCCGACGCCTGGAGCCGCGAGCTCGACGGGCGGTTCACCGAGCTGGCCGGTCGGCCGGTCGAGGTCCTGACCTGTTGGGGCGGCACGGGCGCCAACGTCGTGGGTCTGGCCTCGATCCTGGCGTCCTGGCAGGCGGTGATCTGCGCCGACTCGGCGCACCTGGTGACCGACGAGTGCGGTGCCCCGGCCCGCTTCACCGGTGCGCTGGTGCTGACCGAGCCATCCGACGACGGCAAGCTCGCCCCCGCAGCGATCGACCGTCGCGCCGGCTGGCTGGGCGAGCAGCACCACCCGCAGCCCGGTGTCGTGTCGATCAGCCAGGTCACCGAGCTGGGCACGGTCTACACCCCCGACGAGATCGCCACCCTGGCCGAGCGTGCGCACGCGGCGGGCATGTACCTGCACGTCGACGGCGCGAGGATCGCCAACGCGCTGGCCGCTTCCGGCACCGATCTGGCGTCGATGGTGGGCGACGCCGGGGTCGACGTCCTCACCTGGGGCGCCACCAAGAACGGAGCCATGTACGGCGAAGCGGTCGTGTACCTGCGCCCCGAGCTGGCCACCAACGCCCGGTTCGTGCGCAAGCAGGCGGGCCAGCTCCCCTCCAAGACGCGCTTCGTCGCCGCGCAGATGCTCGCCCTGCTCGACGAGGACCGTTGGCTGGCCCACGCCGCCCATGCCAACGCCATGGCTGCCGCCCTCGCCGACCGCGTGCGGGGGATCGACGGCGTCGAGCTGATCGGCGAGCCCGAGGCCAACGCCGTGTTCGTGCGGCTCCCGCACGACTGCATCGGCCCGCTCCAGGACTGGTCGTTCTTCTGGGGTTGGGACGAGACCGTCGGGCTGGTGCGGTGGATGACCCACTTCGCCACCACCCCCGAGGACGTGGAGCGCTTCGCCGCCGGGGTCGAGGCGGTGCTCGGCGCCCGCTGAGCGACCGGCGGGGGCCGGCAGTGTCGCGGGCCGGCCACACGAACGAGGCCGGGTCCCCGTAGGCTCCGCGGGTGCCCCAACGTGTGCTCGTCACCGGGGCCACCGGCTACATCGGTGGCCGCCTCGTCCCCGAACTGCTGGCGGCCGGCCACGACGTGGTGTGCCTGGCCCGCACCCCCGAACGGCTGAGCGAGGTGCCATGGGCCGACCAGGTCACCATCGTGCAGGGTGATCTCGCCGACCCGTCGAGCCTGCCAGACGCCTTCGACGGGGTCGACGCCGCCTACTACCTGGTGCACTCGATCGGCACCGGCGCCGGCTTCGACGACCGCGAGCGCGAGGCCGCGGAGACCTTCGTGTCGGCCGCCGACGAGGCGGGCGTGTCCCGGATCGTCTACCTCGGCGGGCTCCGTCCGGCGATCGGCGAGGTGGCCTCACCGCACCTCGCGTCACGGGCCGAGGTCGGCCGGGTCTTCCTCGACGGTCCGGTCCCGTCGGTGGTGCTCCAGGCGGGCGTGGTGATCGGCTCGGGTTCGGCATCGTTCGAGATGCTCCGCTACCTCACCGAACGGCTGCCGGTCATGGTCACGCCCCGATGGGTGTCGTCGCGGGTCCAGCCCATCGCGGTCCGTGACGTGTTGCGCTACCTCGTCGGCGTCCTCGACCTCGACCCCGCCACCAACCGGACCTTCGACGTCGGCGGCCCCGACATCGTGACCTATGAGGAGATGATGCAGCGCTACGCCGCCGTGGCCGGGCTGCGGCGCCGACTCATCGTGCCGGTGCCGGTGCTCAGCCCACGTCTGTCGAGCCACTGGATCAACATCGTGACACCCATCCCGAAGGCGTTGGCCGCTCCACTCATCGAGTCGCTCCGCAACTCGGTGGTGATGGCCGAGCGCGACATCGAGACCTTGTTACCGGGCCCGGTGCTCGGCTTCGACGAGGCGGTCCGACAGGCCCTGCAACGCACCGTCGAAGGAGAGGTGCCGACGCGATGGGCCGACGCCAGCTGGCCGGGCGCGCCGTCTGATCCGTTGCCGTCGGACCCGGACTGGGCCGGCGGCGACGTCGAGGTCGACGAACGCTCCCGCGAGGTCGACGCGCCGCCCGGGGTCCTGTGGGAGGTCGTCGAGGGGATCGGCGGCGAACGCGGCTGGTACTCGTTCCCCCTCGCGTGGGCGGTGCGCGGCCTGCTCGACCGCCTCGTCGGCGGAGTCGGGCTGCGTCGAGGACGACGCCACCCGGACCGGCTCACCCTCGGCGAGCCGCTCGACTTCTGGCGGGTGGAAGCCCTCGACCGTCCCAGGCTCCTACGCTTGCGGGCCGAGATGCGTCTGCCGGGCCACGCCTGGCTCGAGTTCCGCGTCGAGGCGACCGGTGGCGGGGGAGCGGTGCTGCACCAGCGGGCGGTGTTCCGCCCCCGGGGCATGGCCGGCCGGGTCTACTGGTGGACGGTGTGGCCCTTCCACGGCATCGTCTTCGAGGGGATGCTGCGAAACATGTCGCGAGCCGCGGAGCGCGCCGTCGACGCGTAGGGCAGACTTGGGACAGATGTCACAGGGGACCCGAGAGCACGAGATCGATCTCACCGATCACACGTCCGCGGCCAACGGCGGCTCCGGTCACCCCGACAGCGCCGAGTCCGGTCCCCTGCCGGTCGAGGACGAGATCAAGGTCGGTCAGCTCTACACCATCGCCCGGGCCGTCATCCGCCCGACCCTGAAGCTGTTCTGGCGGATTCGGGTCGAAGGGCTCGAGCACGTTCCCACCGAGGGGCCGGCGATCATCGCCCCCAACCACAGTGCCGCCATCGACTCGTTCTTCGTCCCGTGTGTCCTGCCGCGTCGGATCACCTATGTGGGCAAGGCTGAGTATCTCGACGACTGGAAGACCGCCAAGTTGTTCCCGGCCATGGGCATGATCCCCCTCGACCGTTCCGGCGGCAGTGCCAGCGAACGGGCGCTCAACACCGCGGCCCGTGTGCTCGACCGGGGCGAGCTCTTCGGCATCTACCCCGAGGGCACCCGGTCACGCACCGGCAAGCTCCACAAGGGACACACCGGGGTCGCTCGTCTGGCTCTGCGGTGCAACGCCCCGATCGTCCCGGTCGGCCTCATCGGGACCCGCGAGGTTCAACCGCCCGAGGTCAAGGTCCCGCGCCCGTTCCGCACCGTCACGGTGCGCTTCGGCACACCCATCGACGTCACCCGCTACCGGGAACGGGCCCACGACCGCTACGTGCTGCGCCAGATCACCGACGAGGTCATGTTCGAGATCCGGGCCCTCACCGGCCTCGCGTACGACCCCACCTACGCCACCAGATCGGGTACAGAGGCCGAGCCCACCAAGCTCGACTCCGACGAGCTGACGATCCCGCGTCGCTCCTCGGCCGAGCTGCTGTCGGGAGCCTCCGGCCCCGCCTGAACAGCGGCCGATCCGATACCGCTTCGGGTCCGGCGGGGCAGGACCGGTATCCTCGCCACCCCATGGCTGATTCGATCTCTGTCACGCTGCCCGACGGTTCCAGCAAGGAGCTGTCCGAGGGAGCCACCGCTGCCGACCTCGCCGCGTCGATCGGCCCCCGCCTCGCCAAGGCCGCGGTGATCGCGGTCGTCGACGGCACCGAGCGCGACCTGGTCCACCCGCTCCACGACGGAGCCAAGGTCCAGATCGTCACCCCCGAGACCGACCGGGGCCTCTACACGATCCGCCACTCCACCGCCCACGTGCTCGCCCAGGCGGTGCTCGACCTGTTCCCCGGTGCCACCTTCGCCATCGGCCCGCCGGTGCAGGACGGCTTCTACTACGACTTCGAGCTGCCCGGTGGCGCCACCTTCAGCCAGTCCGACCTCGACCGCATCGAGGAGCGCATGCGCGAGATCATCGCCGAGCGCCAGCCCTTCATCCGCGACGAGATCCCCGAGGACCGGGCGCTCGAGGTGTTCAAGGACCACCGCTACAAGTGCGAGATCATCCGCGGCGCCGCCGACGACCCCATGTCGGCCACCGACACCGGCCTGGTCCGCACCTACGAGAACCCGCCCAACTTCATCGACCTGTGCCGTGGCCCGCACGTGCCCCACACCGGCCGGCTCGGCCACTTCAAGCTGATGCGGGTCGCCGGCGCGTACTGGCGGGGCGACGAGAACGAGCCGATGCTCCAGCGCATCTACGGCACCGCCTGGCACACCAAGGAGGCCCTCGACGAGCACCTCCACCGCCTCGAGGAAGCCGAGAAGCGCGACCACCGCAAGCTCGGCGCCGAGCTCGACCTGTTCAGCTTCCCCGACGAGATCGGCTCGGGCCTGCCGGTCTTTCATCCCAAGGGCGGGATCGTGCGCCGCATCATGGAGGACTACTCGCGCAAGCGCCACGAAGAGGGCGGGTACGAGTTCGTCTACACGCCCCACATCACCAAGAGCGGGCTGTTCGAGACCTCGGGCCACCTCGAGTGGTACGCCGATGGCATGTTCCCGCCGATGCACCTCGACGACCACGGCGGCGACGAGGGCATCGACTACTACCTCAAGCCGATGAACTGCCCGTTCCACATCCTCATCTTCCGGGATCGCACCCGTTCGTACCGTGAGCTGCCCCTGCGGATGTTCGAGTTCGGGGCGGTCTATCGCTACGAGAAGTCGGGTGTGGTCCACGGCCTCACCCGCGTGCGGGGCATGACCCAGGACGACGCCCACATCTTCTGCACCCGCGACCAGATGGCCGACGAGCTCGACTCGCTGCTCACCTTCGTGCTCGGCCTGCTGCGCGACTACGGGCTCGACGACTTCTACCTCGAGCTGTCGACCCGGCCCGAGGAGAAGGCGGTGGGGTCGGTCGAGGAGTGGGACGAAGCCACCGAGGTGCTCCGCCAGGTCGGCTCCAAGCGGAACCTCGAACTGGTGCTCGACGAGGGCGGCGGTGCGTTCTACGGACCCAAGATCTCGGTGCAGGCCCGCGACGCCATCGGCCGCACCTGGCAGATGTCCACCCTGCAGCTCGACTTCCAGCTCCCGCAGCGCTTCGACCTCCACTACACCGGCGCCGACGGTCAGCGGCACCGACCGATCATGATCCACCGGGCGCTGTTCGGGTCGATCGAGCGGTTCTTCGCCGTGCTGACCGAGCACTACGCGGGGGCGTTCCCCGCCTGGCTCGCCCCCGTGCAGGTCCGGGTGCTCGGTGTGCGCGACGACCACGACGACCACGCCTTCGCCCTGGCCGAACGGCTCCGGTCCGCCGGGTTCCGGGCCGAGGCCGCCGAGGCGAGCGAGCCGCTCGGCACCCGCATCCGCCGGGCCAAGACCGAGAAGCTGCCCTATGTGCTGGTGGTGGGCGACGACGACATCGCCGCCGACACCGCCGGGGTGAACCCGCGCGGGGGAGAGGTCGAGCGAGGCGTCGCCATCGACGCCTTCGTCGACCGGTTGACCGCCGAGGTCGCCGAGCACCGCTGATGTCGCTCGAACGACTGTGGGCCGGGTGGCGCATCTCCTACGTGGAGACCGCCGACCTCTCCGAGAACCCCGCCCCCGCGGGCGAGGGCACCCTCTTCGAACGCATCCTGAACAGCGGCCTGCCCGACGACGAGTCGCTGATCGTGTGGCGGGGCGAGCACTGCTTCGCCCTGTTGAACCTCTACCCCTACAACAACGGTCACCTCATGGTCCTGCCCACGCGCGCGGTCCGGGCCCTCGACGAGCTCGACGACGCGGAGCACGCCGAGCTCTGGGACGGGGTGCGCGACGCCACCGTGGCGCTGAAGGCGGCCTACGACCCCGACGGCATCAACGTCGGGGTCAACCAGGGGGCGGGTTCGGGGGCGGGGGTTCCCGACCACCTGCACGTGCACGTGCTCCCGCGATGGGGCGGCGACACCAACTTCATGACCACCGTCGCCGAGACCCGGGTCCTGCCCGAGGCCCTGTCGGCCACGTGGGCCAAGCTGCGCGCCGCCTGGCCCGATTCACCGCCGGGCTGAGCCGGCCGGTACCCTCCAGCCCGATGACCGACGAGGATCAGGACCACGGCGAGGGCGACGCCGGCGAGCTCGACCCGGCCCAGGTTCGCGACGAGCTGCCCGAGGACCTCGACGCCGCGGGCTTCGTCGGCCCCTACGTCTTTCCCAACAACAGCCGGCGCCGCATCCCCGGCTCGCTGTACCTGGTCGTCGCGGTCGGCTGTGTCGGGCTGTGGGCCTTCGCGCAGGAGTCCGTCCTGGTCAACGACGGCTACCTGTTCGCCGCGGCGGTGCTCGCCGTGGTCGGGGCGTACCACCTCATCGCCGGCTGGAACCTCGATGTCGACGAGCGCGACGCCCTCGTCGCGGCCACCGCGGCCGTCGGGTTCCCGGTGGGGCACGCGTCGGCCCAGCTCGGGTGGCGGGGACTGCGCAGCCGCCCCACCTGGCGGATCCTCGTCTACAGCGCCGACACCCCACCCGCGCAGCGGGGTCTGGTGTTGGTGGACGGTGTCGACGGCGAGGTCCTCGAGTTCTTCTCCGAGGC
>JBKGZW010000153.1:0-6495 GCA_046543225.1 Acidimicrobiales bacterium
CACCCACAAGCGCAACCTGACCGGCTCGTTCCAGCACTCGAGCTGGCTCGACCCGGGCTGGAACCCGGGCGGGATCTGGCGTCCCGTCCGGCTCGTCGGAACCGGACCACTGCGCATCCGCCACTCGCGGGTCCGGTGCGTCGAGGCGAGCGAGGACCGGGCCGTGCTCGCGCTCCGCGCCGTGGTCGACGCCGTCGAACCGACCACCGCGACTCTCAGAACCACCGTCGCCCCCTCGGGCGACGCCCACCGCGACAGCGGGACCGATCACGAGCTCGACCACACGCTCGCCACCGGCGAGAACCGGCTCGAGTGGACCGTGACCATCGATCGCCCCCGGCTCTGGTGGCCCCGCGCCCTGGGCGACCAGCCCCTCCACGACGTGACCGTCGACGTGTTCGACCACAGCTCCGACCCCGGTGACGAGGCAAGCGACCGCCTCGCGGTGCGCACCGGCCTGCGCTCGGTGCGCCTCGACCGCTGGGTCCTGTCGGTGAACGGCGAGCGGCTGTTCTGCAAGGGGACCAACCTCGGCCCCACCCGCCAGGACCTCGCCGCCGCCACCCCGAGCGAGATCGTCGGCGACGTCGACACGGCCGCCGACCTGGGAATGGACCTGGTGCGGGTGCACAGCCACGTCGCCCGCCCCGAGCTGTACGACGCGGCCGACGAGGCCGGGATGCTGGTGTGGCAGGACCTTCCCCTGCAATGGGGCTACCACCGCGGCGTCCGCCACCAGGCCCAGCGCCAGGCGCGCGAAGCGGTCGACCTCCTCGCCCACCACCCGTCCGTCGCGATCTGGTGCGCCCACAACGAGCCGGTCGCCGCCGGCCTCGACGGCGTCGGGACCGATCCCGACGCGACCCGGCGCGACCGGCTCCGCCGCCAGGTCGGCCAGGTCCTGCCGTCGTGGAACAAGAACCGTCTCGACCCCTCCATCCGACGGGCGTTGCGCACGACCGATGGCACCAGGCCGGTCGTCTCCGGCTCGGGGCTGCTGCCGCAGCTGCCCATGCTCGACGGCACCGACACCCACCTGTTCTACGGCTGGGAGTACGGCGAGATCGACGATCTGGCCGCGGCTGCGGCCCGCTGGCCTCGGCTGGTGCGCTTCGTCAGCGAGTTCGGCGCTCAAGCGGTGCCCACCAGCGCCGACTTCTGCGAACCCCACCGGTGGCCCGACCTCGACTGGGAGCGGCTCGCCGCCATCCACGGGTTGCGCAGGGACCTGCTGGACCGCATCGCCGACCCCGCCCACCACGAGACGTTCGAGCGGTGGCGCTCCGCGACCCAGGCCCACCAGGCCCGACTCCTACGACGCCAGATCGAGGCGCTGCGCCTGCTGAAGTACCGACCGACCGGAGGCTTCGCCCAGTTCCTGCTCGCCGACGGGCACCCCGCCATCAGCCACTCCCTCCTCGACCACGACCGGCGGCCCAAGGCGGCCTACGACGCGGTGAAGGCCGCCTGCGCCCCGGTGATCGTGGTCGCTCGCGTCGGCCCGACCACCCGCCGCGATGTCCTGGCGCTCGACCTGTACCTCGTCAGCGACCGCCGGCTGGGCATCGACGAGGTGACGGTGGACGCGACCCTGGACAGGCAGTCGCCACGGCACTGGACCAGCGATCTCGGCCCCGACACCTGCTCGTTCGTCGGCACCGTGGAGGTGGGCACCTCGGTCGAACCACGGGTGCTCCATCTGCGAGCCACCGCTCCCGGGATCGAGCCGCTCGCCGCGAACCGATACGAGGTCGACCCCGCTCGCGGCACCGTGACCTGAGCCGACATCGGTGTCCCAGCACGGCGAGCGCTACCGATCTTGCCGAGGCGGTTCGCCCGTGCATGCAGCCCAGGGGTAGCTTCGGTCCGACAGCGAACGCGAGTGGCGCCCCGGTCGACCACCGGAGCCCTCGTCCCACCTCACCTGCCGGAGGCACGACCACCGATGCAGCAAGCGACCGAGCGGCCCGGCGCCGTTCGCCCGATCAGGCAACGGCCCACCCGCCAGCTGCCGTTCCCGCTGAACCTCTACCAGACCGCGGTCGGCAAGAAGTGGGTGATGGCCATCACCGGCATCGCGCTGCTCGGCTACGTCCTGGCCCACATGATCGGCAACCTGAAGCTCTACTACGGGCCAGCCGACATGAACGCCTACGGCGAGTGGCTCCGCAGCCTGCTCTACCCCGCGTTGCAGGAGGAGCAGCTGCTGTGGATCCTGCGCACCGGGCTGTTGGTCGCGTTCGTGCTCCACATCCACTCCGCCTACAGCCTCACCGTGATGAACCGGACCTCCCGCCCGGTCGACTACCAGTCCCAGCGCGACTACATCGCGGCCAACTTCGCCAGCCGCACCATGCGCTGGACCGGCATCATCGTGCTGCTCTTCGTCATCTGGCACCTGATGGACCTCACGCTCGGAACGCCCGGTGTGAACGACGAGTTCATCGCACACGACCCCTACAACAACGTGGTCGCCAGCTTCGAACGGCCACTCGTCGCCGGCTTCTACGTCATCGCCAACCTCGCCCTCGGCGTGCACATCTTCCACGGCGCGTGGAGCATGTTCCAGAGCCTCGGTCTCAACAACCCACGGCTCAACGCCGCCCGCCGCTGGTTCGCCACGATCTTCGCCGCGGTGATCGTCATCGGCAACGTCTCGTTCCCGATCATGGTGCAGGCCGGGGTCATCAGCCAGGACGACCGCACCACCCCCTATGGCAACGAGCAGGACCACGCGACCGCAGGCCCGGGAGCCGCCCAGGCGCCCGGCGCACCGGTCGTCGTCACCGAGGAGGCCGCCCGATGACCGCCAGCACCCCCCTCGAATCCAAGGTCCCCGACGGGCCGATGGCCGAGAAGTGGGAACGCCACAAGTTCGACTCGAAGCTGGTCAACCCGGCCAACAAGCGCAAGTACGAGATCATCGTCGTCGGCACCGGACTGGCCGGCGCCAGCGCCGCCGCCACCCTCGGCGAGCTCGGCTACAACGTCAAGGCCTTCACCTTCCACGAGTCGCCCCGCCGGGCCCACAGCATCGCCGCCCAGGGCGGCATCAACGCGGCGAAGAACTACCAGAACGACGGCGACTCGGTGCACCGGCTCTTCTACGACACGGTCAAGGGCGGCGACTACCGCTCCCGCGAGGCCAACGTCCACCGCCTGGCCGAGGTGAGCGTCAACATCATCGACCAGTGCGTCGCCCAGGGCGTCCCCTTCGCCCGCGACTACGGCGGTCTCCTCGACAACCGCTCCTTCGGTGGGGCCCAGGTGTCGCGCACCTTCTACGCCCGGGGCCAGACCGGCCAGCAGCTGCTGCTCGGCGCCTACCAGGCGATGATGCGACAGGTGGCGGCCGGCAGCGTCGAGCTGCACACCCGGGCCGAGATGCTCGACGTGGTCGTCAAGGACGGGGTGGCGGCCGGCATCGTCACCCGCGACCTGTCCACCGGCGCCATCACCTCCCACTCGGCCCACGCGGTGCTGGTGTGCACCGGCGGCTACTCCAACGCCTACTACCTGTCGACCAACGCCATGGCCTCCAACGTCACCGCGGCCTGGCGAGCCCACCGCAAGGGCGCGTTCTTCGCCAATCCCTGCTTCACCCAGATCCACCCCACCTGCATCCCGGCCAGCGACGAGTTCCAGTCCAAGCTCACCCTGATGTCGGAGTCGCTGCGCAACGACGGCCGCATCTGGGTTCCCAAGAACGCCGACGAGACCCGCCCGGCGTACCAGATCCCCGAAGACGAGCGCGACTACTACCTCGAGCGCAAGTACCCGGCGTTCGGCAACCTGGTGCCCCGCGACGTCGCCTCCCGCAACGCCAAGACGGTGGTCGACGAGGGCCGCGGCGTCGGACCGCTCAAGAACGGCGTGTACCTCGACTTCTCCGACGCCATCGACCGCCTGGGCCAAGACGTCATCGCCGAGCGATACGGGAACCTGTTCGACATGTACCAGCGCATCACCGACGAGAACCCCTACGAAGTGCCCATGCGCATCTACCCCGCCACCCACTACACGATGGGTGGCCTGTGGGTCGACTACGACCTGATGACCACCGTGCCCGGGCTCTACGCCCTCGGCGAGGCCAACTTCTCCGACCACGGGGCCAACCGCCTCGGCGCCTCGGCGCTCATGCAGGGCCTCGCCGACGGCTACTTCGTGATCCCCTACACCATCGGCAACTACCTGTCGGGTCTGCTGGGCACCACCCCGGTCGACACCTCCGATCCGGCCTTCGTCGAGGCCGAGAACCAGGTGCGCGACCGCACCAAGCGGTGGCTGTCCATCAAGGGGACACACTCGGTCGAGCACTTCCACCGCGAGCTCGGCAAGATCGTCTGGGAGAACATCGGCATGGAGCGCTCGGCCGCAGGGCTCGAGAAGGCGCTGTCGGAGATCCCCGCCCTGCAAGCCGAGTTCGAAAAGGACGTGCGGGTGCTCGGCAGCGACGAGTCCCCCAACCAATCCATCGAGAAGGTCGGCCGGGTGGCCGACTTCTTCGAGCTCGCCCAGCTCCTGGCCCGCGACGCCCTGCACCGCGAAGAGTCCTGTGGCGGTCACTTCCGGGTCGAGAGCCAGACCGAGGAGGGGGAGGCCAAGCGCGACGACGACAACTTCGCCTACGTCGGCGCGTGGGAGTGGCAAGGCCCCGACAGCCCCCAGACGCTCCACCGCGAGCCGCTGGTGTTCGAAGAAGTCGCGCTCACCCAGAGGAGCTACAAGTAAGTGGACACGCTCAACCTCACCCTCAAGGTGTGGCGCCAGAACGGTGCCGACGACCCCGGCCGGTTCGAGACCTACCAGACATCGGGCATCAGCACCGACATGTCGTTTCTCGAGATGCTCGACGCGGTCAACGAACAGCTCATCGCCGACAACAAGGAACCGATCGAGTTCGATCACGACTGCCGTGAGGGCATCTGTGGCTCGTGCGGCATCATGATCGACGGCAAGGCCCACGGCCCCGAGAAGGCCACCGCCACCTGCCAGCTGCACATGCGTCACTACTCCGACGGCGACACCATCGTGCTCGAGCCGTGGCGGGCCGCGGGCTTCCCGGTCATCCGCGACCTGATGGTCGACCGACGGCCCCTCGACACCATCGTCGAGGCGGGCGGCTACATCTCGGTCAACACCGGATCCGCCCCCGACGCCAACCTCATCCTCGTCCCCAAGCCGGCGGCCGACTCGGCGATGGACGCCGCGTCCTGCATCGGCTGCGGCGCCTGTGTCGCCGCGTGTCCCAACAGCGCGGCCCAGCTGTTCACCGCGGCCAAGATCGAGCACCTCAACCAGCTCCCCCAGGGCCAGACCGAGCGGTGGGCCCGCACCGAGGCCATGGTGGAGACCATGGAGGAGTTCTTCGGGTCCTGCACCAACCACGGCGAGTGCGAGGAAGCGTGCCCGAAGGAGATCTCGATCGACTTCATCGCCTACATGAACCGCGACTACGTGAAGTCGAAGGTCAAGAACCGCCGCCTGTTGGGCCAGCGGAACTGATCGGCTGGCCCGACCCGGCCCGGCCGACATGACCGGCCTCGGCTGGGCGATGGCATCTCGCGCCCTGCGCCGGCCGATCCGACGGCTCCTCACCCAGGTGGCCCGCGGGTTCCTCATGGGGGCCGCCGATGTCGTCCCCGGGGTGTCGGGCGGGACGGTGGCGCTGGTCCTCGGCATCTACGAACGCCTGGTCGCCAACATCCGCGGCGGAGCGGGGGCGCTGGGGGCACTCGCCACCGGACAGGGCTCGACCGCGCTCGACCGACTCCGCCACCTGGAGTGGGGATGGCTGCTGTCGCTCGGGCTCGGGATCGCCGTAGCCGTGGTGACCCTGGCCCACACCATCGAGACGCTGCTCGAGGAGCAGCCGGTGAGGACCGCGGCGTTGTTCTTCGGGCTCATCGCCGGGTCGGTGGTGCTGGCGTGGCGCCTCGTGCGCCTCCGCGACCTGAAGCGGGTGTCGGTGGCCGGCGCGACCGCGGTGGTGGCGTTCTTCGTGCTCGGACTCGGCTCGGGTCCGGTCGACGATCCCAGCTGGTGGATGTTCCTCGGCGCCGGAGCGGTGGCGATCTGCGCCATGATCCTGCCTGGGGTGTCGGGCTCGTTCCTGCTGCTCATGCTCGGCATGTACGACTCGGTGCTGGGGCTGGTCACCGACCGCGACCTGGTCGTGCTCGCGGTCTTCGCCGTCGGGTGCGTCGCCGGTCTCGCCCTGTTCTCCACCGCCCTGCACTGGGCGCTGGCGGCTCACCATGACACGGTGCTGGCCGCGATGGTGGGCCTGATGGTCGGATCGTTGCGGGTCCTGTGGCCCTGGCCCGACGGAACCGACAGCTCGACGATGACCGCCCCCGCCGACGACGTCGTCGTGCCGGTGGTGATCGCCGCCGCCGCGGCCGCAGTGGTGCTGGTGACCACCTTCGTCGCCGGCCGCACGAGCGGTGAGCACCCCGCGTTCACCGGACGCTCCTCGAACTGAGGGCTCAGAGG
>JBKGZW010000154.1:0-6493 GCA_046543225.1 Acidimicrobiales bacterium
TCGACCTCGGCGGACCGGACGCTGCGTTCCTTCCACTCGCGAAGGTCGATCTCGTCCCACTCCAGCGGCTGGTCGAACGCGGTCTGGTTGAGCTTCCGCCGGTAGACGGCGGCACTGCGGCCTGAACGACCGCTGCTGCGCACTCCCGCCATGGCCAGGGCACAGTCCACGCAGAGGACCTTGCGCCGTGCCTCGACCCAACAGGTCGCGCACAGGCGGTCCGAACAGCGAGCGCACTGGGTCAGCGCTGACTCGAAGGGGTGGTTCACACATCCACTCACGGCAGGTTTCCTCACTGGGTCGGGAACCGAGATCGGGGTCCGGTCTCTGATCGCACGAAGCATTCCCCGCCGTATCGGCACGATCACGAGCCAGGTTGAGCAAAATCTAGGCCGAACGACTCAGGCCGAACGACTCAGGTGCCGGTGTTCGGCCCGGGAGGCTCCGAGAACCAGCTCACCAGGCGTCTTCGAGCAACGCGGTGATGTCGGCCTCGCCAGCGGGTCGGGGATGGACCTGGACACCACGGTGGGATCCGGCCTGACGGGCGACCGCCTCGAGGTCGTCCTCGCCGACACCGAGATCGGACAGGCCCTGCACCGGGCCCAAGCGCTCCAGCAGGGCCGACACGGCACCGCCGGCGTCGTCGGGCTCGCCGGTGTGGCCGAGCGCCCGACTGATCGCTGCGGCAGCGTCGGGCACCACGTCGGTGGTGAAGCCCGTCGTGGCCGGCAACAGGGCAGCGTGCACCGGCCCGTGGGGCACCTGGGCCCGGGCCGCGACCAACTGCACGAGCACGTGGTGGAGACCGTCGCCCGCGTTCTGGCGAGCACGCCCGCACAGGACCGCACCATCGACCAGGGCGGCGCGACGTTCGATGTCGCCCGGTTCGGCCATCGCGTCGGGGGCGGCGACGGCCAGTCGACCCAGCCCGGCCGACGCCAGCGCCTCGGCCTCGGGTGTTCGGTCGGGGGTCCAGAGCGCCTCGACACCGTGGGCCACCGCGGTGGCGATCGACCCGAGGAGCAGCTCGGACGAGAGGTCGGCCCCCAGCTCCGGGTCGACCAGCACCGCGGAGGGCACCATCGTCGGCGCCCCCGCGGTGGTGGAACGCCGCGACTGCGGGTCGACCATGGAGAAGGTGGTGCTGAACGCAGCACCGGCGAGGGTGGTGGGGATGGCCACGTGGGGCAGCACCGGCCGGTCGGCGAACCCGGCGGCGGGTGTGCCCGACTCGTGCTCGTGGAAGAACGCCAGCGCCTTGGCGGTGTCGACGGCGGCTCCCCCACCGAAGCTCACCAGCCCGTCGAAGGCCTCACCCCGCAGGTTGGCCACCGCGGCCTGCACGGCGGTGGTGGGCACATCGGCGACCACCTCGTCGAAGGTGTCAGCCAGACCCCGGCCGATGGCGGCCCGCACCCGGTCACCACCGTCGGATCCGGCCCGGCCCCTGGTGGTGACGAGCAGGACCCGACGCATGCCCAGCATCGTGAGGACCTCGCCGATGGTGGTCACCGCGCCCGGCCCGACCACCACCTGCTGGGCGATGGAGGTGTGCACCCACCGGTGGAGCATCACAGCACCTCGCTGGTGCCGAACACACCCGCGGCGACCAGCTCGAAGCCGTCCGGGCCGTGATCGACCGTGGTGACCGACCCGTTGGCCACGCGCTCGATCAGCACCCGGTCGTCGTCGGTGGCGGCCCCGATCACCGCGTTGATCACCACGAAATGGGTGATGAGCACGGTGTCGGTGTCGATGGCCGCCACGGTGTCGAGCATCTGCTGGCGCCACGCCTGCGGTCCGGGTTCGAGCCGGTCCCACGTGGAGCCGAGCGCCCGACGGAGCCACTCGGCCCTGCCCTCGAGCTCGTCGGTGGGTGTCGCGACCTCGGCGATGGCGGGTTCGACGACGGCCTCGGTCCCCCACCGCTGCTGCAACGGCACGGCGGTCTCACGACAACGACGCAGCGGAGAGACCACGATGGGCAGCGGCCCGACCGGTGCCAGCACCTCGGCCACCGCCTCGGCCTCGGCCCGACCGAGCTGGTCGAGCCCCGGGTCGCGGTCGGCACCGAAACCGGCGCTGGCCGTGCCGTGGCGGACCAGGTACAGGCGCGGCATCAGTCGAGCCCCGGCAGGAGGTGGACCCACTCGGGACCGTCGTGGTGGTCGACGCCGTGGCGGATGAACCACTCGGAGCCGAACGCACCGGCGAAGGCCTCGGCCGCCATGGCCAGGAAGAACGACTCCTCGGAGATCTGGCTGGCGTGGGCGACCATCGACGCGCGCTTGACGTCGAGACGGTCGGACACGTCGACGGCGTGGGTGATCCGGGCTTCGGGAGTCCCGAAGTCGGGGTCGTCGGGGGCCTCGCCGCCCAGGTCGCTGTCGGGATCGGCCTCCTTCGCCGCGGCCCGGAGCCGGGCGATGGCGTCGCGGTTCATGGTCGACTCGAACACCTGCGGCGTCGCGGCGAGCGAGGCAGCCCGCGCACCGACCCGGTGCACCTGGATGTGGTCGGGGTGCCCATATCCACCGTGGTCGTCGTAGATGGTGAGCACGTCGGCAGCCTCGTCGTCGAGGATCTCGGCCAGCCGCCTCGCCGCCGACTCGAGCGGCACCGACCAGAACGAGTACGGCGCCTCGTTCTCGGGGGTGCCCATCATGCCCGAGTCGACATAGCCGAGGAACTCGACCCGGTGGGCACCGAGCACCGCGGCCGACGCGTGGCTCTCGGCCACACGACGCACCCCGAGCTGTTCGCCGTCGGCGAGGATGCCCGGCACCACCTCACCGTGCTCGCCCCGGGTGGCGAACACCAGCACCACCCGATGACCCTCGGCCGCGGCGCGGGCGAGGAGGCCGCCGGTGGCGATGGACTCGTCGTCGGGGTGGGCGTGGAACGAGACAAGGGTGCCCATCGACGCCGAACCCTATCGGCGCCGTCAGGCCACCGCGCCCGATTCACGCAGCTCGGCGATCCGGGCGGCGTCGAACCCGGCGGCGGCGAGGACCTCGTCGGTGTGCTGGCCGGCATGGGCCGGTGGGCGCTGGACCTCGGCCTCGGTCCGGGTGAAGCGTGGCGCCGGGGCGGGCTGGGTGACACCGGCGATCTCGACGAAGGTCTGGCGCTCGACGTTGTGGGGATGCTGGGGCGCCTCGCTGAGCGACAAGACGGGCGCGAAGCACACGTCGGTGCCCTCCATGATCTCGCACCACTCGTCGCGGGTCTTGGTGCGGAACACCTCGGCCAGCCGCTCCTTCAGCGCCGGCCACCGGCTCCGGTCCATCTGGGCGGCGAAGTCGGCCTCGTCGACCAGGCCGGTGAGGCGCAGCAGCTCGCTGTAGAACTGGGGCTCGATCGAGCCGATCGACACGTACTTGGCATCCGCGGTCTCGTAGACGTCGTAGAAGTGCGCCCCGGTGTCGAGGGTGTTGGTGCCCCGCTCCTCGTGCCAGATCCCCATGGCGGAGAACGCGTGGAACATGGTCATCAGCACCGCCGCCCCGTCGACCATGGCTGCGTCGACCACCTGACCCTCGCCGCTGCGCGACGCCTCGAGGAGGGCGCACACCACGCCGAAGGCCAGCATCATCCCTCCGCCGCCGAAGTCGCCCACGAGGTTGAGCGGCGGCACGGGAGGCCCGCCGGCCCGACCGATGGCGTCGAGGGCGCCGGCCAGAGCGATGTAGTTGATGTCGTGGCCCGCGGTGTGGGCGTAGGGCCCGGACTGGCCCCAGCCGGTCATGCGGCCATAGACCAGCCGAGGGTTGCGAGCCCAGCAGTCGTCGGGGCCGATGCCCAGGCGCTCGGCGACCCCGGGGCGGAACCCCTCGATCAGGGCGTCGGCACCCTCGACCAGCTCGAGCAGGGTCGCCAGACCGTCGGGATGCTTCAGGTCGATGCCGATGGAGCGCCGTCCCCGGTTCAAGACATCGGCCGGCGGCGCATCGGGGTCGCCGCCACGAACCGCCCCGGCCCGGTCGACCCGGATGACCTCGGCGCCCATGTCCGCCAGCATCATGGCGCAGAACGGTCCCGGCCCGATGCCGGCGACCTCGACGACCTTCACTCCTGACAGTGGTCCCATCGAGTCCCCTCTTGTGATCCGGTGGCGTCATCCTTCCGGTCGCTCCGGACGTGGGTCAAGCCCACACCCGACCGGTGCCGGCGACACCGCAGACGGTACTGTCGAGCCCATCGCCACGACTCCGGGAGCACCCGTTGTGATTCCACGACCAGCGACACCAGCGATACGTCCACTGGCCCGGGTGGTCTCGCTGCTCCTCGCCCTCGCGCTGGTCGCCACCGCATGCGGGGACGACGACGCCGCCCCACCGACCACGACGACCACCACGACGACGATCGAGTCAACGACCACCACCGTCGACCCCGGCGATGGCCCCGACGACGGTGAGCCACCTGGCGACGGCTCCGAACCCGGTGGCAGCGATGCCGTCTGGCCGGTCCCCGACTGGCAGCGCGTCGACCCCGATGCTGCGGGGGTCGACGCCGCCACCCTCGACCAGCTGGCGACGATGGCCGAATCGGCCGGCTCGGACTGCCTGGTCGTCACCCGCGACGGCCGGCTGGTCGGCGAGTGGTACTGGAACGACACCGGACCCGACTCCGAGCGCGAGGCGTTCTCGGTCACCAAGTCGATCACCGCGACCCTGGTGGGCATCGCCCAGGACCAGGGCCACCTCGACATCGACCAGCCCGCCTCGGACTTCATCGACGAGTGGATCGGCACCCCCAGCGAAGAGGTCACCATCCGCAACCTGTTGTCGAACGATTCAGGGCGGTTCCACAGCCCCGAGAGCGACTACGCGCAGATGGCCTTCGCCGAGCCCGACAAGACCGCGTACGCCCTCGGTCTCGGACAGGCCCACGAACCCGGCACGGTGTGGGTCTACAACAACGCCGCCATCCAGGTGCTCGAGGCGGTGCTGGAACGGGCGACCGGCACCGGGGTCGGCGACTTCGCCGAGGAGCACCTGTTCGAGCCACTGGGGATGGACACCACCATCAGCACCGACCAGGCCGGCAACACCTTGACCTTCATGGGCGCGCAGATGAGCTGTCGCGACCTGGCCCGGTTCGGCCTGTTGAACCTCCGCCGGGGCGAGTGGGACGGCGAGCAGATCGTCTCGGCCGCCTTCGTCGACGAAGCCACCCGGCCCTCCACCGAGCTCAACGACGGGTACGGGCACCTCTGGTGGCTCTATGGCACCCATCCCGACGACGCGGCCGGCGCCGGATCCGACCGGGACGGCTCCGCCGCTGGCGAGTCGTACGCCTACGCGGCACTGGGACTCGGTGGCCAGTTCATGGTCGTGGTGCCCGAGCACGACCTCGTCGTGTCCCGGCTGGTCCAACCGCAGTCCGACGGGGGCGGCTCCGGTGTGAGCGAGATCCTCCCGATCCTGTGGGACGACCTGGTGCTCGACTGACCGACGACGCCACCCAGGAGGATCAGCTCGTCAGCTGGCAGCGGCCTCGCGGTCCTTGGACACCTCGTCGAGCATCTCGTACTCCTCGCCGGTGTCGACCCAATCCTCGAACTGGGTGACCCCGAGGGTGTCGAAGCGCTCGCGCAACCAGCCGTCGTTGGCATCGAGCAGGCCGAGCTTCTTGCAGTTCGGCACGATCTTGGAGAACAGAAGCTGCTGGAACGGGTCCTTGTTCTTCTCTTCGTCGGGCTTGTTGAACAACCGCACCGCCTCGCGAACGTCGACGCCCATGGCGTCCCAGACCTCCTGCTGGAGGAACCGGTTGCGCATGCGGATCGCCGCCTCGTAGGCGAACTCCTGGCGGTCCTTCATCTCGGCGTCGGACAGGCCCTCGTAGTACTCCTTCAGCGACAGCACACCGAAGGCGACATGGCGGGCCTCGTCGCTCATCACGTAGCGGAGCAGCTGCTTGAGCAGCGGGTCGGCGGTGGTCTGCTGGGCCACGCCGAAGGCGGCGAGAGCCAGACCCTCGACCATGATCTGCATGCCCAGGTAGGTCATGTCCCACCGGCTGTCGACGATGATGTCGTCGAGCAGGGCCTTGAGGTGGGTGTTGACCGGGAAGTGGCCCGACAGCTTGGTGTCGAGGTACTTGGCGAAGACCTCGACGTGACGGGCCTCGTCCATCACCTGGGTGGCGGCGTAGTACTTGGCGTCGATCCACGGGACGGTCTCGACGATCTTCGCGGTGCAGATGAGCGCCCCCTGCTCACCGTGCATGAACTGGGAGAGGCTCCAGTTCTGGTTGTAGACCGCCCACTGCATCCATTCCTTCTCCGACCAGCGGTCGAGCACGCTGCCGGAGATGTCGACGCCGATCTCGGCGAGGCCCTCGCGGGTGGGTGGCCCACCGGCGGCGCGGATGAGCTGCTCCTGGTCGACCTCGATCGACCAGTCGAGGTCGGTCTCGCCGTTCCACTGCGAGTGCTTGGCCTTCTCGTAGAGCTTGTTCAGCGCGGGTCGGGCGCCCTTGCTGT
>JBKGZW010000155.1:0-6326 GCA_046543225.1 Acidimicrobiales bacterium
ACGAAGTAGGAGATGACCAGCACCACGCCGACGACCGAGGTGATGCCGGTCAGCGGGAAGGCAGCCAGCATCTCGAACAGCGCCGTCGCCACGTTCTCGTTGACCGCCGCACCGAGGTCGCGGATCCCTTGCAGCTCGACGTTGAGCGCGGTCCCTCCGAACACCGCCATCCACAGGAACGAGAGGAGCGAGGGGAACAGCACCACGCCCAGCACCATCTCGCGAACGGTGCGGCCCTTGGAGATGCGGGCGATGAACATGCCGACGAACGGCGACCAGGAGATCCACCAACCCCAGTAGAAGATGGTCCAGCTGCCCTGCCAGGTGGTGCCGCTGAAGGCTTCGTTCCAGAACGACAGCTCGGGGAGCACCGAGGCGTAGTAGCCGAGGCTCTGGGTGAAGGCGGCGGCGACGAACAGGGCGGGTCCGACGAGCACGAGGAAGGCCATGAGCAGCACGGCCAGCATGATGTTGGCCTGGCTCAGCCGCTTGACCCCCTTGTCGAGGCCCGACATGACCGACATCGTGGCCACACCGGTGATCGCGGCGATGAGCAGCACCTGGACCCCGGTGCCGCCGGGGATGCCGACCAGGTAGTTCAACCCGCTGGCCACCTGGGCGACGCCGAGACCGAGGGAGGTGGCGAGCCCGAACATGGTGGCGAGCACCGTGAGCACGTCGATGGCGTTGCCCCAGTGCCCGTACACGCGCGGGCCGAGCAGCGGGTAGAAGACCGACCGGAAGGTGAGGGGCAGACCGCGGTTGTAGGTGAAGAACCCCAACGCCAGGGCGACGAGGCCATAGACCGACCACGGGTGGATCCCCCAGTGGAAGAAGGTGGTGGCCAGCGCCGCCTTGCCGGCCTCGGGGCTGAGCGGTTCCGCCGCGAACACCGGGGGTGGGGCGTTGATGTGGAAGATGGGCTCGGCGACCGACCAGAACATGAGACCGATGCCCATGCCGGCGCTGATCAGCATCGAGTACCAGGCGAAGGTGCTGAACTCCGGCTGGGCGCTCGGCCCACCGATGCGAATCTTGCCGAACCGGCTGAAGGCGAAGTACGCGGCCACGATCACGAAGGTGTTGGCGGCGAGAATGTAGAACCAGCCGAAGTTGGTGTTGATGCCGCTGAGGACCGTGTCGAAGGCCGCTTCCGCCGACGACGAGAACGCGAGGGTGGCCCCGACGAACGCCAGCATGAGCCCTGCCGAGACCAGGGCCACGACCGGATGCAGGTCGAAGCCCCACTTGACGACGTTGGTGTCGCCGGGGCGTCGATGGGCGACCTCGGGGTAGAAGTCGATCTCGGGGTCGACCTGGAGGCCGTAGAACGTTCCCCGCTCGTAGACGGCCCGACGCATCGCCTGACGTCCCGCCCGTTCGAGGTCGCGGATCCGGCGCTCGATGTCGGTGAGATCGGTGGCGGCCCGCCGAACGCGGGACGGTCTCCCCTGTCCGGGATTGCTCGGCTCGGCGTCGGGCACGGCTCGCATCACCCCCGGGATCGACTCGGACAGACCCTAATGGGCTCGATGCATCGTTCAGGACGAGGGTGAGGACCCGGTGAGCTCGGGTGGGGCGGTCCAGGAGTGCAACGTCTGGAAGTAGTTGGCCCGCTCGAACGCGGCGGCATCACCGGAGGTGGCCTGGGTGGCGCTGCCCCGGAGCTGGTCGACCGAGTCGTACTCGTGCTCGGCGAGCCAGTCGCGCAGCTCCGACTCGACCGTGCGCAGGTGCTCGGGCCCGTGCCGGAGCACGGCGGAGGTGAGCATGGCGACGTCGGCGCCAACCATGATCGCCTTGACCGCATCGGTGCCCGAGTGGATGCCGCTGGTGGCGGCGATCGACACGTCGGGGCCCAGCTGAGGTCGCAGGATGGCGATCCACCGCAGCGGGAGTCGCAGCTCGCCCGGGGTGCTGAGCTCGACGCGATGCACCACCTCGAGGGTGTCGAGGTCGAGGTCGGGCTGATAGAAGCGGTTGAACACCACCAGCCCGTCGACGCCGGTGGCCACGACCCGACCGGCGAAGTGGGCGAAGGCCGAATAGTGGGGGCTGAGCTTCACCGCCATGGGGATGGCGATCTTGTCCCGCACCGACCCGATGACCTCGAGGTCTGCTGCCTCCATGTCGCCGGCGTCGCGGGCAGGGTCGGCGGCGACGTGGTAGAGGTTCAGCTCGAGGGCGTCGGCCCCCGCCTGCTCGATCAGGGTGGCGTGGCGGGCCCAACCACCGGCGCTGGTGGCGTTGAGGCTGGCGATGACCGGCACCGACAGCTCTGCCTTGAGCCCTTCGATCTTGGCGAGGTACCGGTCGCCCGCGTTGTCGAAGGCGCCGATGTCGGGGAAGTAGTCGAGCGCTTCGGCGAAGTGCTCGGACCCGGCCTCGAGCGAGCGGTTGAGCTCGACCTCCTCGTGGAGGATCTCCTCCTCGAACAGCGACGGCATGACGATCGCCGAGGCACCGGCGGACTCGACCCGTCTGGCCGTGTCGAGCTCGCCGTTGAGGGGCGACGCCGAGGCGACGATCGGGGTCGCCAGATCGAGGCCCAGGTAGCGGCAGGTGAGATCGACCATGTCAGTCCTCGCTCTCGCGTCGACCGGTGTCGATGTCGACCTCGGTCTCGTGGTCGGGATCGGTGCCTCCGTCGGCCTCGGGGCCCACGTCACCGACGTGGGGCATCGTGCGATGCATGGCCGAGAGCTGCTCGTAGTAGCGCCAACGTTCGTCGACGTCGGCCTGCAGCGTCTGGCCGAGCTCGCGCGCCCGGGTGGGATCGGTGCGTTGGAGGATCGCGTAGCGGGCCTCGCTGGCGACGAAGTCGCTGATGGGGATGCTCGGGGCCCTGGAGTCGAGCTTGAAGGGCTGACCGTCCTCGACCTCGCTCGGTTGGAAACGGTACAACGGCCAGTAGCCGCTCTTGACCGCGTCCTTCTGGTGGGTCATCGACTTGGACATGTCGATCCCGTGGGCGATGCAGGTGCTGTAGGCGATCACGAGCGACGGGCCCGGCCAGGCGTCGGCCTCGAGCAGTGCCTTGGTGGTCTGCAGCTCGTTGGCGCCCATCGACACCTGGGCGACATAGACGTTGCCGTAGGCCCGCGCGATGGCGCCGAGGTCCTTCTTGCCGGTGTCCTTGCCGCCGGCCGCGAACTTGGCGACCGCTCCGCGCTGGGTGGCCTTGGAGGCCTGGCCACCGGTGTTGGAGTAGACCTCGGTGTCGAGCACCAAGATGTTGACGTTGCGGCCCGACGACAGCACGTGGTCGAGCCCACCGAAGCCGATGTCATAGGCCCATCCGTCGCCGCCGATGAGCCACACCCCTTGGCGGACGAGGTTGCCCGACATCGCCCACAGCCGCTGGGCCGCGACGCGATGCTCGCCATCGACTCTGGACAACCGTTCCTCGAGCTGGGCCACGAGACGGCGCTGCTCGCGGATCTGGCTCTCGTCCTCCTGGGGGTTGTTGATGATCGCCCACACCAGGTCGGCGCCCGCCACCTCGGTGAGCTGTTCGAGCAGCACCCGTGCCACGTGGTCCTGGGCATCGAGGCCGAGGCGCATGCCGAGGCCGAACTCGGCGTTGTCCTCGAACAGCGAGTTGTTCCACGCCGGTCCCCGGCCCTCGGCATTGGTCGCCCACGGGGTCGTCGGCAGGTTCGCCCCGTAGATCGACGAACAGCCGGTGGCGTTGGCCACGATCATCCGGTCGCCGAAGAGCTGGCTGACCAGCTTGATGTAGGGGGTCTCGCCGCATCCCGCGCACGCGCCGGAGAACTCGAAGAGCGGCTCGAGCACCTGGGAGCCCTTGACGGTGTCGTGGGGCAACAGGTCGCGGTCGAGCGGCGGGATGGCGAGGAAGTGCTCCCACCGTCGCCGCTCGGCGTCGCGGTGAACCATCGCCGACTCCATGTTGATCGCCTTGTGACCGATCTCGGTCTTGGACTTGGCCGGACAGACGTCCACGCACACACCGCAGCCGGTGCAGTCGTCGGGGGCGACCTGGATCGTGAGATGGTGCCCGTCGATGTCCTTGGACCGGAAGGGCTTGGTCAAGAAGTCGTCGGGGGCGTCGGCCGCGACGTCCTCGCCGAACACCTTCATGCGGATGGTCCCGTGCGGACAGACGATGGCGCACTTGCCGCAGTCGATGCAGACCTCGGGATCCCAGATGGGGATCTCCTTGGCGATCGAGCGCTTCTCGTAGGCGGCGGTGCCGGTGGGGAACGTGCCGTCGACGGGAAGGACGCTGACGGGAAGCAGGTCGCCGTGGCCGGCCATGAGCACCGAGGTGACCTGCTTGACGAAGTCGGGTGCGTCGTCGGGCAGGTCGAGCACGATCGAGCGGTCGCTGGTCGTCGCCGCCGGGACCTCGACGCGGTGCAGGTTGGCCAGCGCCTGATCGATCGCCGCGAAGTTGCGCTCGACGACGGCTCGGCCCCGCTTGGCGTAGGTCGCCCGGACCGAGTCCTTGATCTTGGCGATGGCCACCTCGGCCGGCAGCACCTCGGCGAGCTGGAAGAAGCACGGTTGCATCACGGTGTTGATGCGGTTCCCCATCCCGACGTCGCTGGCGACGCGGTCGGCGTCGATCACCCACAGGGCGATGTCCTTGTCGAGGATCTCGCGCTGAACCTCGACCGGGAGGTGGTCCCAGACCTCGTCGGCGGGGAAGGGGGCGTTGAGCAGGAAGGTGGCGCCGTTGCGGGCGTGGGTGAGCACCTCGAGCTTCTCGAGCAGCCCGAACTGGTGGCAGGCCACGAGGTCGGCGCCCTCGATGAGGTAGGTCGACCGGATGGGCTCGGGGCCGAACCGCAGGTGCGACACGGTGACGGCCCCGGACTTCTTGGAGTCGTACACGAAGTAGCCCTGGGCGAACAGGTCGGTGTGCTCTCCGATGATCTTCACCGAGCTCTTGTTGGCACCGACCGTGCCGTCGGCCCCCAGCCCGAAGAACATGGCCTGCACCTCGCCCTCGGCGCGGGGCGCGGCGAAGTCGTCGTCGATGGGCAGGCTCAGGCGGGTGACGTCGTCGTAGATGCCCACGGTGAAGTGGCGCTTGGGGTGGTCGGCGGCGAGCTCGTCGAACACCGGCTTGAGCATCGACGGAGTCACCTCCTTCGACGACAGGCCGTAGCGGCCCCCGATCACCCGGGGCATCTGCCCGAACGGCGGCGCGTCGGTATCCATCGCCTCGTGGAGGGCACCGAGGACCGAGAGGTAGAGCGGCTCGCCGACGGCGCCCGGCTCCTTGGTGCGGTCGAGCACGGCGATCGAGCGCACCGTCGGCGGCAGCGCCGCGACCAGGGCGTCGGAGGGGAACGGCTGGAACAGCCGGACCTTCAACAGACCGACCCCGGCCCCGGACGCGCCCAGGGCGTCGACGGTCTCCTCGAGGGCGCCAGCGGCCGATCCCATCACCACGACGACGCGGTCGGCGTCGGGGGCACCGTGGTACTCCACCAGCCCGTAGCGGCGACCGGTGCGCTCAGCCAGCTCGTCGAACACCTCCTCGACGATGCCGGGTACCGCCAGGTGGTAGGGGTTGGCCGCCTCACGAGCCTGGAAGAACACGTCGGGGTTCTGTGCGGTGCCCCGCACGACGGGCGCATCCGGGGTCATCCCCCGCGACCGGAACGCAGCGATGTCGTCATCGCGCACGAGCGCCGAGATGTCGTCGTCGGCCAGGGTGGCGATCTTGTCGATCTGGTGCGAGGTGCGAAAGCCGTCGAAGAAGTGGAGGAACGGCACCCGCGACCGCAGTGTCGCCGCGTGGGAGACCAGGGCGAAGTCGTGGGCCTCCTGCACCGATCCGGCCGAGAGCATCGCCCAGCCCGTGCTGCGGGCGTGCATCACGTCGCTGTGGTCACCGAAGATCGACAGGGCGTGGGTGGCCACGGTGCGGGCGGCGACATGTATCACCGCCGGTGTCAGCTCCCCGGCGATCTTGAACATGTTGGGCACCATCAGCAACAGGCCCTGCGACGCGGTGAAGGTGGTGGCCAGCGCTCCCTTCTGCAACGCCCCGTGCAACGCGCCGGCAGCGCCGCCTTCTGACTGCATCTCCACGACGTCGGGCACCGCGCCCCACAGGTTGGGGCGGTCGGCTGCCGCCCAGTCGTCGCAGTGCTCGCCCATCGGCGAGGCCGGGGTGATCGGGTAGAGCGCCACCACCTCACTCAGCGCGTAGGCGACTCGTGCGGCCGCCTCGTTGCCGTCGAGGCACTTCCACTCTTGGCTCACGTGACCATCTCCCGGGCTCGCCCGATCGTTGCCTCTCGCTCGACCAACCGTACCGGCGGAGGCGAGGCGTTCGTCCGATCGCC
>JBKGZW010000156.1:0-6251 GCA_046543225.1 Acidimicrobiales bacterium
GGTAGAACGCCTCGTAGGAGTCGCGTTCGAACAGCGGGATGTCGACGTGACCACCGGGGTTGATGTGCATCGTCTTCTCGGTCGACCCGATGGTGTCGAACAGCTCGAGACCCGACTCCCGGCTCATGAGCTCGTCGTCGGATTGGAAGACGAAGAGGATGGGCACGGTGAGGCTCTTGGCCGCCTCGGCGAACCGCTCCTGGCCGGGCCGCTCGCCCAGGCCCGCCAACCCGAGCACCGCGGCAGAGATGCGGGGCTCCTCGGCCACGAACGGCAGCCCGATCGCGGTGCCCATCGACACGCCCCAGTATCCGAACGGCCCATCGCCCACCTCGGGCTGCTTCGCCATCTCGTCGAGGACCGCCTTCCACTCGGCGACGCCGCGGGCGGTGCGTTCCGCCCAGGCCCGGGCCGCCGCGGGATCCGCGGCGACAGGCTCGGCCGACACCCCCGAGCGACGCCCGGCCGCGATCCGGCGTTGCAGGTTCCGCTGGGCGGTGCGGGCGGCGTCGGGGTCGGTGATCCGGTCGCCGTGGCCCGGCGCGTCGATCGCCACCGTGGCGTAGCCGAGGTGGCGCACCAGGCGGCGGGCCAGCGACAACACGTTGGGCACCCGCTTGTGCTGGGTGCCACCGTGCCCGATGAGCACCGTGGGCCGTGGTCCGCTCGCACCCTCGGGCAGCCACCAGAGGCCGGGCACGCACTCGTCCTCGACGCTCAGGTCGAAGCGTCGCTCGACCACGCCCTGCTCGCAGATCTCGTCGATGATCTCCATGGTTCCCCCCATCGCCAGACGCTCCGGCGTCGCCAACCCATGACAGTCGTCCTGTTGCGAGGGCAGCGTAGCGTCACCGCTCGTGGGGGAGCGAGGTGCCGTTCACGCGGGTCGGGAGGTCCCGCGAGGTCGATCGGTGGCCCACGCGATGCATCCGTGCGGCAGTAGGGTCGATGTGTGGCCACCCGCAAGATCGTCGGCATCGAGACCGAGTACGGCATCGTCCTGCGGGGCAGCGACGACTCGAATCCCATCGCGGCCTCGTCGATGCTCATCAACGCCTACCTCGGCGCCACGCAGCGGGACCGGCCGGCTCGGGCGGGTCGTGTCGGCTGGGACTTCGAGAACGAGACCCCCGAGAAGGACGCCCGCGGGTTCACACAGGCCGAGGGATCCATGGCGCCCGAGGTCGAGACCCACCTGGTCAACGCCGTGCTCACCAACGGCGCCCGCTACTACGTCGATCACGCCCACCCCGAGCTGTCGACGCCCGAGTGCGGCGACGCCCGCTCGGTCGTGCGCTTCGACCGGGCAGCCGAGCTGATCCTGCGTCGATCGATGCAGGCCGCGTCGGAGATCCTTCCGCCCGGCCAGGAGATCGTGGTCTACAAGAACAACTCCGACGGCAAGGGCAACTCCTACGGGTGCCACGAGAACTACCTCATGGACCGCACCGTGCCCTTCGGGCGCATCGTCTCGAGCATCACGCCCCACTTCCTCACCCGCCAGATCTTCGCCGGCGCCGGCAAGGTCGGCTCCGAGGCGCAGGGCGTCTCGATCGACGATGTGCCCTTCCAGATCAGCCAGCGTGCCGACTTCTTCGAAGAGGAGGTCGGGCTCGAGACCACCCTCAAGCGGCCCATCGTCAACACCCGCGACGAACCCCACGCCGACGCGCAGAAGTACCGCCGGCTGCACGTCATCATCGGCGACGCCAACATGTCCCAGCTCGCCACGTTCCTCAAGGTGGGCACGACCGCGATCGTGCTGGCCATGATCGAAGACGACGCCCTCACCGCCGACCTGCGGTTCGCCACACCGGTCTCCACGCTGCGCCAGATCTCCTACGACCGCTCGCTGCGGACCGCTCACCTCCTCGCCGACGGCACCCGGATCACCGCCCTGGAGGTCCAGTGGTCGTTCCTCGAGGCTGCCCAGGCCTACGCGGCCGAGCGCGGGCTCGAATGTGTGGGCGAGGAGGTCGGCAAGGAGGTCCTGGCCCGCTGGGAGGAGGTCCTCACCGACCTCGAGGCCGATCCGATGCGTCTCGCCGACCGGCTGGACTGGCCGGCCAAGCTGCGCCTCATGGAGCGCTACCGCGAGCGTGACGGCACCGAGTGGGGCGATCCGCGCCTGGCGGCGCTCGACCTCCAGTACCACGACCTCAGGGCCGAGCGGTCGCTCGCCGACCGTGTGGGGCTCGAACGACTCGTCTCCGACGACGAGGCGATCAGCGCGATCGACGAACCGCCCGACGACACCCGAGCCTACTTCCGGGGCATCTGCCTCAAGCGGTGGCCGGAGGCGATCGTCGCCGCCAACTGGGACTCCATCGTCTTCGACGTGGGCGAGGATCCCTTGCGTCGGGTGCCGATGATGGAACCGTCACGTGGAACGCGGGCTCACGTGGGTAGCGTGTTGGAGAGTTGCGAGACTCCGGCTGAACTGCTGGAGCAACTGGGAATGTGAAGGTGCGACATGGCAGAACGCGAACACATCCGTAAACCGGCTCCGGCCCGCGAGGAGCAAGAGGTCGAGGACGCGCCGGCCACGTCGGAGTCCGGTGAGAAGATCAAGGCCGAGCTCGACGACCTGCTCGACGAGATCGACGAGGTCCTCGAGTCCAACGCCGAGGACTTCGTGAAGTCCTACATCCAGAAGGGTGGTCAGTAACCGGTAGCCTGCCGGACGTGAACCTTCCGATCTTCGATCCCGGACACGACCCCGGCCCGAGCTTCACCGGGCTGCTCCAACAGACGGGCCACGTCCCGCCTGCGCTCACCAGCGCGGTCGAGCCGTCGCTGTCGATCACCCACGGCACCACGGTGGTGGCCATACGCTACGGCGATGGCGCGGTCATGGCCGGCGACCGCCGTGCCACCGCGGGCAACCTGATCTCGCACCGCACCATCGAGAAGGTGTTCCCCGCCGACCGTCACTCGGGTGTCGCCATCGCGGGCGCAGCCGGGCCCGCGGTCGAGATGGTCAAGCTCTTCCAGCTGCAGCTCGAGCACTACGAGAAGGTCGAGGGCAACGCCCTCAGCCTCGAGGGCAAGGCCAACCAGCTCGCCCAGATGGTCCGCAACCACCTCCCGGCCGCGATGCAGGGCCTGGCGGTGATCCCGCTCTTCGCCGGCTACGACGTGAGGCGCGCCACCGGCCGGCTGTTCCAGTACGACGTCACCGGCGGCCGCTACGAGGAGCAGAACCACGCCACCACCGGATCGGGATCGCTGCACGCCAGCACGGTGATCAAGCTCGGTTGGCGCGACGGACTGTCGCGGGAGGAGGCCATCGACCTCGCCATCTCGGCACTGTTCCAGGCCGCCGACGAGGACTCGGCCACCGGCGGCCCCGATCTGGTGCGGGGCATCTTCCCCACCGTGGCCACCATCACCGACGAGGGGTTCGGTCGCGTGGCCAACGACGAGGTGTCCGAGCGGTTCCGGTCGCTCATCGCCGACCTCACCCTGCCCGGGGCCGAGGGCGGAACCGAAGGAGGCTCCTCATGAACCGGAGTCCCCAAGCGCTCCAGCAACAGGTGGTCGCACCATGAGCATGCCGTTCTACGTCGCGCCCGAACAGGTGATGAAGGACCGGGCCGACTACGCGCGCAAGGGCATCGCCCGGGGCCGGAGCCTGGTCGCGCTGGTTTGTGAGACCGGGATCCTGATCTGTGCCGAGAACTCCCAGCGGCTGCGCAAGATCAGCGAGATCCACGACCGCATCGCCTTCGCCGGGGTCGGCAAGTACAACGAGTTCGACCAGCTGCGCATCGCGGGTGTCCGCCACGCCGATCTCAAGGGCTACGCCTACAGCCGCGAGGACGTCGACGCCCGCAGCCTCGCCAACCAGTACGCCCAGATCCTCGGCCAGGTCTTCACCCACGAGATGAAGCCCATGGAGGTCGAGATCCTCGTCGCCGAGGTGGGCACCGAACCCGAGGCCGACCTCATGTACCGCATCCTCTATGACGGCACCGTCGTCGACGAGTCAAGCGTGACCGTCCTCGGCGGCGAGGCCGAGACCATCCTGGCCCGCCTCGAGGGTGCCTGGCACGCCGGGTTCGACATCGGCGAAGCGCTCGACGTGGCTCGCAGGGCCCTGTCGGGCCCCGACCGCGAGCTCGGCGCAGACGAGCTCGAGGTCGCACTGCTCGACCGCCGGGCCGAGCACCGCGCCTTCCGGCGGATCGAAGGCGACGAGCTCGCCTCGCTGGTGCCCGAGGCGTCCTCGCCCGAGGAGCCGGATCAGTCGTCCCACGAGGGTGACCACACCGACGACGACTCCCCGGGATAGCTTGACGCTCATGGAGCGACGCATCTTCGGTCTCGAGAACGAGTACGGCGTGACCTGCACGCTCCGGGGCCAGCGTCGTCTCAGCCCCGACGAGGTGGCCCGCTACCTGTTCCGCCGCGTCGTGTCGTGGGGCCGCAGCTCCAACGTCTTTCTTCCCAACGGGGCACGGCTCTATCTCGATGTGGGTTCGCACCCCGAGTACGCCACACCCGAGTGCGACTCGGTCCACGAGCTCGTCATCCACGACAAGGCCGGCGAGCGGGTCCTCGAACAGCTGCTCGGCCAGGCCGAGCAGCGTCTGCGTGAAGAGGGCATCCGGGGCGACATCTACCTGTTCAAGAACAACACCGACTCCGCAGGCAACTCCTACGGGTGCCACGAGAACTACCTCACCACCCGCCGCGACGAGTTCAACTACTACGCCGAGGTGCTCATCCCGTTCCTGGTGAGCCGCCAGATCTACGCCGGCGCCGGCAAGGTGCTGCAGACGGCGCGGGGCGCCAGCTACTGCATCAGCCAGCGGGCCGAGCACATCTGGGAGGGGGTCTCGTCGGCCACGACCCGCTCCCGGCCGATCATCAACACCCGCGACGAGCCCCACGCCGACGCCGAGATCTACCGTCGGCTCCACGTGATCGTGGGCGACTCCAACATGAGCGAGTACGCCACGTTCCTCAAGGTCGGGGCGGCATCGCTGCTGCTGCGGATGCTCGAGGACCCCGGAGTCGTGCTGCGCGACATGACTCTCGAGAACCCGATCCGGGCCATCCGCGAGATCAGCCACGATCTCACCTGCACCCGCAAGGTGCGTCTGGCCAACGGACGTGAGGCCAGCGCGCTCGAGATCCAGAGCGAGTACCTCGAACGGGCGATTCGCTACGCGGAGAAGCGGGGCGTGTCGCCCGAGGAGAAGATGACCCTCGAGATGTGGGAGCACTGCCTCACCGGGCTCGCCCACGACCCGTTCAGCCTCGATCGCGAGTGCGACTGGGTCATCAAGCACAAGCTCGTCGAGGCGTACCAGGCCCGCCACGACCTTCCGCTCAACCATCCGCAGGTGGCACTGGTCGATCTGCAGTACCACGACGTCGACCGGCGTCGGGGTCTGTTCTACAAGATGCAGGATCGGGGCCTGGTGGAGCGCACCTGCACCGACGCCGAGATCAACCACGCCGTCGAGCATCCACCCGAGACCACCAGGGCCCGCCTGCGCGGCGAGTTCATCCGTCGCGCCAAGGAGCGCAAGCGCGACTACACCGTCGACTGGGTCCACCTGAAGCTCAACGACCAGGCCCAGCGCACGGTGCTGTGCAAGGACCCGTTCAAGGCCCACGACGAGCGGGTCGAGAAGCTCATCGCGTCGCTGTGAGCTGATGCCGTCGTATCGCACCGGGCGGGTGGTCGAGATCCTCGCCGAGCGTCGGGGCCTGCAACGGGTCACCGTGACGCTGGGAGACGGCGATCCCGAGCGGGCCTACGTGCTCACCCAGCTCACCGGCGATGTCGCGGTCGGGGACCGGGTGGTGCTCAACACCACCGCGGTCGACCTCGGGCTCGGCACCGGGGGCTGGCACGTGGTGCACTGGAACCTCGAGCGCGAGCAGTGGTCCGAACCCGGTCCCGGTCACATCATGAAGCTGCGCTACACCAGCCTGCAGGCCGACACCGGCGCGGCCGAGGAGGCGCTCGGCGACTCCCTGCCGACCCGCATCGACGGCGTCCAGGTGGTCGTCTGCTCCCTGCACAGCCAGGTGGGGGTGGTGGCGGCCGCCATCGCCGCCGAGCGGCCCGGCACCCGAGTCGCCTATGTGATGACCGACGGGGCGGCGTTGCCGCTGGCGCTCAGCGATCTGGTGGCCGACCTCGTCGACCGCAGCCTCGTGCACCACACGATCACCGCCGGTCACGCCTTCGGTGGCGACCTGGAAGCGGTCACGGTCCCTTCGGCGCTCACCCT
>JBKGZW010000157.1:0-6249 GCA_046543225.1 Acidimicrobiales bacterium
CCTCCGGCAGTTGCAGCCACTGGTCGAGGTCCGCACCGAGCTCGAGCTCGTCCGCGCCGAGCTCGATGCGGTCGAGCGGGGGGCTCCCGATCCCGACCTCGACCCGGTCGCGCAGGCGGCGCGCCGCTTGGCGCTCGCCGAGGACGCGGCGGTCTTCGACGGGTACTCCGCGGCGGGCATCGTCGGCATCGCCGAGGCGTCGCCCCATGAGAGCATCCCCATCAGCTCCGACTACGAGGAGTACCCGCACTCGGTCGCCAAGGCCGTCTCGCGGCTCCGTCTCGACGGGGTCGAAGGCCCCTATGGCATCGCCCTGGGCCCCCGCTGCTACCAAGGGGTCATGGAGACCACCCAGCGGGGTGGCTATCCGGTGCTGCAGCACGTGCGCGAGATCCTCGGGGGCCCCGTCGTGTGGGCCCCGTCGGCGAACGGGGCCATCGTCGTCAGCCTGCGGGGCGGCGACTTCGAGTTGGTCGTGGGCCAGGACACCTCGATCGGCTACCGGTCCCACACCGAGTCGACGGTGGCGCTCTACCTCGAGGAGAGCTTCACCTTCCGCGCGATCGGGCCCGAGGCCGGCATCGCTCTTCGCTACGACTGATCCCGGCTACGACTGATCCCGATCAGGACCGCTCGGTCGCGGGAACCCTGACCCGGACCTCGCGGACCGCGACCCCGTCCACCGACACCACCTCGAAGGTGGAATCGGAGATCTGCACCCGGTCACCGGGGCTCGGGACCCGTCCGAGCTCGGCGGTGAGGAACCCGGCGACGGTGTCCCACTGACCTTCGGGAAGACGGACCCCGGTACTGGCTTCCAGTTCATCGGGGCGCAGCGAGCCGTCGAGCTCATAGGTGCCATCGGCCCGCCGCTGCACCTTGGTCTCGTCGGTGTCCGACTCGTCCTCGAACTCGCCGATGAGCTCCTCGAGCACGTCCTCCATGGTGATCAACCCGAGCACCACCCCGTGCTCGTCGACCACCAGCGCCAGGTGACGCCGCTGGTCGCGCATGTGCAGGAAGAGCTCCTCGAGCGCGAGGTGATCGGGCGTGACCATCACCGGCGCGGCCAGATCGCCGGCAACGGTCGCGGAAGGGGCACCGTCGTGGGTGAGCAGATCACGTACGTGCACCACACCGACGGGATGGTCGAGATCGCCGTCGTAGACCACGATGCGCGACCGCCCGGTGCGCACCGCCACATGTTCCACCTCGACGAGCGGGGTCGTCCGGTCGACCGCAACGACCGACGGACGGGGAGTCATGGCCGCGGTCGCGACCAGGCCCGAGAGCTCGATCGAACGGGACAACAGCTCGTGCTCGTGATGCTCCAGCGAACCTTCGTCGGCCGCCTCGTTGAGCAACAAGATGAGATCGGCCGACGAGTGGGCCATGGCCAACTCGTCCTGGGGCTGGACCCCTGCCGCCCGCACCACCAGGTTGGCCGAACGGTTGAGGAACCAGATCACCGGCCGGAACACCACCGCGAACGCCCGGAACGGTCGGGCCAGGGTCAGCGCCGAATCTTCGGGGTGGGAGATCGCCCAGGACTTGGGGGCCATCTCGCCCACGACCATGTGGAGGAACACCACGATCGTCAGCGCGACGACGAACGCGATGGCGTGGCTCGTGCCCGAGGGGAGATCGGCGCCGAGACCGGCGATGCCGGACTCGATGAGCCGGGCCACCGCCGGCTCGGCGATGATGCCGAGCCCGAGCGAGCACATGGTGATCCCGAGCTGGGCTCCGGCGAGCATGAGCGAGAGCTCGCTGAGCCCGGCACGAGCGTGACGGGCACGGCGGTCGCCCTCGGCCGCGAGCTGCTCGATGCGGGAGCGGCGCGCCGCCAGCAGCGCGAACTCGGCGGCGACGAAGAACCCGTTGGCGCCCAGCAGCCCCACGGCAGCAGCGATGGCCAGTGGTGTGCTCACCTCGAGCCGTCCTCCTCGTCGGGCACCAGACGCTCGTGCACCTGGAGCTCGACGGTGACCACCCGGCGCCGTTCCATCGCCACGATGCGCAGCTCGGTGCCGGAGACGTGGACCCGGTCCCCGACGACCGGGATCCGGCCCAGGCGGTCCATGATCAACCCCGCGACGGTGTCATAGGGACCCTCGGGGAGCACCAGGTCGGTCTTGCGCTCGACCTCGTGGAGGCGCAGGTCGCCGGGGAGCATCCATCGGTCGTGCCCGAGGTCGACGATGGAGGCTGGCGTATCGACATCGAACTCGTCCTCGATGTCGCCGACCAGCTCTTCGAGCAGGTCCTCGATGGTGAGCACCCCGGCAGTACCTCCGTGTTCGTCGACGACGATCGCGAGCGGGCTCGAGGACGATCGCAGTTCGGCGAGGACCCGGTGCAACCCGGCCGACTCGGGTACGGCGAGCACGGGACGACTGAGCTCGTCCACCGAGACCGCCGCTCGGCGATCCACCGGGACGCCCAGCAGGTCCTTCGCGTGCACCATGCCGAGGACCTCCTCCCACTCGTCGACCACCGGGAACCGCATGTGCCTGGTCGTGGCCAACAGGTCCGCCAGGTCGGCCCCCACGGCATCGACGGGGATCGACACCACCCGGTTCCACGGCACCATCACCTCACCGGCGTCACGCTCTCTGAAGTCGAGTGCTTGTCGCAGCAACTCGGCCTGGGATCCACTGAGCGAACCGGCCTCGGACGACGCGTCGACGATGTGGGGGAGCTCGTCGGGATCGACCGTGCCGTTCACCTCCTCGACCGGCTCGATGCCGAGCATCCGGAGCAGCCGGTTCGCGGCACTGTCGAAGAGCGTGATGACGGGTCCGCCGACACGAAGCAACGCCAGCGTGCTGGGAGCCAACCAGCGCGCCACCGGCTCCGGCTTGGCGATGGCCAGGTTCTTCGGTGCCAGCTCGCCGAAGACCATCTGGCTGGCCGTCGCCAGCACGAACCCGACCGACAGGGCGACCCCGGCCGTCGCGTTGTCGGGCACCCCGAACGCTCCCACCACCGGTTGCAGGGCACGCCCGAGGGTCGGCTCGGCGATGAAACCGACGAGCAGCGAGGTCACCGTGATGCCGAGCTGCGCCCCCGACAGCATGAACGACAACCGCCCCACCACATCGAGAGCTCGCCCCGACCGCTGATCGCCACCCTGGAGGGCATCGGCGAGTCGGGTGCGTCGGGCCGCGACGAAGCTGAACTCGGCCGCGACGAAGTAGCCGTTGGCCGCGATCAGCGCAACGACCAGGAGCAGACCGAGCGCGACCAGCCATGGCGGCGCAGAGGCGCCGACCTCGGCAGCCGCTGCCTGGTCCAGCGTGGCCAGACCGATCAATCGCCCTCCAGCGCCGGGGGACGGGTCAGGTGCACACGAGCAACGGTAGCCGACCCGCGCCAGGTTCCTGGCGGGCGGAGGGGCGAGTAGCGTCGCGTCGATGGACGAGGCCGCCCACGACAGCGACCCGCATCTGGCCGAGTCCCTCGCCACGGTCCCCCCGCCCAGCCGCCGCAGCATCGCCGGCCGGGTGGGGCTCATCTCGCTGGCGGGACTCTCGCTCTACGTCTTCGCTCCCAGCCTGGTCGACGTGTACTCGTCCTGGGACGAGGTCGTCACCCTGCAGCCCCTGTGGATCATCGCCATCCTCGGCTTCCAGGTCGCCAGCTTCTCGTGCATGTGGTTCCTGCAGCGCCTGGCCCTGCGCACCGACGCCTGGTTCAGCGTGATCACCTCACAGCTCGCGGGCAACGCCTTCAGTCGGGTGGTGCCCGGAGGAGCGGCAGCCGGGGTCGCCATGCAGATGCGGATGCTGACCAGGGCAGGGGTCCAGATCGCCACGGCTGCCTCGTCGCTCACCGCCGTGTCGCTGCTGACCACCGGCATCATCTTCGCCCTGCCCGTGCTCGCCCTGCCGGCCATGATCGCCGGGACCCCCGTCCGGGGGCCGCTGCTGACCGCCGTGCTGGTGGGGCTCGGCGCCTTCGTCCTGCTCGCGGCAGCCGGCATCTGGCTGTTCCAGTCGGACCGGCCCCTCGTCACCATCGGTCGGCTCGTCCAGGGCATCCGCAACCGGGTGCGCCGCCACGAGGAGCCCACGACCGATCTGCCCGACCGACTGGTGCACGAGCGGGTGATGGTGCGTCAGACCCTCGGCGAGCGACGCACCGATGCGCTCCTGGCAGCGGTCGGCCGCTCGATGTTCGACTACCTGTCCCTGCTGGCCGCGCTGGCGGCGGTGGGGGCTCGACCGAACCCGTCGCTGGTGCTGCTCGCCTTCGTCACCTCGCTCGTGCTCGGCATGATCCCCATCACCCCCGGTGGCCTGGGCTTCGTGGAAGCCGGACTCACCGCCACCTTGGCCCTGGCCGGCATCGGAGCCGCCGACGCCGTGGTCGCCACCGCCACCTACCGTTTCGCCGCGTTCTGGCTCCCACTTCCGGCCGGGCTGGCCGCCTACCTGGTGTTCCGGCTGCGGATCGGCCGACTCGTCACCTGATCGAGCGGGCCCCCGGTTCGATCGGCGACCGTGTCGCCTTCTACGATCTCGCAGATCGCCGAGGTCCAGGGGGAGTGTGCATGTCGTCAGTCAGCTGGGACGAAGCAGTCGAGCAGGTCTGCGGGGAAGGTGGCCCCTTCCACTTCCACGAAGAGCTCGTCAACGGGGTCCCCACCAAGGTCTTCGACACTGCTCCACCGGTGCTGCGCAACCTCTTCGACCTGGCCCGCGGGCGCGGCGACGAGCTCTACATCGTCTACGAGGACGAGCAGTACACCTTCGCCGAGGTGATGGCCCAGGTCGACGCCATCGGCGCGATGCTCGTCGACCGCTACGGGGTCGCCAAGGGTGACCGGGTGGCGATCGCCATGCGCAACTACCCCGAGTGGATCACCTCGTTCGCCGCGATCACCTCGATCGGCGCGGTGGCCGTCCCGCTCAACGCCTGGTGGACCCCCGACGAGTTGCAGTTCGGACTCACCGACTCGGGGGCCAAGGTCCTCTTCGCCGACCAGGAACGGGTGGAGCGACTGGCGCCGGTCCTCGGCGACCTCGACGTCGCCGTGGTGGGCGTCCGCCTGAGCGACGACGCACCCGAGGGCGTCGACCGGTTCGAGGAGGTGCTGCCCGTCGGGGCGCCGTTGCCCGAGGTCGAGGTCGACACCGACGACGATGCCACGATCCTGTACACCTCGGGCACCACCGGCAACCCGAAGGGTGCCGTCTCCACCCATCGAGCCATCATCTCCGCCCTGCTGTCCTTCGCCTGCCGCGCCGCCATCAACCGGGTCCGCGGTGAGGGCCAAGCGGGATCCAAGGAGGCCGAGGGACCCTCGTACCGGCCGTGTTCGATCCTGACCGTGCCGCTGTTCCACGTCACCGGCTGTGTTCCGGTCATGCTCGGCTCGTTCATCTCCGGCTCGAAGCTGGTGATCATGTACAAGTGGGATCCGGAGCGAGCCCTGCAGCTCGTCGAGCGTGAACGGGTCACCCAGTTCGTTGGGGTGCCCACCATGTCGTGGGACATGCTCGAACATCCCGACTTCGACAAGTACGACACCTCGAGCCTGCAGGCGGTCGGTGGCGGTGGCGCCCCGGCACCGCCCGAGCTGGTCAAGCGGATCGAGGGGAACTTCAGCCGCGGTCGGCCCACCATCGGCTACGGGATGACCGAGACCAACGCCTACGGCCCCGGCAACGCCGGCGACGACTACGTGAGCCACCCCACCAGCACCGGGAGGGTGGTCCCGGTCGTCGACCTCAAGGTCACCGATCCCGACGGCAACGATCTGCCCCCCGGCGAGGTCGGCGAGATCTGGTTCCGCGGCCCTCACCTCATCCGGGGCTACTGGAACCGTCCCCAAGAGACCGCCGAGACCATCGTCGACGGGTGGCTGCGCAGCGGCGACATCGGGCGCGTCGACGAGGAAGGCTTCGTCTACGTGGTCGACCGGGCCAAGGACATGGTCCTGCGCGGTGGCGAGAACGTCTACTGCGCCGAGGTCGAGGCGGCGATCTACGAGCATCCCGACGTGCACGAAGCGGCGGTGTTCGGGCTGCCCCACGAACGGCTGGGCGAGGAGGTCGCGGCCGCGGTCATGCCCAAGCCCGGCCACACGATCGATCCCGACGAGCTCAAGGCCCACGTCGGCCAGCACCTGGCACCGTTCAAGGTCCCGAGCCAGATCTTCGTCCACGAGGAGCCGCTGCCGCGCAACGCCGCCGGCAAGATCCTCAAGCGCGAGCTGCGCGACAGCATCGTCGCCGGCGACGG
>JBKGZW010000158.1:0-6215 GCA_046543225.1 Acidimicrobiales bacterium
GGAGCCCCCGGTGATCCCGCCACGGGGCACGACGTCGGTGTCGCCGTGCACCACCTCGATGCGGTCGAGGGCCACACCGGTGCGGTCGGCCACCAGCATCGCCCAGGCCGTGTGGTGGCCCTGCCCGTAGGGCGACGATCCGGTGAGCACGAGGAAGCTGCCGTCGGGTCGCAGCTCGACCGAGCCGTACTCGCTGCCCTTGACCCCTGCGGTGCGGTCGACGAAGACCGACCACCCGATGCCCAGCGCCCGGCGGTCGTTGGCGTCCCGCCGGCGCGCCTGTTCGGCTCGCAGCGCGTCGTAGCCGACCTCGGCGCGCACCAGGTGGAGGGCCTGGTGGTAGTCGCCGGAGTCGTAGGTGAGGCCCGTGGGGCTCGACCACGGGAACTCGTCGGGCCGCAGCAGGTTCCGCTCGCGCACCTCGACGGGGTCCATACCGATCTCGGCGGCGAAGCGATCGACCGCCCGGTCGACCAGGGCACCGGATTCGGGACGCCCTGCACCGCGGTAGGCGACCACCGGGGTGGTGTTGGTGACCACGCAGTCGGCCCGGTACCGCACGTGCTCGACCCGGTAGGGGCCCGGCATCAGCACGCCCGTGTTGTTCATCATGTTGGGGGCCACCACGGGGTAGGCACCAGCGTCGGAGAGGATGTGGGCGTCGAGGCAACGGATCGTGCCGTCGCGGTCGCCGCCGATGCGAACCGTCTGGCGCTGGGCCCGCGAGTGGCCGAGGCCGACCATGTCGGCGGAACGGTCGGGCACGAACCGCACCGGACGGCCGGCGCGGCGAGCCAGCAGCGGCAGCAGCAGCTCCTCGGGGTAGGCCCTGGCCTTGGCCCCGAAGCTGCCGCCGACATCGCGGGTGACGACCCGGATCTCTGAGGGATCGAGCCCGTAGGTCGAGGCGAGCAGGGCCCGGATCGGGTGGGCGCCCTGACAGGCCGCGTGGTAGAGCAGGCGTCCGTCGGCGGTCCACTCGGCAGCCGCGACCCGGGTCTCGATCGGACACGGTGCGAGGCGCTGGTTCTCGAAGACGGCCTCGACCACGACCTCGCAGTCGTCGAAGGGCAGTTCCTCGTCGGCGCCGCCGCTGCGCTGGGCGGCGAGGTTGGTCCCGGCGGCGGGGAACAAGACCACCTCGTCGGTGAGGGCGTCGACGGCGCTGACCACCGCCGGCAGCGGCTCGATGTCGACCACGACCGCTTCGGCGGCGTCGGCCACCGCGGCCGCCGACTCGCCGACGATGGCCACCACGGGCTCGCCGGCGTAGCGGACGGTGTCGGTGGCCAGGAGCGGGCGGACCATGGTGTCGGGGACGAACGGGAACAGCGGGGGGAGCGGATCGAGGTCGAGGTCGGCGCCGGTGACCACGTCGACCACCCCTGGGGCGGACCGGGCCTGGTCCACGTCGATCTCGACGATGCGGCCGTGGGCGACGGTGGAGGTGACGTAGCCGACGGTGAGGACACCGGGGAGGTCGAGGTCGGCGACGAAGGCGCCGTGGCCGGTGAGCAGGTGCGGGTCCTCGACCCGGTGGACGGCGGTTCCGAGCAGCGGCATGGCCCCGACGGTACCGTCAGCGCAGGGCGTCGAGGAGCAACAGCAGCCCGAACAGCGCGAAGAGCCCGGCGGCGATGCGCTTGGTGGTCCGCTCGGGCAGCCGGGTGCCGAGCATGGCGCCCACCACGACCCCGAGCCCCGACGATGCGGTGGCGCCCACCGTTCCACCGACCCAGGTCAGGAGGGCGTCGCGATCCGCGGCCAGGGTGGTGGTGGCCAGCATGGTCTTGTCGCCCATCTCGGCCACGGTCATGGCGACGATGATCGTCACCAGGGCCCGCAGCCCGGTGCCGGTACCGGTGCCGAGGAGCTCGTCGTCATCGTCGTCGACGTCTCGCCAGGTCCAGACGGCGAAGCCGAGGAAGATGACCGCGGCACCGACGCCGATGGCGGTCTCGGGCAGGGCGGCACCGAGCGCCCCGCCGGCGAGGGCGGCGAAGCCCTGGGTGATGGCGAACACCACGGCGATGCCGCCCAGCACCAGCAGCGGTGGGTGGCGGGTGGCGAGGCTCGCCGCCACGAGCTGGGTCTTGTCCCCCAACTCAGCCAGGAACACCACGGCGGCGGCGATGACGACTGCGTCCACGGACCTCTATCGATGTTCGGAGCCACCGGTCGAGGTGGGCTGCTCGTCCTCCGGGAGAGTACCGCCGGCCGGGGGCTCGCCGTGCACGAGATCGTCGCAGGGGTGACACTCGACCTCGATGGTGGTGTGGTCGATGCCGTGGCGGTCGTGGAGACGCTGGCGGACCTCGTCGAGCAGCGTCTGGGACTCGTGCACCTCCATGGTCCCCTCGACCTCGAGGTGGGCCGACAGCGAGAGATCGCCGGGCACGTGCTCCCACAGGTGCAGGTGATGGGCTGCGGTCACCCCCTCGACCGATTCGAGGGTGTCGGTCACGTCCGCGGCCTCGACCTCGGGAGGAACCACGTGCATGAGCACGCGCGTCGAGGATCGCAGCAGTTGCCATCCGCTCCATGCCACCCACAGGGCGATGGCGATGGCCACCGCGGGGTCGACCCAGGTGGCATCGGCGACGAGCACCGCCGCACCGGCCACCAGCACCCCGGCCGAGCCGGCGGCGTCGCCCACCAGGTGAACGACCGCGGCCCGGGTGGCGAGGCTTCCCGAGACCCGGGCGAGCAGCACCGCCGAGGACGAGTTCACCACCAGGCCGACGACGGCGAGGACGATGACACCCCAGCCGTGGACCTCGTCGGGTTCCAGCAGGCGCCGGGCCGCCTCGATCACGATCCACACCGACGAGACCAGCAACAACACCGCGCTGAACAGGGCGCCGAGCACGTCGGCGCGCCCCCATCCCCACGTGTTGCGGCGGGTGACCCCCCACGCGGCGAGGCGGATGGCGACGAGCGCGATGGCGAGGCCGACCACGTCGGTGATCTGGTGGACGCTGTCGGCGACGAGGGCGATCGAGCCGAGCAGCAGTCCGAAGACCACCTGGGTCACCGCCAGCACGGTGTTGGCGGCGAGCGCGACCAGCACCACCCCGGCGGGAGCGAGCCGGGCCGTGGTCGAAGGTGAGGGGTGCAGGTGGTCGTGGCCCACGTACCCAGCCTGCGCCGCGCCCGTCGCGATCCGCAACGAGAGAGCGAGTCTGACTCCCGCTCTCGCTCGCGGGCGGCGACGACTACTTGCGGACGACGTCCTCGTCGATCGCGGCCGCGGTGACGGCCCGGGCGACCTCGACGGCGACGGTGCGGTCGAAGACCGACGGCACGATCATCTCGGTGTCGAGCTCGTCGTCGCTGACCGACTCGGCGATGGCCTTGGCCGCCGCCAGCTTCATGCCCTCGGTGATCGAGTGGGCGTGGGCGTCGAGCGCGCCCCGGAAGATGCCGGGGAAGGCCAGCACGTTGTTGATCTGGTTGGGGTAGTCGCTACGTCCCGTTGCGATGACCCGGGCCAAGCCGTCGGCGGCCTCGGGACGGATCTCGGGTTCGGGGTTGGCCAGGGCGAACACGATCGGTTCGGGGGCCATGGTCCGCAGATCGGCGGCGGTGATGAGCCCCGGGCCGCTGACCCCGACGAACACATCGGTGCCCTCCATGATCTCGCCGAGGGAGCCGGTGCGGCGGTCGGGGTTGGTGTTCTCGGCGAACCACTGCTTGGCCACGTTGAGGTCGTCGCGGCCCTCCCAGATGGCGCCTTGGCGGTCGGTGCCGATCACCTCGGCGACACCGGCCGACAGCAGGATCTTGCCGATGGCGACCCCGGCGGCGCCCACGCCGGCGATGACCACCCGCAGGTCCTCCATCCGGCGGCCGGTGAGCCGCAGCGCGTTCTCGAGGGCGGCGAGCACCACCACCGCGGTGCCGTGCTGGTCGTCGTGGAAGACCGGGATGTCGAGGCTGGCCTTGAGCCGGTCCTCGACCTCGAAGCAGCGCGGTGCGGCGATGTCTTCGAGGTTGATGCCGCCGAAGGTCGGCGCGAGCCGCTCGACGGTCTCGACCAGTTCGTCGGCGTCGTCGATGTCGAGGCAGATGGGGAAGCCGTCGACCCCGGCGAAGGCCTTGAACAGCAGCGCCTTGCCCTCCATGACCGGCATGGCGGCGGCGGGACCGATGTCGCCGAGGCCGAGCACCGCCGTGCCGTCGGTGACGATGGCGACGGTGTTCTGACGGATGGTGAGGTCGTGGGAGCGACGGGGGTCGTCGTGGATGGCGGTGCAGACCCGGGCCACGCCGGGCGTGTAGGCCATCGACAGGTCTTCGTTGTCGAGCACCGGGGCGAGGGGCAACACCTCGATCTTGCCGCCCTCGTGCATGGCGAAGGTGCGGTCCTCCCACGCGATCAGCTCGATGTTCTCGAGCCCGCGGATGGCGTCGAGCACCTTGCCCTGATGGGTCTCGTCGCCGCAGTTGACCACGATGTCCTCGACCAGGTGCCTGGCCTTGGCCTCGAAGCCCTCGAGACCGACGATGTTGGCTCCTGCTGCGCCGATCGCGGTGGCGAGCTCACCCAGTGCACCGGGCCGGTTGTTGAGCCGGACGCGGATCTTCAGCGAGTACGCAGCGGTGTTGGCCATGGCGAGCCACGGTACCGGCCGCGTCGCCTCCGGCCCCAACCGATAGCGGTGTCAGTCCTCGTAGGAGAACCCGAGGTCGGGGGCGGTCACCAGCGGGAGGAACTCGATCCCCTCGGCGGCGGCCAGGTCGCCACAGGTGCCGCCCCGGTCGACGATCGGCATGATGAGTACGGGTTCGGCTCCCAGCTCGCGCACGACCCGGGCCGCCTCCAACGGCGACGAGCCGCGGGTGACGGTGTCTTCGACGATGACGACGTGGTCGCCGGGTTCGAGCGCTCCCGCCAGGCGCCCGGTGACGCCGTGGTCCTTGGCCTCCTTGCGGATGCTGAACGACCGCAGGTCGCGTCCCTTGGTCGCGGCCACCGCGGCCACGCCGAAGGCCACGGGATCGGCGCCCGCGGTGAGGCCCCCGATGGCGGTGATGCTGTGTGGCAACAGACCGAGCATGGCGTCGGCGACGAGGAGGATGCCGTCGGGCCGACACGCGGTCTGCTTGGAATCGATGAACCAGCTCGTGGCCTTGCCCGATTTGAGGACGAAGTCCCCCCGCCGGACCGAGTGTTCGAGCAGGTGCTCGATCAGGGCTGCTCTGGGATCGGGTTCGTCGGCGTCGTCGGGCATCGACCCGAACCTACCCGCCGTTGCCTGGTGTTGCCGAGCGAATCAGGCGAAGCGGACGCGGCCGTCGCCCTGCTCGACGTCGCCGATCTCGACCGCGCGATGGCCGGCGGTGCGCAACACGTCGAGGCTGCGATGGGCGTCGTCGGCAGGGACGGCGACGACCATGCCGATGCCCATGTTGAACGTCCTCACCATCTCGTCGGTGGTGACGCGGCCGGCGCGCTGGATCTCGCCGAAGATCGGGGGCGTCTCCCACGTGGAGCGGTCGATCACCGCGTCGTTGCCGGTGCCGAGCGCCCGGGGCAGGTTGCCGGTGATACCGCCTCCGGTGATGTGGGCGACACCGCGGACGTCGACCACGCGCAACAGCTCGCGGATGGCGGGGGCGTAGATGACCGACGGGGCGAGCAGCTCGTCGCCGAGACTGTGGTGCGCGCCGTCCCACGCCGGCTCGTCGAGGGACCGGCCCTGGTGCTCGAGCAGCACCCGGCGGGCGAGCGAGTAGCCGTTGGAGCGCAGGTTGGGCGACGGGATCCCGATGAGACGGTCGCCGGGAGCGACGTGGTCTCCGGTGATGATCTGGTCGCGCTCGGCCACACCGACGGCGAAGCCGACCAGGTCGAACTCGCCCGGTTCCATGGCTCCGGGATGCTCGGCCATCTCGCCGCCGATGAGCGCGCACCCGGCGGTGCGGCACCCCTCGGCCACCCCTTCGACGAGCGACTCGATGTGATCGGGGTCGAGTCGCCCCACCGCGATGTAGTCGAGGAAGAACAGCGGTTCGGCGCCCTGACAGACGATGTCGTCGACACACATGGCCACCAGGTCGACGCCGATGCTGTCGAAGCGGCCGAGCTGTTGGGCGATGAGCGCCTTGGTGCCGACCCCATCGGTGGCCGAGACCATGATGGGGTGGCGGAACCGGTGCTGGGGGAACTCGAAGAGCCCGCCGAAGCCGCCGATGTCTCCGACGACCTCGGG
>JBKGZW010000018.1:0-25963 GCA_046543225.1 Acidimicrobiales bacterium
CCGCTCCGCAGCTTCGTGTCATGGGTGTTCGGCAGGCTCGCGGTGGTGCTCCTCCGATCCCGCATCGGCACCTGCTCCGACCCGCTCAGCGGGTTCTTCGCGGTGCGCACCCGCGCCCTCGATCCCACCGCCCTGAACCCCACCGGGTTCAAGATCCTGCTCGAGATCCTCGTCACCCACCCACACCTGCGCCGCGCCGAGGTCGGGTTCGCCTTCGCTCGACGAGGCGCGGGTGAGAGCAACGGGTCGGTGCGCGAGGTCGCCCGGTATCTGCGTCACGTGGTGCGCCTGCGCCGTCGCCTCCGCACCGAGGCCCGCCGCGCCGCCTGAGTCCGGACTCGACGGGGCGGGGCGCCAACCGCACCCCGCCCCTGTCGGACCGATCAGCTCGTCGAAGCTGCTCGACGCCTCACTCGAAGGTGAAGTCTCCGACGTAGTCTGCCTCGTAGTCACGCTCGACCAGTTCGAGACCCATCGGCGAGTCCGGGTTCGGCGCGAAGAACGACGAGCTGGTCGGCGGCTGGCGCTCGTCGGCGGTCCCGTAGACGTAGTCACCGAACAGGCCGTCGAAGGAGAGCGTGCCCACGTTCTCCATCGCGTCCATGATCCCCTCGCGGGACAGATCGCCTCGAGCGACCGCCTCCTCGAGGATCTGGTGCATCGCCATGCCCTGCAGGTACCCGAAGTTGAAGTACAGGTCGGGCTCCTGCTCGGGTGCGTAGGTGTCCTTGATCCTCACCAGCTCGGCCATGCCCGGGACCGACTCGTCGCCGTAGTCGGTGCCCTCGGAGGCGAGGATGAAGTTCTCCTGGAGGTACTCGAACCCGGCGAAGAGACCCAGCCAGGTGGGCGACTGGCCCAGCACCATGGGGTTGTAGTCGGTGTTCTCGGTGAGCACCGTGTTCAGCGGAGCCGTGTCGGTCGGGGTGGCGACGAAGAAGATCACCTCGCAGTCACCGCCCTCGAGCTGGCCGATCTGGGACTCGAAGGTCTGGGCGGGACGGGTGGCCGATGGAGCTGGGTACTCGGCCTGGACGGCGACGTCGATGCCGAGGTTCTCGGCGGCGAACTCGACGCCGGCCACACCGGTGTCGCCGTACTCGTCGTCGGATGCGAGGGTGCACAGGACCTGATCCTCGTTCTCGGGCTGGCTGAAGTACCAGTCGATGGCGTTGATCGCCTGCACCTGATAAGGACCACCGATCGGCATCAGGTTCGGCTCGCGGATCCACGCCGAGTCGAGCGACGCGGGACCGGCGATGATGTTGTCCTCGATGAGATCGGGGAGCAGTGCGTTGACCACCGGCGTGCCGAGGATCTGGAGGAACGCCACGACCTCGTCGTTGATGGCGGCGTAGCGCTGACCCGCGGTCGTGGGGTCGTAGGCGGAGTCCTCCACGACCAGCTCGACCGGGTACTGTCCGTCGATCCCGCCGAGCTCTTCGTTCAGGTAGTCGACATAGGCCTGGTTGCCGGCGGTGAGCGGATCACCGATGACCGCCACCGTCCCCGAGGTGGGGGTCAACACGCCGAGCCGGATGGTCTCGCCGTCGAACCCGGGCCCCGGCTCGGGGTCCCCCGGTGGCTCGTCGCCGTCGTCGCCGTCGTCGCCGTCGTCGCCGGTGTCGCCGGTGTCGTCGGTGTCGGCCGGGGCGTCGTCGTCGGAGGGCGCCGCGTCGCCGTCATCGTCGTCGCGCCCGCCGCAGGCGCCGAGCACCAGCATCGACACCAGGAACACGGCCAAGAGCCGCTTCCATCGCTTCTGCATCATGTGTCTCCCTCCATGGTCATCATGGGTGTTGGGGTTGGGAACGGGTGAAACGAGATCAGTACGAGAACGGCCAGGTGAGGAACCAGGCCTTGGCCCTGAACCACAGTGCGGCCAGGCCTCGGGGCTCGAAGAGCAGGAACCCCACGATGAACGCACCGAAGAGGACGGCGTTCAGCTCGCCGACGCTCAACCAGCCGGAGTCGGTGGGGCCGGTGCTCACCAGCGGACCCAGCCAGTCCGAGCGGCTGTTCTCGTTGATCAGCTCCTCGGAGCCCACCACGAAGATCGAACCGACGATGGCTCCGAAGATGGTGCCGACCCCGCCGATGATGATGATCGCCACGTAGGTGATCGACAGGAACAACCCGAAGTCGTCGGGTCCGGCGAAGCGGATCTGCAGCGCGGAGAGCACGCCGGCGACGCACGCGAAGGCGCTCGACCAGGCAAAGGCCCCGACCTTGGTGCGGGCGAGGTCGACCCCGATGATCTCGGCCGACAGGTCGCGGTCGCGCACCGCCTGCATGGCACGACCCATCCGGCTGCGGACCAGGTTCTTGGCCAGCAGCGCAGCGATCGCCACCATCGCCCACACCAGGAAGAACATGCTCTGCTCGCGGCTGTAGGTGGTACCGAACAGCTCGAGTCCGCTGAAGTCGAGCGGTCCGACCGACATGTCGGCCCCGCGGATCTGGGTGCCACGGTTGCCGCCGGTGACGCTGGTCCAGTTGTTGAAGATGTGGCGCCCCAGGAAGATGAGACCGAGGGTGACGATGACCAGGTAGTGGCCCCGCAACCGCAAGGCGAAGGGGCCGATGACGACGCCGAGCCCGACCCCGATGAGCGCAGCGGCCGGCACGTACACGAGGAAGGGCCACCCCATCTCGGCACCGAGGTAGGCGGCGGTGTAGCTGCCGACCCCGATGAAGAACGCGTGGCCCAGGCTGACCTGGCCCGTGTAGCCGGTGAGCAGGTTGAGACCGATCGCCCCGATGGCGAAGACCCCGATGGTGGACAAGGTGCGCAGTCCGGCGTCGCTCACCTGCTGGGTGGGGAGGTAGATGTAGAGGAAGGCCAACAAGAGGAGTCCGACGCGGGCCCACCGATCGGGGAAGATCCGCAGATCGTCGCGGTAGTCGAGCACCAGGTTCCGGGACGGACGCCCGCCGGAGCGACCCCGACCGAACGGGGTGAGCAGAGTTCGCATCAGACCCTCCTCACCTCGGGTGTCCCGAACAGTCCGTAGGGCCGCACCAACAAGATGACGATCATCACCACGTAGGGCACCACGATCTCAGGGCTGCGACCGGCCCACTCCATGTACTCGGGGGCCAGCAGCTGGGTGAGCTGTTGGACCAGCCCGATGATGAGCCCACCGAGGACGGCCCCGAGCGGGGAGTCCATGCCGCCGAGGATCATGGCAGGGAACGCGGCGAGCGCCAACAGCCCCAGCCCCGGCTGAAGGTTGCCCGTCCCGGTGGCGAAGGTGGTGCCGGCCAGGGCTGCGACCAGCCCGGCGATGCCCCACGTGACCCGGTAGACGGTGCGGGCGCTGATCCCCTGGGCGAGTGCCGCCTCGGGGTCCATGGCGGTGGCCCGCATGGCCAGGCCCATCGACGAGTAGCGGAAGAACAGCAGGAACCCGCAGAGGACGACGCCGGTGAAGCCCATGGCCCACAGGTCGCGGTGCGGGACCTGCACCCCGGCAACCTCGACCACGCTGCCGGTCCACGGATCGCCGAGGTTGAGGTTGGAGGCCCCCCAGATGGCCGTGACGAGGTTGTCGAGGATGAACAACAGGCCGATGGTCACCATGATCACGGTGAAGGGCGCTTCGCCCACGAGACGTCGCAGCACGATCGCCTCGAGGACGATGCCGAGGAGGAACCCGAAGATCATCGACAAGACGATGGCCAGGTAGAAGTTGAGCTCCCAGGTCTGGAAGAACTGGTAGGTCATGTAGGCACCGACCAGGACGAAGGCGCCGTTGGCGAAGTTGATCACCCCGGTGGCCCGGAACACCACCACGAAGCCCAGCGCGATCAGTGCGTACTTCGACCCGAGCGCGAGCCCACCGATGAGGTTCTGGACCAGCTCGGTACCGGTCACCGCCAACACGGGTGCGAGGGCGCTCACCGGTACATGCCCTCGATCAGGTCGGAGAAGTCGGTCTCGATCGCCCGGCGCTTCACCTTCTGGGTGGCGGTCACCTCGCCATCCTCCTGATCGAGCTCCTTGGGCAACAGCTCGAACGCCTTGATCGTCTCGACCTGGGCGAGCTCGGCGTTCACCTTCTCGATCCAGTCGGCGACGAGCTCGCGGACCTCGGGCTTGGTGGTGAGGTCGTGGTAGGTGGTGAACGGGATGCGCCGCCGTGTCGCCCAGTCGCCGACGGTGTCGAGCTCGATGCCGATGAGGGCGGTGAGGTACTTGCGCTGGTCGCCGATGACGACCGCTTCACGCACATAGGGCGAGGTCTTGAGCTTGTTCTCGATCTCGGACGGGCTGATGTTCTTGCCGCCCGCGGTGATGATGATGTCCTTCTTGCGGTCGGTGATGCGGAGGAACCCGTCCTCGTCGAGCTCACCGATGTCGCCGGTGTGCAACCAGCCCTCGGAGTCGATGGTCTCGGCGGTGGCCTCGGGGTTGCGGTAGTAGCCGAGGAAGGTGCCCGGTCCGCGGGTGAGGATCTCGCCGTCGTCGGCGATGCGCACCTCGCACTCGGGGACCGGGGTCCCGACCATGCCGATGCGGACGTCATCCTCGGGGATGATGGTGGCCTGGGCGGTGTTCTCGGTCTGGCCGTATGCCTCGCGCACCGGCACCCCCATCGCCCAGAAGAACTCGAGCACCTGCGACGAGATCGGCGCCGCACCGGACAACGCCCCGCGCACCCGGCTCATCCCGATCTTGGAACGGAGGCTGCGGTAGAGGAAGATCCAGCCGAGGAGGTAGAGGAGCCCGTCGGTCCCGGCGAGCTTCTTGCCCGACCAGCGGCGGCGGGCGATCCGGGCACCGACCGACATCCACAGGTCGTAGTTGGTGCGCTTGAGCCACCCGGCGTCGCCCATCTTGATCTGGATGAGCGCCATGAGCTTCTCCCACACCCGGGGCACGCCGAGGAAGAACGTGGGCTGCACCTCGGCCAGGTCCTGGGCGAAGGTCTCGGTGCTCTCACCGAAGTTGACGACGTACCCGTTGGTGACCGCGTTGACCACCGAGATCAGGCGCTCGGCGATGTGGCACAGCGGCAGGTACGACAACACCTCGTCGGACTCGCTCACCTCGAACGCGGTGCCGGTGCCGCGCGCCGCGGCCATGAGGTTGTCGTGGCTGATCATCGCGCCCTTGGGCGGACCCGTGGTGCCCGATGTGTAGACGATGATGGCGCACTGTGCCGGATCGAGGGCGGTGACCGCAGCGGTGAAGTCGTCCTGCTGGCCAGCGCCGAGCGCCTCGAGCTCGTCGAGGGTCATCAACCAGTCATCGGACATGTCGAGCCCGCGCGGATCCTTGACGACCACCTTGCGCAGATCGGTCAGCTTCTCCCGCACGGCGAGCACCTTGTCGACCTGCTCCTCGTCCTCGGCGATGAGCACCACCGACCCCGAGTGCGACAGCAGGTACTCGACCTCGGATTCGGGGCTGGTCGGATAGATGCCGACCGAGATCGCGCCGATCCCCTGGACGCCCATGTCGGCGATGATCCAGGCCGGTCGGTTGTTGGAGTGGATCGCGACGCGGTCGCCGGACTCGACGCCGAGCGCCCGCAGTCCCATGCCGACCGCGGCGGCCCGATCGGCGTACTCGGTCCAGGTGTAGGACCGCCACAGGCCGAGATGCTTCTTGCGCATCGCGGTGGCGGCGGGAGCGGTGGCGGCACGCGCCAGCAGGTGCCCCGGCAGCGTGGACGCGGTGGGAGCACCGCTCGAAGGAGCCGACGGTGCGGTGTCGAGCACGCTCATTCGCTTCCTCCCAGGTAGGCCTCGATCACTTGCGGGTCGTTCTGGACCTGTTCGGGGGATCCGGTCACCAGCGCGCTCCCGAAGTCGAGGGCCATGACCCGATCCGCGATGTCCATCACGAAGGGCATGTCGTGTTCGACCAGGATCATGGAGAGCCCCAGGCGCCGACGGATGTCGAGGATGTAGCGGGCCATGTCCTCGGTCTCCTCGTGGTTCATGCCCGCCACCGGCTCGTCGAGCAGCAGCACCTTGGGCTCCATGGCGAGGGCACGCCCGAGCTCGATGCGCTTCTGGATGCCATAGGGCAACAGCCCGGCGGAGGACCGTCGGAACGGTGTGAGCTCGAGGAGGTCGATGATCTCCTCGACCGCGGCGCGGTGACGAAGCTCGTCGCGCTTGGCACGTCCCCACCAGAGCGCACCGGAGATGAACCCGGTTCGCATCAGGTGGTGACGCCCGAGCAGAAGGTTGTCGACGACGTCGAGGTGCTCGAACAACCCGAGGTTCTGGAACGTGCGGCCGACACCCAGCCGCGCCGTGTGCTGGGGCTTCTGGCCGACCAGCTCGACGCCGTCGAGCAGGATGGTTCCCCGCTGGGGCTCATAGACCGCCGAGAGGCAGTTGAAGATCGACGTCTTGCCCGCCCCGTTGGGACCGATCACCGCGAACAGCTCGCCATCGTGCACGTCGAAGCTCACATCGGAGAGCGCGGTCACCCCACCGAAGCGCAGGGTGAGGTCCCGCACCTGCAACAAGATCTTCTGGTCGCCGCCGGACTCGACGGTGGCGGTGGTGTCCGGAGCGTCGCTCACGACCCCCATGACTTCCTCCGTCGATAGGTCTTGACCTCTCGGAACGAACGCCGGCCGGACTCACCGGCGCCGAGGTAGAACTCGCGGATGTCCTTGTCGGCGAGCAGCTCCTGGCCGGGACCGTCCTTGACCACCCGGCCGTGTTCCAGGACGTAGCCGTGGTGGGCGATCCGCAGCGCCATGGTCGCGTTCTGCTCGACCAGCAGCACCGAGGTGCCCTGCTCGTTGACGTGCAGGATGATGTCGCGGATCTGGTCGACGATCTTGGGGGCGAGGCCGAGGCTCGGCTCGTCGAGCAGCAACAGGTCGGGCGAGGCCATCAGCGCCCGACCGATGGCGAGCATCTGCTGCTCGCCACCCGACAGGTAGCCGGCGGTGGAGCGCAGCCGGTCGGCGAGGAGCGGGAACAGCTCGAGCACCCTGTCGCGGCTGGCCGCGACGGCGGACCGATCGCGGGCGGCCATCGCCCCGGTGCGGAGGTTCTCGTCGACGGTGAGCTCGGCGAAGATGCGGCGGCCCTCCATGACCTGGGCGAGCCCCGCCTTCACCCGTTGGGCGGCGGCGGCCCGGGTGATGTCGTCTCCGAACAGCGAGATGGTCCCCTTGGTGATGCGCCCGTGATGGACATCGAGCAGGCCGGTGATGGCCCGCAACAGGGTGGTCTTGCCCGCGCCGTTGGCACCCAGGATCGCCACGATCTGACCCTCGGGCACCGAGAGGCTCACTCCTCTCAGGACCAGGACGACCTCGTTGTAGACCACCTCGACGTTGCTGACCCCGAGGGCGGTCCGGGTCGAGGTGACCGGTGTGTCTGTCATGTTGCCCGTGCGCTCCTCGCCGACGGCTGGCTGGTCGTCGTTGCCTCCGTGCTCATCACCACCCGATGACGGGGTCTCTCATGGGCGATGACCTAGGTCACAGTAGACGATCTCACGACCCCACCGAACCTCGATCCCGGTCGATCGGGCCAGACAGTGACAACGAGCGCCCGACCACCTCCGCGCCGAGCTCGGCAGGCGCCACCTGCGGGCCGGCGGGACCCGCAGGTGGCGTGCCGGCGCTACCCCCCGACGAACGCTGCTCGCCGAACCATCCGTTCGGAGAGCTCTTTGTACTCGGGCTCCTTCTCGAAGAGGGCCTCGAACTTCTCCATGGCCCGCTCGCGCTTGTGCGGGATGTACTCGGTGGGCCAGAGGCCCTCGTGGGGCCGGTGGTCCTTCAACACGTTGCGGGCGACGGTGACCTTGTGGACCTCGTCGACGCCGTCCATCACCGACATGGTGGGGGCGTTCGCCCACTGGGCCTGCAACGGCGTGAGGTTGGTGACCCCGAGCGAGCCCATGATGTGGATCGCCCGGTAGGTGACCTCGCGCAGCACCTTGGCCGCGGTGTACTTGGTGGCCGCGATCTGGGTGCGGGCCTCCTGGGTGCTGGAGTTGTCGATGATCCAGGCCGTCTCGAGGATCAGCAGGCGCAGCATCTTGATCTCGGCGTAGGAGTCGGCGATCGCCTCCTGGACCATCTGGTGGTCGGCGATCGTCTTGCCGTGAGCCTCGCGACTGAGGGCTCGCTCGCACATCATCTCGAAGGCCCGGTGGCACTGCGCGATGGCACGCATCGCGTGATGGATGCGCCCACCACCCAGGCGCCGCTGGGCCAGCACCTTGCCCGCGTTCTCAGGACCGAGCAGGTGGTCGAGCGGCACGCGGACGTTGTCGTAGCGGATGTGGTTGTGGGCCAAGGGACTGTTGGGCATGAACTCCACGCCCGGTGTCTCGCGGGGCACGATGAAGATGCCGTTCTTGCACATGACGAACAAGATGTCGGCGGCCCGCCCGGCGCTGGTGAACCACTTCTCGCCGTTGATCACCCACTCGTCGCCGTCGCGCTCGGCGGTGGTGACGAACAGGTCGGGGTCGGAGCCGCCCTGGGGCTCGGTCATCGAGTAGGCCGAGCGCAGCTCCTGGTCCATGAGCGGGTACAGCCACCGCTGCTTCTGCTCCTCGGTGCCGTAGGCGGCGAGGAGCTCCATGTTCCCCGTGTCGGGCGCGGCGGTGCCAAAGATCGACGGGGCCGAGCCGTAGCGGCCGAGGATCTCGTTGATCAGGGCGAGCTTGAGCTGCCCGAACCCGGGACCCCCGAGATCCTCGTCGAGGAACAGCGCCCAGAGGCCCTGGTCCTTCACCTGCTGCTTGAGCGGATCGGTCAGGGCCCGCATCTTGGGGTCCCGGGAGCGCGCGGCACCGGGGAAGACCAGATCGAGTGGCTCGATCTCGTTCTGGCAGAAGTCGGCCACCCAGTCCAGCTTCTCCTGGAACTCGGGCTCGGTGGAGAAGTCCCACGCCATCGTTCGCTGCCCCCTCGACGTCGCCTCGACGCCCCCTCGGATTCGTACGATCGCACTGTAGGTGGGTGCACCTGCACCGCGCAACGGGGGCGTGCCATGATGACCGCATGCGGGATCGGATCGTCACCGCGGCCGAGGGTCTCTTCGCCGCCCACGGCATCGGCGCGGTGAGCCTGCGCGAGATCAACCGCGAAGCCGGCGCCAAGAGCGCGTCGGCGGTGCAGTACCACTTCGATGATCGTGCCGGGGTGCTCAAGGCCATCCTCGCCAAGCACCGCCCCGACATCGAGTCGCGCCGCCACGCGGTGCTCGACCACTGCGAGTCGGCGGGCGAGCTCGACCTGCGCACCCTCGCCGCGGCGCTGGTGCGGCCCCTGGCCTCGAAGCTGGCCGACGCCGACGGCGGACCCGAGTACCTGCAGATCAATGCCGAGCTGGTGAACAAGCCACGGCCCCTCGTCGACCCCCGCTCCTCGAACCCCGCCGACTCGATCGACCGCTGGCGGATGATCGTCGAGCCGCTGCTCGACCCCGAAGCGGTCCGGCTCCACCGCCGGTTCACCGCGATCCGCTTCACCGCCGCCGAGCTGGGGCGCCGGGCGGCCACCGCGCCCCACACCGACGACCGGCTCTTCGTCGAGCACCTCATCGACCTGACCACGGCGCTGCTCGCGGCAGGGGTCTCCGACGAGACCCGGCGCCTCGCCGCCGACCGCGACGCCGCGGTCGGGAGGCGCCCGTCCGCCTGAGCCGAACTCGACCTCCCTCCCGAGCAACCCTTCCCCAGCACTTCGCGCGGATCTGTCGCGCTGGGCGCGCCGATTCCGCGCCAGAAGCTCGAGATGGCGGTCAGCGCACGATCTGGTCGATCTCGTCGAGCAGATCGGAGGTGAGGTCGGCCAGCACCCGCTTGGCGCCCATGTTCTCGATGACCTGGTCAGGGGTGCTCGCCCCGGTGATCACCGTCGACACGTTGGGGTTCGATGCGCACCAGGCGATGGCGAGCTGTGACAGCGAGCAGTCGAGACGCTCGGCCACCGCTCGCAGCGAGCGGACCTTGGCGTTGCGCTCGGGGTCGGTGACCAGCTCGCGCAGCCACTCGTAGCCCGGCAGCGAGGCCCGGCTGCCCTCGGGGATCCCATCGGCGTACTTGCCGGTGAGCAGGCCCGATGCCAGCGGACTCCAGGTGGTGAGCCCGAGCCCGATGTCCTCATAGAGCCGGGCGTACTCCTTCTCCACCTTGCTCCGCTCGAACAGGTGGTACTGGGGCTGCTCCATCACCGGCTTGTGGAGGTGGTGGCGCTCGGCGATCCCCCAGGCCGCACGGATCTCGTCGGCGGTCCACTCCGAGGTTCCCCAGTAGAGGGCCTTGCCCGAGCTGATCATGTCGGACATGGCCCACACGGTCTCTTCGATGGGAGTGTCGGGGTCGGCACGATGACAGAACACCAGGTCGACGAAGTCGAGCCCGAAGCGTTCGAGCGACCGGTCGATCGCCTGCGACAGGTACTTGCGGTTCAAGGTGTTGGTCATGTTGACCGTGTCCTTGTGGAGCCCCCAGAAGAACTTGGTCGACACGATGTAGCTGTGACGCTCCCACCCCAGCTCGTCGATGGCCCGACCCATGATCCGCTCGGACTCACCGCCCGTGTAGGCCTCAGCGTTGTCGAAGAAGTTGACCCCCGCCTCACCGGCGGCGGCCAGACAGTCACGGGCCAGACCCAGGTCGAGCTGGTCGCCGAAGGTGACCCAGGACCCGAACGAGAAGGCGCTGACCGCCAGCCCCGATCGGCCGAGACGCCGATAGGGCATCGGGTTGGGATCGCTCATGGTTCCTCCTCGTCGGGCTGGTCGCCCCGACCTTAGGTGTCACAGGCGGTCGGTAGCGTGTCGTGGTATGCGGACCATCGCTGCCGACCTCGAGGCCACGTTCGTGGCCGGCACCCACGGCCGCGACGGCGCGCTCGCGCTGTGGGGCCCCGGGATCGACGACCGCAGCGACCGGATCGACCTCGTGGTGCCGGTCGGCCGCCAGGTTCGGCTCCGCTCGACCCCGGTCGAGCTCGTCCCCCTCCACGAGCTGGTCGACCATCTCGCCACCCTTCCCGGCGACGCCGAGGTCAGCGGATCGGTGCGCGCGTGGTCGGTGGCGGTACGACTCGCCCTCGACCTCATGGCCAGGGGCCGGCTCCTGCCCACCATCGCCGACGACGACACCGATCAGTGGCGCCTCGGCCCGCTCGACCCCGCCGACCACGACCGCATCGAGTCGCTGGCCGCTGCCCTGCCTCCTGCTGCCCACGCCGTCGCCGTCCCCGACACCTCGCCCCGCCAGGTCCTCACTCCCCACACCACGCTCACCGCGTTCCTCGACGCGGTGGCCGACACCTTCGTACGCACCGCTGCCGCGCCGATCGCGGCCGGGCACCAGGCCTTCGCCGGCCCCGCGGCCCACGATGTCAGCGGCCAGCGAGACTGGCTCGGCTCCACCGTCACCGGGGCCGACGGCTCGATCACCGCGGCGCTGCGGGTCGAGGTGCCCGACCTCCCCGAGCGTTCGGTCGACTGCGTGCTCGAGGTCCACAGCCGCTCCGATCCGGGGCTCGTGCTCTCCGCCGACGCCCTGTGGTCGGCACCAGCGCCGGTCGCTGCCCGGTTCGGCCCCGACCCCGATCTGCAGCTCCTGGTCACCTTGCGGCGCGCCGCCCGGGTGTGGGGTCCCATCGCACGTCTGCTCGACCAGTCCCATCCCGACCGCCTCGTGCTCGACGACGAGGAGGCCACCGAGCTGTTCGGCCCGGTGGCCGACGACCTCGCCGCCGCGGGCCTGGTGGTCATGTGGCCCAGCGACGTGCTCCGCCCGCTCGACCTGCGGCCGGTGCTCACCACACCCCAACCGGCATCGGTCACCCGCGGCGGCCTCAACCTCTCGACCCTCGCCGAGATGCGGTGGCGCGCCACCCTCGACGGCGAGGAGCTCACCGACCACGAGCTCGAGCTGCTCTCGCAGGCCAAGCGCCCCATGGTCCGCATCCGGGGTCAGTGGGTCCGGGCCGACCCCGAGCAGCTCAAGCGGCTGCGCGAGCGGCGCGAGGTCCGCACCGGCGACGCGCTCGCCGCCGCGCTGTCGGGCAGCTTCCTCGTCGACGGCCAACCGCTCGAGGCCGAGATCCAAGGACCCCTGGCCAACCTGGCCGAACGGTTGCAGTCGCTCGATCAGCGCCCCGCGTTCGATGCCCCGCCCGGTCTCCACGCCGAGCTCCGGCCCTACCAAGAACGGGGGGTCGCCTGGTTGGCCGAGATGGCCGATCTGGGCCTGGGCGGGGTGCTCGCCGACGACATGGGGCTGGGCAAGACGCTGCAGATCCTCGCCCTGCACCTGATCCGCCGCGGCACCGGGCCGACCCTCATCGTCTGTCCCACCACCCTGCTCGGCAACTGGCAACGAGAGGCAGCCAGGTTCGTCCCGGGGGTGACGGTCCGCCGCCACCACGGATCGTCCCGGTCGCTCGAGCAGGTGATGGCCGACGAGATCGTCGTGACCACCTACGGGGTCGTACGCCGCGACGCCGAGCAACTGGCCGCGATCGGCTGGGGCCTGGTCGTGGCCGATGAGGCCCAGGCGGTCAAGAACCCCTATTCGCGCACGGCCCGCGCGCTGCGCACCATCGGGGCCCAGGCCCGCATCGCCCTCACCGGGACCCCTGTCGAGAACCGCCTGTCCGACCTGTGGGCCCTCCTCGACTGGACCACTCCCGGGTTGTTGGGCTCGCTCGAGCTGTTCCAGCGTCAGGTTGCGGTGCCCATCGAGCGCGATCGCGACGACACGGTCACCGAGCGGCTGGCCGAGGTGGTCCGCCCGTTCCTGCTGCGCCGCCGCAAGTCCGACCCCACGATCGCCCCCGAGCTCCCCGACAAGACCGAGACCGACCGCTTCGTCGGCCTCACCACCGAACAGGCCACGCTCTATCGGGCCGTCGTCGCCGAGCTGCTCGAGCAGGTGAACCACGCCGAGGGCATCAGCCGGCACGGTGCGGTGCTCAAGCTGCTCACCTCGCTCAAGCAGATCTGCAACCACCCCGCCCACTACCTCGACCAGACCGAGCCCCTGAGAGGACGGTCGGGCAAGCTCGACGCGGCCACCGATCTGCTCGAGGTCATCTGCTCCGAAGGCGACTCGGCGCTGGTGTTCACCCAGTTCGTGGCCATGGGCCACCTCCTCACCGAGCACCTGCGGTCGGTCGGCATCGAGTCGCAGTTCCTGCACGGGTCGGTGCCGGTCGCCCGACGCGAGGCCATGGTCGACGCCTTCCAGGCGGGCGAGCCCAAGGTCCTCATCGTGTCGCTCAAGGCCGGTGGGACCGGGCTCAACCTCACCCGGGCCACCCATGTCATCCACTACGACCGCTGGTGGAACCCCGCCGTCGAGGACCAGGCCAGCGACCGCGCGTGGCGCATCGGCCAGGAGCGCAACGTGCAGGTCCACCGGCTCGTGTGTGAGGGCACCCTCGAAGAGCGCATCGCCGCCATGCTCGAGACCAAGCGTGACCTCGCCGAATCGGTCGCCGGCGGTGGCGAGGCCTGGGTGTCCGACCTCTCCGACACCGAGCTGGCGGCGCTGGTCGAACTGGGCGGGAGCGACATCCTGTGAGCGCCCGACGCCGCACGTTCGGCAACACGTGGTGGGGCCAGGCGTGGCTCGACGCGCTCGAAGGCCGTGCGGTGCACGATCCCAACCGCCTCCCGCGGGGACGCACCTACGCCCGCCAGGCCCGCGCCGACGATCTCATCATCGAGCCGAGCTGGGTGCGGGCCTGGGTGCAGGGCAGCCGGCCCGAGCCCTACGACGTGGTGCTGCAGGTGCGGGCCTTCCGCGACGACGAGTGGGAGTGCGTGCTCGACGCCATCGCCGCCAAGGCCGGTCATGCAGCGGCGCTGCTCGACGGCGAGCTCGACCCGGGCATCGTCGCGGACGCCGAGGCGGTCGAGGTCGACCTGCTCCCCCGCTCGGGCGACCTTCGCACCGCCTGCTCGTGTCCCGACTGGGCCGAGCCGTGCAAGCACTCGGCCGCCGTCTGCTACCTGATCGCCGACGCGCTCGACGACGACCCGTTCGTCCTGCTGCTGCTCCGCGGCCTCGACCGCGCCGCCATCATCGACGCGATCCGTGCCCGGCGCGCCGGCACCGATCCAGACGCCTCGGCCGGGCCACCCCGAGCCGAGGGCGTCGTCGCCCGCGAAGCCTGGCGCCGCGACCTCGGCCCGCTCCCCGACGTGCCCGCCCCACCTCGCGACGGGCCCGGAAAGCCCGCGCCCTGGCCCGGCCCACCACCCGCCGAGGCAGGGTTCAGCTCCTTCGGCCTCCGCTCGCTCGCCGAGGACGCGGCCCGCCGGGCCTGGGCGCTGCGTGTCGGGGTGGGCGAGGAGACCTCGGCACTCGAGCTCGACCGCCGCACCGACCTGGCTCGACGCGCCGCGTGGGCATCGCCTGCCGAGCATGCCCAGCTCGCCGACCGTGGCGGTGTCACCGACGCCGCCCTCGAAACGGCGGCCACCGCGTGGCGAGCTGCCGGGGCAGCCGGGTTGCGGGTGCTCGACGAACCGTCGTGGAACCCGCCCGTCGCCGAGATGGCCGCGGCCAAGGAGCAGATCGAGAGCCTCGGCGTGCCGCCCGCCACCATCCAGGTCCGCTCGAACCGCATCACCGTCGCCGGGCACCAGCAGCTCCGACGCAGCCACGACGGCCGCTGGTACCTGTTCGTCAAGCAGGGCGGCCGTTGGGCGATGGCCTCCGGAGGCGCCACCGACCTCGACGACCTCCTCGACGCCACCGTCGACCTCGGCCCCACCAGCTGATCGTGGGGTCGTCGCGAGCGCGCCACCGGCCGAACCACACCGAAGGGCACCTCACCCCGGTCGAGGGTGGCCGACGTGGAACGGCCCCCTCATCAACGACCAGTGGGCCGTCCACCGTTGACGGGACCGGAACGCCCTGGTGGATCCGGTCTCGCCCGGTCACTCCAGCTGCAGGTCGATCCCGAGGATCGGCAACGCCAGCACCGGCAACCACGAGGTGATCAACACGATGCTCACCAGGTTCAGCCGCAGGCCCATGCGCATCAGGTCGGGGATGCCGACGAACCCGCTGCCGAACACGATGGCGTTGGGCGGCGTGGCCACCGGCAACATGAACGCCAGGCTCGCCGCCACCGCCACCGGCACCGCGAGCACCAACGGGTGGACGCCCAGGCCCGGCGCGATGGCGGCGACGATCGGTACCAGCGCGGCCGCGGTGGCGGTGTTGCTCGTCATCTCGGTCATGAACACCACACCGGTGGTGACCACAGCGATGAGCAGGATCGGATGCACGTCGAGCCCTTGGACCCCGAGCCCGAGGAAGTCGTCGACCCCGGTTGCCGCGATCGCCGACGCCAGGCTCAGGCCTCCGCCGAACAGCAACAGGATGCCCCACGGGAGCTGGCGGGCCGTCTCCCAGTCGAGCACCCGGGTGTCGCCCCGACCCGCGGGGATCACGAAGAGGGCCACGCCCGCGATCACCGCGATGCCTGCGTCGCTCAACCCGCCCAGCGGCTGCGCGCCGAGCACCGTCAGCTCGACCAGCAGCGGGCGGAACACCCAGGACAGGGCCGTCAGGACGAAGACGATCAGCACGGCCCACTCGGCTGGATGCATGGGCCCGATCGGAGCGACGGTCCGGTCGGTGAGCAGACTCGCCAGCCGATCACGCTCGACGTCAGGCGGGAACAGCACCCGAGTGAGCAGCAGCCAGGCGATGGGCAGGAACACCGCGACCAGCGGAACGCCGACGACCAGCCAGTCGACGAAGGAGATCTCGAAGCCGAGCTCGTCTCGGGCGAACGACGCCAGGAACAGGTTCGGCGGCGTACCGATCAGCGTGCCGACCCCTCCGATGGAGGCGCTCGCGGCGATGCCCAGCAGCAGCGACCGAGCGAAGCTGGTGCCTGACGCACCGGGGTGGTCGATGAGCGACTCGCGTCCGCCGGGCACGGCCGCGTCGACCACGCTCAAGGCGATCGGCAACATCATGGCGACGGTCGCGGTGTTCGAGACCCACATGCTGAACGTGGCGGTGAGGACCATGAACCCACCCACCAGCATCCGGGGTTCGGTCCCGACGATCCGCAGAGCCAGCACGGCGATCCGACGCTCGAGCCCCCACCGCTGCATGGCGAGCGCGAGGAGGAACCCGCCGAGGAAGAGGAAGATGAGGGGGTTGGCGTAGGGAGCGGCGGCGTCGTCGACGCCGAACACGCCGAACAGCGGGAACAACGCGACGGGCAACAGCGCGGTGGCCGACACGTGCAGCGCCTCGGTCATCCACCAGATCGCCATGAGCACACCGATGGCCGCGGTGGCTCGTCCGGCGTGACCCAGCTCGACCATGGTGTCTCCGGACCCGGCCACATCCGGCGTCACCAGGTACACCAGCGCGGCCACCAGGGGCCCGAACACCAGAGCCCACCGAGCGGCAACCTCACGGAACCCGGTCTCGGCGACGGTGTCGTCGGCCATGGAGTCGCCGCTGGTGGTCACCGCACCATCCTGGCGTTCCGTGGCCGACCGCACCACGGCCAAAGGTCCCCAACAGCATGAACGGGCGGAGAACGGGCGGTGAACAGCCGTCGGTGCCCCGTCCACTACGGTGCGCCTGGACGTGGCCCCTCGTCACTCCTGGGGACCACCACCTTCCGAACCATGACCGACACTCCGGCCCCACGTCCCACCACCAGGGCACCGATCCCGACACCGGCACGAGCCGCGCTCGTCGTTCTGCTCATCTACATCTTCCTGGTGGGCGTCTCCTCACTCGAGAGCGGTATCAAGCTCTTGGGCGCCGACGTGCAGGAGACGTTGTTCTCCACCGTCACCAACCCGCTGGCTGGCCTCTTCATCGGCATCCTCGCCACGGTGATGGTCCAGTCGTCGTCGGCGAGCACCTCGGTGATCGTCGGTCTCGTGGCCTCCGGTGCCGTCGGCGTCGAGGCCGCGGTGCCGATGATCATGGGCGCCAACATCGGGACCACGGTCACCAACACCCTCGTCGCCCTCGGCCACATGCGCCAATCCGTCGAGTTCCGCCGGGCGCTGGCCGCGGCCACCGTTCACGACTTCTTCAACGTGCTGGCCGTCGCCGTCTTGTTGCCCCTCGAACTGGCCACCGGCGTACTGGCGCGGGTCGCGGCATGGATCAGCGAACGCCTCGTCGGCGCGTCGGGCACCGAGTGGCGCAGTCCGGTGAAGGAGCTCGTCGCCCACCCCGTCGCCTGGATCCAGGACGCAGGCGAGGCGATCGGCACGACCGGCAACGTGCTCGGCGTGCTCATGGTGGTGGTGGGGATCGCCGTCATCCTGGGGTCGCTCACCTTCATCACCAAGAACATGCGCCGGCTCGTGGCCGACCGCATCGAGCGTTCGCTCAACGCCTTGCTGGGCAAGGGCGGAGGCCTGATGGCCATGGCGCTCGGGGTCGTCATCACCATCGCGGTGCAGTCGTCGACCATCACCACCTCGATCATGGTGCCCCTCACCGCCGCCGGGGTCCTGACCCTGCGCAACGCCTTCCCGATCACCCTCGGGGCCAACATCGGGACCACGGTCACCGCGCTGCTGGCGGCGATGGCCGCCAGTCGACCGGAGGCGCTCACCATCGCTGTGGTCCACACCCTGTTCAACTGCACCGCGATCGCCTTCATGTACCCGATCCAGGTGGCCCGCGAGGTCCCGATCCGGGCGGCAGAGATGCTGGCCGATCTGGCCGCCGAACGAAGGTCGTGGGCGTTCGCCTACGTGGTAGGTATGTTCATCGTGGTGCCGTTGGTCGGCATCGCCCTCTTGAGGTGAAAGGTACCGTCATGGTCCTGTCGTTCTTCCGTCGAGGCGAATCGGGAATGGAGTCGGTCACCACCAAGGTGGTCCGCATGCTCTCCGACGCCCGCCACTCGTTCGATCTGGCCACCGCCACCCTCGTCGGCGGCGTCGACCCCGAAGACGTCCGCGACGAGATCTATGAGACCGACCAGCGGATCAACCGCACCGAGCAGGAGCTGCGACGCGAGCTGGTCGTGCACGTGAGCGTGCAGGGACCCGACGACATCGGCGACGTGCTGGGCCACATCCTGCTCATCAAGAAGATCGAACGGATCGGTGACCAGGCCAAGAACATCTTCGATCTGGCGACCGAAGGGGTGTCGCTGGCCGACGCCCCCGATGCTGCCGGGTTCATCGAAGACCACCAGACGATCTCGAACATGATCGACGAGTTGGCGGCACTGCTCGCCGACCACGACGTGGAGCGGGTCGCGGAGTTCCGCACCAAGGCCGACGCCATGCGGATCGAACAGGAGCGCCACATCCGCACGCTGATGCACAGCGACGAACCCGGTCACTGGGCGGTGCCGCGGGCGGTGCTGCACCGCTATCTCAAGCGGATCGTGGCCAACCTCGCCGGGGTGGCCACCACCGTCAGCGAACCGGTCCAGTACCAGGACTACTACGACGAGGGTCGCACCGACATCACCGACGACTGATCGGCCGCCGGCCAGGAGGTGACGCGGCTGCGCTCAGCCGCGACCGAGGAAGCGTTCGTAGGCGGGGTTGGCGATCTCGGGGCGGAACCGGTAGCCCAACGTGTCGAGGAACGCGTCGAACTCGACCCGCTCCGACGGTGGCACCTCGAACCCGGCGAGGACCCGCCCGAAGTCGGCACCGTGGTTGCGGTAGTGGAAGAGACTGATGTTCCAACGGCCGCCGAGGGTGTCGAGGAAGGTCAGCAACGCCCCGGGACGTTCCGGGAACTCGAAGCGGTAGAGCAGCTCGTCGGAGACCTGAGGCGAGGTCCCACCCACCATGTGACGGACGTGCAGCTTGGCCATCTCGTCGTCGGACAGGTCGATCGTCTCGTATCCGGCGTCGCGCAGGGTGGTTGCCAGCGCGTCGGCATCGTCGCGGGACGTGATGCCGACGCCCACGAAGATGTGGGCGACCGAGCGGTCGTTGAGCCGGTAGTTGAACTCGGTGATGAGGCGCCGGCCGAGGGTGGCGCAGAACTCACGGAACGCGCCCTTGCGCTCGGGGATCGTGACCGCGAACAACGCTTCGCGGGCCTCACCCAGCTCGGCCCGTTCCGCCACGAAACGGAGTCGGTCGAAGTTCATGTTCGCTCCGCTGAGCACCGCCACCACGTCGACATCGGTGAGTCCTGTGTCCTCGAGGTAGCGCTTCGCCCCGGCGACCCCCAATGCCCCTGCCGGTTCGACGATGCTACGGGTGTCGTCGAACACGTCCTTGATCGCCGCGCTGATCTCGTCGTTGGTGACGGTGACCATCTCGTCGACCACCTCCTGCGCGAGGGGGAAGGTGTGCCGCCCCACGTCGCGCACCGCGACCCCGTCGGCGAAGATCCCCACCTGGTCGAGCATCACCGGCGAGCCCGCGGCCAGCGAGCGGGTCATGGCATCGGCCTCGGTCGGTTCGACCCCGATCACCTTCACCTCGGGCATGACCACCTTCAGGTAGGCACCGATGCCGGCGATGAGGCCTCCGCCACCGACGGGAACGAACACCGAGTGCAGATCAGGTGGGCGTCGGCGGACGATCTCGTCACCGATCGTGCCCTGGCCGGCGATGACCAGGGGGTCGTCGAAGGGGTGGATGAAGGCCTTCCCCGTGGACTCGATGAGCTCCTCGCAGTAGGCCTGGGCGTCGCTGAAGCTGTTGCCCACCAGCACCACCTCGGCCCCCAGCGCCCTGACCGCATCGCTCTTGATCTCGGGCGTGGTCTCGGGCATGACGATGAGCGCGTGCAGACCGAGGTGGCGGGCGGCGTAGGCAACCCCTTGCGCGTGGTTGCCGGCGCTCGAGGCGATGACGCCCTTGGACCGCTCGTCGGGACCGAGGTTGGCCATCTTGTTGTAGGCGCCACGGAGCTTGAAGCTGAAGACCGGTTGCAGGTCCTCGCGCTTGAAGTGGACGCGGGCACCGAAGCGCCCCGACAGCCGTGGCGCAGGGTCGAGCGGTGTCTCGCCCGCCACCTCGTAGACCCGGCTGGTGAGAATGGCGCGGAGCACCTCGTCGAGCGACGCCCGGATGCTGGAGGTCACCCGCTCAGCCGACCAGTGCCCTCACGTCGAACCCGGCCTGCACGATGAGCAGCACGAAGATGGCGCCTCCGACGGCGGAGTAGTGCCACCGCCACTTGTGATCGGCAGCGAAGAAGCGGCGAACCGCGAAGGCGATGGCGACCATCGACACCAACCCCACGGTGAGTCCGAGCATCGGGCCGACGCCGCCGCTGAGGTCGACGACGGGGCGGAGGATGGGCAACAGGATGTAGGTGATCAGACACCGGGTGGCCGAGATGGCGATCGACTTGCTGAACGCGCTCTGAGCGGCGAAGAGACTGACCTTGGGGGCGTCGGGCGGCAGGAACAGCAGGCGACGCGCCAACACGTCGGCGTCGGAGCGTCGCACCGGCTCGAGGCCGGTTGCTGCGGTTGTGGTGTCGACCGTCGTGTCCATCGGTTCCGAGGCTACAAGCTGGCCCGAGGTCGGACCCAGCCGGACCTCGCCCGGTCTAGAGGGCTCCCGCCAGGCTTCCGCAGTCGAGGCTGGAGTACTGGCCGATGTCATCGGAGTCGGCCGAGCCCGAATCACCGAACTCGGCGGTGAGCTCGACTCCGTCGTAGCTGTAGGGGGACTGGCTGATGAGGTACTCACCCGTGTCGGGGGCCTCGAGCTCGCCGCTGAACAGGTCGAGGTCGGCGAGACCGTCGCAGGTGGCGCCCGAGATCGCTCCGACGCTGGCGGTGACGGGGAACTCGAAGGCCATGCCGGACTCCTCGTCGAGCACTGGGGTGAGCCCACAGCCGTCGGACCGGTAGATGCCGACGATCGACCCCGAGGCGGGGCCCGAGATCGCGACCCACGCCTCGTCTGCGCCGTCGTCGTCGAGATCGTGCCCGCCCAGCGGCCGTGCGCCCATGCCAGAGGCCGAGTCGATGGTCACCGCCGCGGTGCCGCCTGCCGCCCACTCGACGTGGAGCCACCACATCCCGTCGTGGGGGTAGACCGACAGGGTGTCGGGGTCGCCGTCACCGTCGCCGTCGTAGGCGACGGTGGCCTCGGTGACGTCGGTGACCCCGCTGGGAATGGGGGCGTCGTCGGGGCACGCGTCCGGATCGGTGGTCGTGGTCGTCGACGAGCTGGTCGAGGTCGTGGTCGAGGAGGAGCTGGTCGAGGTGGTGGCGCCGGTGGTGGTCGTGGTGTCCGACGCCGAGTCAGTGTCGTCGCCACATCCGGCGAGGATCAGAACGGTCACCAGGAGTGCTGCACGCAAAGCCATGGGGCCACCGTAGTCCCCGATCTCGCAGCGACCGATCGGTGACGTTGCCGTAGACTGGTGTCATGGTCGCCTACAAGACGCCGGAGTTCCACCCCGCGTTCGAGGAGTACTGCGAGGCCATCTTCGAGCTCCACGAGGATGCGGTCGATGTCATCCAGGCCCGGATCGCCGAGCGTCTCGAGGTCTCGAGACCGGCCGTGTCCGAGATGATCCACCGGATGCAGGACGAAGGCCTGGTCGAGGTCGATCGGGCCATCCGGCTCACCCCCGCCGGCGCCGAGCTGGCCGAGAGCGTGGTGCGACGCCACCGCCTGGCTGAACGGTTCCTGACCGACACGCTGGGCCTGTCGTGGGCCGAGGCCCATGCCGAGGCCGGCAAGTGGGAGCACGTGATCTCTCCGGCGGTCGAGACCGCCATGGACCGCCACCTCGGCGCGCCCACCACCTGCCCCCACGGCAACCCCATCCCCGGGTCGAGCTACGTGCTCGACCCCGACACCGTTGCGCTCGATGCGATCGACGTCGGCCGCTCGTTCACGGTCCGACGCATCACCGAGGAGCTGGAGTTCACCGAGGGCCTGCTGGAGTTCCTCGAGGAGTCGGCGGTGCAGCCCGGCAAGGTGGGCACGGTGACCTCGACCGCCCCCGACGGCACCAGGACCGTCGAGATCGACGGCCGCCACGTCGGTCTCGGCGCCTTCGTGGGCGCTCGCATCCTCGTCACCCCCGAGGACTGAACCGGTCAGCGTCCCGACGGAACCTCGACCAACGGGTCGTGGTCGCGCTGGCCGATGGCGTGGAAGAAGCCGCTGCGAGTCCCGACGAAGATCTGTCCCTGCCACACCGTCGGGGTCGACTCGACACATCCGCCCAGTGTCAGCCCCCAGATCTGGGCCGGAGCGACGGTGGTGTCGGACACGTCGAAGCCCCGCAGCACCCCGCCGCGGCAGTCTCCCTGGATGAGCACGTCGTCGACCACCACCGGTGACTGCCAGGTCGGTCCCCGGAGGAAGAACCGCCATCGCACCTCGCCGGTGTCGCGGTCGATGCCGTGCACCCAGCCGGCGTCGGTGGGGACGATGAGGATGTCGCGGTGGATCGCCGGGGTCGCCCACACTCCGCTGCGTTCTGGGTCGTCGACCGACCACACCACCGGATCGTCGGGACGTCGAGGATCGAGCTTGAGGATCTGTCCGACATCGGCCGAGCGTTCGGTCGGTCGGTCGACCTCCACCGCGACGTAGAGATAGCCCTCGTCGTCGATCACGATGGTGGCGTCGGTGTCGTCGCCGGTCCAGAAGCGGAAGACCCGCTCGGGGTCCCGGCCCTCGTCGAGCCCGCCGATGTCCCATCCCTGGACCAGACCACCGGAGTTGGCGAAGTAGATCGTGTCGCCCGAGATGGCCGGCGAGCTCTCGATCGAGATGTTGTCGTGGCCCAGGTCGTCGAGCAACCGGTCGTCGAAGCCGGGGGCGACGAACACCAGCTCGGGGTCGACGGTGACCAGGCCCTCGTTGTCGTAGCCACGGTTGAGCTTCCAGATGTACCAGTGACTGTTCTCCCCGCCCTGGAAGAGATGATCGTCGACGACCAAGGGGGCGGCGTCCCAGTCGTCGTTCCACACCGGGTCGACGTCTTCGTACGCGTCGTAGGACCACAGCACCGTCGGCTCGTCCCGGTCGAAGGCCACCGCGTAGAGGTGGTCGTCGAGCGAACCGGTGTAGACGATGGGGTAGCCGTCGGGGTCGACGGTGTCGGACCCCTTGAACAGGTCGCCGGCCTCGAAGCTGGGGATGATCTCCTCGCCGGTGTCGGCATCGAGGAAGTGCAGCTTGCGGTCGTAGGCCCCGAACACGACCCAGGTGCGACCGTCACGCTCGAACACCGACGGCTGACCGGTCCATCCGGTGCCGCACCAGTCCCGCTCCTCGCCTTCGAGCATCGACGACGAGCACATGGGTCGATCGGGATAGCGCCAGATCCGCACGGGGTCGGTCGGAACCGGGCCGCGGCCGTACCAGGTGCGGGTGGGGTTGCCCCGGAAGGTGAGCAGTCCGTCGACGGTGTCGCCCCACGGGTGACCGGCCGAGGTGGGATCGACCCAGGCCTGCGAGGTGCCGTCGGGAGCGGCGGTCGGCCAGTCGGGGGGCTCGGGGGCGGGGGTCGGAGCCGCCGGGGTGAGCACGGCCAGCGCCACGCCGATCCCCACGACCAGGGTGGCGGCGATCCCCAGTCGTGTCAGGCCGTCGCGGGCCGCAGCTTGCAGTGGCACCGCACCAGTGTGGCAAGCGCGGGTTGCCGCGCCGGACCGGGCGACCTCGAGCGAGCCAACTCGAGCCCCAGGAGCCATGCTGGGGCCATGACCGGTGCCGGGGATGTCCTGATTGCCAGTGCGCTGGCGATCGCCGGTCTGATGCTGGTCGTGTGGGTGATCTCGGTGGTCGTGGGCGACGCCAGCATCATCGATCTCGTCTGGGGTCTGGGCTTTGTGATCGTGACCTGGGTGACGGTCGCGGTCGGTGACGGCGATCCGACCCGGGCCCTGCTGATCGCCGGGCTCGTCACCGTGTGGGGGTTGCGCCTGTCGGGCTACCTGTCGTGGCGGAACCTGGGTTCGGGCGAGGACAAGCGGTACCAGGCGATGCGCCGGAAGTGGGGCGCTCGGTTCGCGCTCGTGAGCCTCGTCACGGTGTTCCTCACCCAGGGCGTGCTCATGTTCGTCGTCTCGTTGCCGGTCCAGTTGGCGGGGGCCGCTGCCGAGCCGGCGGGTCTGGGGGTGCTCGCCGGCATCGGGGTCGTGATCTGGCTGGTCGGTTTCGGCTTCGAGACCATCGGCGACTCCCAGCTGGCCCGGTTCAAGGCCGATCCGGCCAACCAGGGCGAGGTCATGGACCGGGGGCTGTGGCGCTACACCCGCCACCCGAACTACTTCGGCGACTTCTGCGTGTGGTGGGGCATCTTCGTGGTGGCGGCCGAGACCGGACCCGGGCGGTGGGGCGTCGTCGGCCCACTCGTGATGTCGGCGCTGCTGATGAAGTACTCAGGAGTCGGCGTGCTGGAGAAGTCGATCGGCAAGCGACGCCCCGGGTACGCCGAGTACGCCCGCCGCACCTCCACGTTCTTCCCCCGGCCGCCGCGTGCTTGACCTGACGTCTCCCCGCATGCCCAGAACCACTCGGCGAGCCATAGCGCGACGGAGCGACCCGGCGGGGCCGGATCGGTCCGTGTGATCGAGAGGGTGCGCTGAAGGGGGGCCCTTTCAGCCCTCGGCCGAAACCTCGTTGATGTCGCCACGGTGGTCACCATCTGTTCGTGGCGGAGGGCTGTTGTTGGGGTGACGGGGGTCGTCGGGCCCAACGAAGGGCCGGACGCCCTTGCCGTGGACCAGGCGCCAGCCCTCGGTGGTCTTGAGGTCGTGGTGGTGGCTGCAGAGCCACTCCATCCAGCCCAACAAGGTGACCTGGGTCGGCGACCAGTCGATGCGGTGGTCTCGTTCGAGTCCGACGGTGCGATCGCACCCCTCAGCCCGACATCGCGGATCGAGCCACTCCATGGCGGTCTGTTGATGCGCCGACGGATCGCGCCCCAGGTGAGCCACGGTGGCCACGTCGACTCCCTTGGTCACCACCGCGGCGAGCACCGGATTGCCCGAGGCGACCATGTCGCGCACCGCCGTGACCGGGACCGGGCCATAGCCGGGGATGTCGCAGGCTTCGCCGTCGGTGGGATAGCCCCGCAGCAGCGCGGCGAGGTCGACCCGCACGATGATCTTCTTGGGGTTGGCCGCCGGTCGGCACGGTTCGAGCCCGCCGATCGGAAGCGTCGGTTCGTTGGCAGGGGTGAGGATCGTTCCACCCGCTGCGGACCGACACATGTCGAGGAACCCATCGGCGTTGTGCTGATCGAACGTCGGCCGCTCACCCTCGCCCGACCCTGCACCCTGACCGACGAGCCGCTTGGCGAACGCGGCGATGACCGCCCAGGCCTCGGCCACGTCGTCGGTGCTGGACCGGAACCGGATCTCGGCCGATCCGTCGCGGTTGGTGTGCTTCCAGGCGCCACGCTCGGAGCGGGCCCGTCGATGTCGTTCGGCTTCGTCGTCGGGGGCCGCGGCGGCCCGCACCCGCGCGCACTCCTCCTCGAGCTGGTTGATCCCCCGCGTCCTGGCCATCCGCAGCAGCCGGCCCTCGCAACGGCGGTCGACCAGGGCCGCCGAGCACACCGCCGCGGTCTGGCGCACCGACAGCTCGCCCTCGCGAAACGCCCGACCTGTGGAGGCCAGGGTGTCGGTGGCCGCGGTGACCTCGAGCGCGGTCTTGGCCACGCCCAGCCCCACGCCGGCGACCCGGCCGAGGTGGTGCGCCTCGCTGCGATCGCCACACCGGCGAAAGGCATCGGTCTCCCCCACCCGTCGGGTCGCACGACCGGCCAGGGCCCATGCCGCGTTGATGACACCCACCGTGGCATCGAGCAGGTCCTCGGCATCGCGAGCCGACAGCGACGAGGGATCGAGCCCCGCCAGCTGCTGCTGCATCTCCTTCACGAGCACGGCGTCTGTCATGCATCCAAGTATGCAGAGGGGGTGTGACACTGAATGGGGAGGCTTGTCAGGGACGGGCGCTCCGTCGGGTGACCCTCGAGCGAGACCTCGGGATGACGCTCACTCGCAGCCGCCTCGTTCCACGCCTC
>JBKGZW010000159.1:0-6175 GCA_046543225.1 Acidimicrobiales bacterium
GAGCCCGGCACCGGTTCGGAGCACTTCGATGTGGTGATCATCGGCGGGGGACCCGGCGGTTACGCGTCGGCCCTCTACGGCGCGTCGGCCGGACTGAACATCGCCATGATCGAGCGCAACAAGATCGGCGGCACCTGTCTGCACGTCGGTTGCATCCCGGCCAAGGCACTGCTCGAGACTGCGACGGTGCTGCGGACCACCGACCACGCCAAGGACTTCGGTGTGCTCGCGGAGGGGTCGGGGGTGGACCTGGGCGTCACCCAGGACCGCAAGCAGGGCATCGTCGACAAGCTGGCCAGCGGGCTCACCGGGTTACTGAAGAACCGCACGGTCACCCTCCTCGACGGTACCGGCAGCCTCGATGCCGACCACCGCACCGTCCGGGTCAGTGGTGGCGAGTCCGGCGACGTCACCATCACCGGCGACTCGGTGATCCTCGCCGCCGGGTCCGTGCCCCGCACCATCCCCGGCTTCGACATCGACGGCGAGCTGATCGTGACCTCCGACGAGGTGCTCGAGATCCGCGACGTCCCCGAGAACGCGGTCGTGATCGGTGGCGGCGCCATCGGGTGCGAGTTCGCATCCCTGCTGTCGGACCTGGGTTCGAAGGTCACCGTCCTCGAGGCGCTGCCCAAGATCCTGCCCGGTCTCGATGCCGACATCACCAAGGTGGTCGAGCGGTCGTTCAAGAAGCGCGGCGTCGAGATCCGCACCGACGTGAAGGTCACCGGCCACACCCCGGGCGAGGCGGGCACCAGCGTCGAGTTCGGCGACGGCGAGTCGGTCGACGCCGACCTGGTCGTCGTGTCGGTGGGGCGGCGCCCCTACCCCGACCTGTTGGGGCTCGACCAGACCGAGGTGTCGGTGTCGGATCGTGGCTTCGTCGAGGTCGACGAGAACTGCCGCACCTCGGTCGAGGGTGTGTGGGCGGTCGGCGACCTCATCGCCACTCCCCAGCTCGCCCACATCGGCTTTGCCGAGGGCATGGTCGCCATCCGAGGCATTCTCGGCGAGGATCCCCAGCCCATCGACTACGACCGGGTGCCGTGGTGCATCTACTGCCACCCCGAGGTCGCCTTCTCGGGACTCTCCGAGGATGCCGCCAAGGAGGCCGGCCACGACGTGGTGGTGGCCAAGCACCGCTTCGGAGGCAACGGTCGGGCCCTGATCGTCGGCGAGGCCGAGGGCATGGTCAAGGTCATCGCCGAGCGCAACGACGACGGCACCGGCGGCCAGGTCCTCGGCGTGCACCTGGTCGGCCCGTGGGCCACCGAGCTGCTCGGCCAGGCATACCTCTCGGTGAACTGGGAGGCCACCGTTGCCGAGGTCGCCCACTTCATCCAGCCCCACCCCACGCTCAGCGAGGCGTTCGGCGAGACGATGATGTCGCTCACCGGTCGCTCGCTGCACTAGCTGTCCCCTCACCCCTCAACCGGAGGACTCTCCCCCAATGTCCGAGGTCACGATGCCCCAGCTCGGTGAGACCGTCACCGAGGGCACGATCACCAAGTGGTTCAAACAGGTCGGCGAGCAGGTCGCGGTCGACGAGGTGCTCTTCGAGGTCTCGACCGACAAGGTCGACTCCGAGGTGCCGTCCCCCGAAGCGGGCTATCTGGCCGAGATCAAGGTGCCCGAGGGCGACACGGTCGATGTCGGCACGGTGCTGGCGGTGCTCAGCGACTCGCCCCCGGACGGTTCTGCCCCCGCGGCCGACACCGGTGAGAGTGAGGACGCTGGCGAGGAAGCCGAGTCAGCCGCGGCCGAGGAAGCCGAGCCCGAGCCCGCAGAGGCCGAGGCCCAACCCGAACCCACGGCCGAGGCCGAGGACGGTGCCGAGGTGTCCGAGCCCGCCGCACCGGCCCCCGCGCCGGCGGCCAAGCCCTCGGGTGATGGCCTGCTGTTGTCGCCGGTGGTTCGTCGCCTGGTCAACGAGCACCAGATCGATCCGACCCAGATCGAGGGCACCGGACCGGGGGGACGCATCACCCGCTCCGATGTGCAGAAGGCGATCGAGAACGGCACCGCCCGCACCGGCGAGCCCACCCCCGCCACCCCGTCCGACACCGCTCCCGCCGCCGCACCGGCCCCAGCGCCCGCCGCGGCGGCACCGTCGAGGGCGGCGCCCCCGCCGTTGGCCCGCACCGGCGAGCGTGACGTCTCGGTGCCGCTCAACAACATCCGCAGGCGCACCGGCGAGCACATGGTGATGTCCAAGGCGACCTCGCCGCACGTGCTCACCGCCGTCGAGGTCGACTTCGAGTCGGTCGAGCGGGTCCGTCGCGCTCACGGTGCCGAGTGGAAGTCCCAGGAGGGCTACTCGCTCACCTACCTGCCCTTCATCGCTCGCGCCCTGGTCGATGCCATCCGCGACTACCCCCATGTCAACGCGTCGGTCGGCGAGGGCGAGCTGATCGTCCACGACTACGTGAACCTGGGGATCGCGGTCGACATCAACTTCGAGGGTCTGCTGGCACCGGTGCTGCGCGACGCCGAGACCAAGCGGCTGCGGGCCATCGCCCGAGAGATCGTCGATCTCGCCGACCGGACCCGCTCCAAGCAGCTCTCGCCCGACGACCTGGCCGGCGGGACCATCACCATCACCAACCCCGGCCAGTACGGCACGATGATGCAGTTCCCCATCATCAACCAGCCCCAGGTGGCGATCCTCTCCACCGACGGCATCAGCCGCAAGCCGGTGGTGGTCACCGACGAGCACGGCGACGAGTCGATCGCCATCCACTCGGTGGGCGTGCTCGCGCTGGCCTGGGACCACCGGGCCTTCGACGGCGCCTACGTGGCTGCGTTCCTCGACCGCATGCGCGAGGTCATCCAGACCCGCGACTGGGAGGCCGAGCTGTAGTGCTGCGGGTCCGCTGGCTCGGGCGGGTCGCCTACCGCGACGCCCACGCGCTCCAGCACGGGCTGTTCGAGCGATCGTCCGACGATCACCTGCTGCTGCTCGACCACCCCCACGTCTACACCCTCGGTGCCCGCGCCGACCGGTCACACGTGCTGGTCGATCCGGCCACGGTGGGCGCCGAGCTGATCGATGTCGACCGGGGCGGCGACGTCACCTACCACGGGCCCGGCCAGCTGGTCGGGTACCCCATCGTGTCGGTTCCCGGCGTGAGGGGTGGGGGCATGGCCGACACCGTCGCCTATGTCACCTCGGTCGAACAGCTCCTGATCGACACCCTCGGCGACCTCGGCTTCGCCGACGTGGGCCGGTTGCCGGGCTATCCCGGGATCTGGTTCGGGCCCGGCTCCGACTCCCCCCGCAAGGTCGCCGCCATCGGGGTACGGCTCTCGCGCGCTCGGTCGATGCACGGGTTCGCGCTCAACGTCGATCCCGACATGGCCATGTTCGACCACATCGTTCCCTGTGGTCTCGACGGCATGGCGGTCACCTCGCTGGTTGCCGAGGGCTTCGACGGCGAGCTGCGCGACGTGGTCGACGCCCTCGTGCCCCGCGCGGTCGAGCTGTGGGGGAGCCGCGGCTGGGAGCGCGCCGACGTGGTGTGGCGCGAGCGGCCCGAGGACCTCACCCCGTTCAGCCGCGGCGCCGGGAGCGGCCCGCCCGAGACGTCGGTTCGACTCTCCGGTCGTCTGGCCGAGGCCGGGGTCACCGACCGGGTCGCCATCGACGAGCGCAAGCCCGACTGGATGCGGGTCCAGCTGCGCACCAGCCCCGACTACCTGCGGCTCAAGTCCACCATGCGCGACCTCGACCTGGTGACGGTGTGCGAGGAGGCGGGCTGTCCCAACATCTACGAGTGCTGGGACGACGGCACCGCCACCTTCATGATCAACGGCGAGCGCTGCACCCGCGCCTGCGGGTTCTGCCTGGTCGACACCCGCAAGCCCACGGCGCCGGACCCCTCCGAGCCCGGGCACGTCGCCGAGGCGGTCGAGCGCATGGGCCTCGACTACGTGGTGCTCACCACCGTCGCCCGCGACGATCTCGACGACGGGGGAGCGGGCCAGTTCGCGGCCACGATCGGGGCGATCCGGTCCCGTCGGCCCGAGGCCATCGTCGAGGTGCTCATCTCCGACCTCAAGGGCGACCCCGCCTCGTTGCAGATCGTCCTCGATGCCCGCCCCGACGTGGTCAACCACAACGTCGAGACGGTTCCCCGGCTGCAGCGGGTGGCGCGCCCATCCGCGTCCTATGCGCGCAGCCTGGCCGTGCTGGCCCGGGCGAAGGCCGCGGGGTTCACCACCAAGTCGGGTCTGGTGCTGGGCATGGGCGAGACCTTCGACGAGGTCGTGGCCACCCTGGCCGATCTGTCGTCGGTCGGCGTCGACATCGTCACCGCCGGCCAGTACCTGCGGCCGACCGCCAACCACCTGCCGGTGGCCAGGTGGTGGACACCCGACGAGTTCGACGCTCTGGCGGTCGAGGGCGAGCGTCTCGGCATCGCCCACGTCGAGGCCACCCCACTCACCCGGTCGAGCCACCACGCCAAGGCCGCGGCCGCCAGCGCCGGGTTGGGCGTCGCACCGCACCTGGCCGAGGCCTGAGCCTCTTCACTCCCGATGTGGGCAGTACCGTGGCTCAGCGGCGGTCGGCGGTGTCCTCCAGCTCGTGGCCTCGGGTCTCGGGGAGCAGGGCGAGGAGCCCGGCCATGAGCGCGGCGGGCACGAAGACGACCACCGCGGCGAGGTCGAACCGGTCGAGTCGGTCGGCGATCGCCCCGAAGGACAACAATCCCACGACCGCGCCCGACACCCCTGCGGCCACGGTCCAGCCGGCCACGGTGGCTCGGATCGAGGTGGGGAACAGCTCGGCGTGCAGGGCTCCCGCGGCGGGGGCGAACACCGATCCGGCGAGCACCGCGAAGAGGTAGCCGCCTGCTGCTGCGGGAGCGGTGCCGCTGTAGGTGACCATGCCCGCCACCGCCACGCCGACCAGCCCCACGGCGGCGGTCGGTCTCCGCCCGAACCGGTCGGCACCCCAGCGGCCGAGCACGAGCCCCGCCAGGCCGGTGAACCCGGCCCCCACGACCAGGCCGGCGGTCACCGCCGTCGACAGCTCCAGGATGCCCTCGGCATAGAGGAACACGAAGCTGTTGGCCGGGCCGGTCACCACGGCGACGCCGAACCCCACGCCGAGCACCGGCAGCAGGCGCCCCCGGAACCGGCGTTGCACCGCGCCCAGCACCGGCAAGGCGTGATCGGCCTCGGCCGTTGCGATCTGGAAGCGGTCGGGTTCGCTGATCCAGCGGCTGGCCCCGACCACCAGCACCATGGCCACCAGGGCCAGGGCGAACACCGGCCGGAAGCTGACGTCGTCGCCGAGCAGGCCGCGGAGCACCGCGAACAGGCCGGCGCCGATCCCGAACCCCGCAGCCAGCAGGGCGATGGCCCGGGTGCGGTGCGCGGAGCTGGTCTGTTCCGCCGCGCTGGTGGCGGCCACCGCGTTGGCGGCGGTGAGCAACGGGCGGCTCAGTGCGAAGAGGGCGACGAACCACCAGTAGCCGGGACTGAGCGCCGCCACGCCGACGACTGTGAGGCCGACGGCGGCGAAGCCGATCAGGGTCCGGCGCCTCCCCGCGCGGTCGGCGATCCCGGCGAGCGGGAGGCTGAGGATCGACGCCGACCGGATGATCGCCAGACCGATGCCGAGCACGGTGCCGGAGAGTCCGGCCTGCTCGGCCAGGGAGAGGTCGTCGCCATCGGTGACGGTGCCGAACTCGGCGGCGACGTCGGCCAGGGCGGCGACCACCCCGAACTGTCCGAACCCCGCGGCGGCAGCGACCACCGCCAGGCTGAGCACGGGGGCATCGAGCCAGCCGTGGAGCTGTGGAGCGCGTGGGGCAGGTGGCGGCGCGGTCGGGTCCATCGGTGGCCGGAACCTACCCGACCCCCGAGGTGGGACGGGTCAGGTCCGGCGCGAGGGAGCGGGGCAGGCGCCGTCGTTGCGTTCGGCCTGACGGATGAGCCACAGGCCCCGCCCGGTGCCTGCGGCCCAGACCGAGGCGATGATGATCCCGGCGACCACTGCGTGGTCGCGGAGTGCAGCCCCCACCGCGGTGCCCCCGAGCACCATGGCGAGGATGCCGAGGGTGAGCGGGAGGTGGCACGGGCAGGCCAGGAAGGACACGAACAGCCACAGCCGACCCCGCTTCTCGAGATCGACCGGTTCGATCTGTCGGGGCGAGGTGGTGAGCTCCAT
>JBKGZW010000160.1:0-6148 GCA_046543225.1 Acidimicrobiales bacterium
GACGTTGCCGAACCCGGCGCCGACGAGCTCCGCCTCGGCCGCCGCCGAGTGGGTGAAGTCGTCGAGGCCCACGAGGTGGGCGAAGAAGGTGGTGTACTGCTGGTCGGGCAGACGGACCCGGAGGCGGTTGCCGGCGCCGTTGACCGACAGGCAGTCGTAGCCGGAGACCTGGTTGTCGAGCGCTCCCGGGTCGCCGTCGCAGCTGTTGAAGTCGAGGGACCCCGGCGCCACCCCGAGCGTCTTCTCGGCGTACTCGATCGCCTCGGCGGCAGCCACCGAGGTGGTGGGCAGCTCACGCACCCCGGCCAAGGCGCCCATGTCGGCACCGGACTGATCCTGGCGGCGTTCGTTGTAGAGCCCGCCCAGGTCGACCGCCAGTGCCGAGAAGGCCATGAGGGTGACCAGCATCAGCGCGGCCACCACGAGCACGAACCCATCGTCGTTGCGTCGGAACCGGTTCATGTGCATGCCTGCCCCTCAGGTGCGGTTTCGGTCCAGGTCGCGTCCTGTTCGATTCGAGCATTCACCGACGAGGACAGTTCGGTGTCGCCGAGGGCGAAGTCCACGAACCCGGTCAAGGTCTCCGCGGGGCGGGTGACCGTGACCACCAGCTCCTCGCCCGAGCTGGCCCCACCGGGCAGCGTCAACGCCACCATGACGTCGGGGTTGGCGTCCATCCGCTCGCAGATCTCGTCGACGATCGCGCCGGTCTGGTCGCTCTCTTCGGATGCGTAGTTCACCGCTGCCAGCCGAGCGCCTTCGCGGGCGCCGTGGCGCACGTCGAGGTGCTGACCGAACACCCAACCGAAGTCGATGGTGGCGAAGATGATCAGGAACAGCACCGGCGCGATCAGCGCGAACTCGACCAGCACCGCGCCGCGGTCGTCACGGGAACGGCGGCGCCGCGGGGATCGTTCGGATTGGGTGCCTGGGTGGCGTGACATCGTGGCGTTCCTGTCTTCCCTCGCCGGACTCGAGAGCGAGCCCGTTCACCCAAGCGATCGACTGGCCGCGACCCCGAGATATGGGCCGATTGGCTCATTTGGCCAGGCCAGAGTCAAGATATCGGTCAGACATCGAGATCCGCGCCGTACCAGCTCGCACAACCACGCGGAGCGGCCGAAGCCGGTCAGGCGTGCACCGCGGTGGGGTCCCAGGCGACGAGGTCGGCCAGGCGCGGATCGTTCGAGAACATCTCGACGATGGGGAGGTTGAGGCCGACCCGCTTCTGGAGCCGCTTCACCTCGAGCTCTTCGTCCCACAGCACCAGGGTGACCACCAGACCCGCCGAGCCGGCGCGAGCGGTGCGTCCCGAACGGTGCAGGTAGGTCTTGTGGTCCTCGGGCGGGTCGTAGTGCACCACGACATCGACGTCGTCGACGTGGATCCCACGAGCCGCGACGTCGGTGGCCACCAGCGCCACGAGCTTGCCCTCCTGGAAGTCAGACAGCGCCCGCTCGCGGGCCACCTGGCGAAGATCGCCGTGGATGGGGGCGACCTTGACGCCCTCCTTCTGCAGCGCCTCGGCCAGGCGGTCGGCCCCCCGCTTGGTGCGGCTGAACAACAGGGTGCGCGAGGACGACCGGGCGATGGACGCCGCCACCTTGGCCTTGTCCATCTGGTGGACCTGGATGAAGCGGTGCTCCATCCGATCGACCGACTCGGCCTCGGCCGCGACCGAGTGCACGACGGGATCGGTCTGGTACCGCTGGATCAGCCCGTCGACCGCCCCGTCGAGGGTGGCGGAGAACAACAGGGTCTGGTCGACCGACTTGGCGTGGCGCAGCACCCACTCGACCTGGGGCATGAACCCCATGTCGGCCATGCGGTCGGCCTCGTCGATGACGATGTGGGTGACCGCGGCGACGGTGACCTCGCCCCGCTCGATGAGATCGATCATGCGCCCGGGAGTGGCGATGACCAGATCGACACCCTTCTTCAGCTTGCGGATCTGCTTGTCGATGTCGGAGCCGCCGTAGATGGCGGTGACGTTCAACCCTCGGGTGGCGGCCAGCGCGTCGAGCTCGTCGCGGACCTGCACGGCCAGCTCGCGGGTCGGCACCAGGGCGATGCCGGTGGGGCGGCCCGGCTCGGCCTTGCCGAGCTGTTCGATGACCGGGATGCCAAAGGCCAGGGTCTTGCCCGACCCGGTCTTGGCCTTACCGCAGATGTCGCGGCCGGCCAGACCGTCGGGGATGGCCATGGCCTGGATGGGAAAGGCGGTGGTGATCCCGCGCTCGGCGAGCGCGTCGCAGAGGTCGGCCGAGACGCCGAGTGAAGAGAAGGTGGGTGGCACGGATGCTCCAGACAGGTACAGGGGCACTCGCCCCTCGGATGAAGACTCGAAGTGGGCCTTCTACCGAGCGGACGGGCGACACACTGGCCCGCGATGGAGATGGCCCTGGAGGGCGACCGACAGGCCGCTCCCTCGAACCGTCACCCTAGCCGAACCACGGCTCAACCAGGCAGATGGGCCTCGATCGCCTCGACCACCGCAGGATCGTCGGGCGCGGTGAGGGGCCGGAAGCGCTTCAGCACCTCACCCTCGGGCGACACGAGGAACTTCTCGAAGTTCCAGGCGATGTCGCCCGCCTTGCCCTCGTCGTCGGGCGTCTTGGTCAGCTCCTGGTAGAGCGGATGGCGGTCCTCGCCGTTGACGTCGATCTTCTCGAACATGGGGAACGTGACCCCGTAGGTGGTGCTGCAGAAGGTGGCGATCTCCTCGGGGCCGCCAGGCTCCTGCTCGCCGAACTGGTTGCACGGGAAGCCCAGCACCGCGAAGCCCCGATCGGCGTAGCGCTCGTGGAGCTCCTCGAGCCCGCTGTACTGGGGGGTGAGGCCGCACTTGGACGCCACGTTCACCATCAGGGTCAACTTGCCCTTCTGGTCGGCGAGGCTCGGCGTGGAGCCACCGTCGAGCGCGTTGATGGGTGTCTCGTACACGGACATGGGGTCCCTCCCGGGAGGTGGATCGGCCGGGCGATGCCCGGGGCGCGCGTGCGCGATCGAGTCAGGAACGAATCGCCTGTAGGTCAACCACCTCGACCGGGCGGTTCATTCCCTTGAGGCTGATGTGCTCGACCGCATCCGGCGGATAGGAGCGCTCGACCATGTCGACCGGGGCCAGCACCTGGCGCGGACCGGCCAGGTCGCAGAGGCGGGCGGCGATGTTGACCGCCCGCCCGATGTAGTCGTCGCCCTCGAACAGGATCACGTCGCCGCTGGCCATCCCGGCCCGCAACGGCAGGATGGACCCGCCCTCCTGCATCCGCCGTTCGATCTCGAGCACGGCCTCGACGAGGGGCTCGGTCTCGATGCTGACGATCATGGCGCCGTCGCCCAACCACTTGGCGACCCGCACGCCGTTGAACCCCGCAACACCACGCACGGCGTTGCGGAACAGGGTGAGCACCTCGACCGCCTGCTCGTCGCCCTCGGTGTCGGTGAGGCTGGTGAACCCGGACAGGTCGACGAACGCGAAGCTGCGGCGCACCCGGCGCCCGGCAGCACCTGGCTGGTAGGGAGAAGGGTCGGTCACGGCCCCGACCCTACAGTGGCGCTAGCGTGCCGAGGCGATGGACCTCTTGTCCCCGATCCACCAGTGGCCGGTGGATCGCGTCGCCGCCGCGGTGGTGCTCCCCGACGGCCGCATCGACACCGATGGCGACCTCGACACCCGGTTCGAGTGGGCGTCGCTGACCAAGCCGCTCGTCGCCGTCGCCGCCCTCGTGGCGGTCGAGGACGAGTCGATCGACCTCGACGAGCCCGCCGGGCCACCGGGGTCCACGGTCCGCCACCTGCTGGCCCACGCCTCGGGACTCGACACCGACACCGACGAGGTGCTGGCGGACCCGGGCACCCGACGCATCTACTCCAACACCGGGTACGAACAACTCCGACTCCTGCTCGAGACCCGCACCGGACTGGGCATCGACGCCTATGTCGCCGAAGCGGTCCTGGCTCCGCTCGACATGTCCTCGACCACCCTGGCCGGACGGGCCCACACCGGGGCGACCGGCACCATCGGCGACCTGGCCCGGTTCGCTGCCGAGCTCATGGCCCCGACCTCGACTCTCCTCGCCCCCGCCACCCGCGAGCTGTTGACCACGGTCGCGTTCGCGGGCCTCGAAGGCGTGCTGCCCGGATTCGGGGTGCAACCGCACAACGACTGGGGGCTCGGCCTCGAGCTGGCCGACGACAAGCATCCGCACTGGTCTCCGACAGAGGCCTCACCCGACACCTTCGGCCACTTCGGACGAGCCGGGTCCCTGCTGTGGGTCGACCCCGAGGTCCCGGTGGCGCTGGCGGTGCTCGGCGACCGGCCCTTCGACTCGTGGGCACCGCCGCTGTGGCGCGAGCTCGGCTCGGCCGTGATCACCGAGGCCCGAGCATGAGCCCGGTCGCGGCGACGAGCACCGACTGTCGAGCACCGAATGTGGCGCGAGTCGTCAACACCGGCTCCGCCCTGCCGATTGGAGCACCGCTGTGGTGAACTCAGGAGTGGGACGGTGAGCAGCTTCGCGATCGCTCGAGCGCGTCGCGCCCTGCAGGCGGCCTTCCTCGACATCGACATGCCGTTGCAGCGGGCCAGCAGCGTCACCAACGAGGTGTGGATCGCGGACGAGTACGTGATCCGGGTCAACCGCCGCCTCGATCCGCGCCTTCGCCGCGAAGCCGCCCTGGCACCTCACCTGCCTCCCGAGGTCCAGTACCCCGAGATCGTCGCCTACGGCGGCAAGCCCGGCTCGGACTGGCTGATCCTCAAGCGCGTGCCGGGCGACGTGCTGTCGCGGTGCTGGCCGGCGATGTCGCCGCCCGAACGTCGCGAAGCCATCCATCAGCTCGCAGCAGCATTGCGCGCGTTGCACGGCACCGTCACCCCGACCGATCTGCCCGACATCGACAGCACGGTTCCCCAGCTGCTGTCGGACCGCACCTTCTCCCCCGTCATGCCCCTGCTGGTCGCGGTCGACCGCCTCCGCGAGCTCCCCTTCATCGAGCCCGACCTGCTCGACCGCACCGATGCGCTGGTGACCACCATCGCCAAGTCGCTCACCCCCTTCGACGCCAACACCCTCGTGCACGGCGACCTCACCTTCGAGAACATCCTGTGGGACGGTCGGCGCATCACCGCCATGCTCGACTTCGAGTGGGCGCGTTCGGGCCCCGCCGACCTCGACCTCGACGTGCTCCTGCGGTTCTGCGCCCTCCCCCATCTCCACGTCGCCGAGGACTACGAGCACCTCACGCGGGCCGAGGACTACCGGGAGGTCCCCTGGTGGCTGGCCGAGGACTACCCCGAGCTGTTCGAGTTCCCCGACCAGTTCGACCGGGTGCGCCTCTATGCCATCGCCTACGACGTGCGTGACCTGCTCCTGCACCCCCCGACCGAACCGGTCGGCGACCTGTCCCACCACCACCCCTACCACCGGCTCGAGGCCACCGTGAACGGGACGAGCTACCTGAACCGCCTGGCCGAGGACCGCCCCGTCTCCACCCTGTGAGCCGGCGTCACGACTCGGCGGCGACCTCGGGACGGTTCCAGTAGGGGCGCTCGTCGACCTCCTCGCCTGCCCGTCGACGGCCCACGACGACCAGCACCAGACCGGCGACGAGGCCCACGATGCTGACCCACACGTTGATCCGCACGCCGAGCACCAGGCTGGCCGGGTCGATCCGCAGCAGCTCGATGCCGAGGCGAGCCAGGAAGTAGCCGCCCGCGTAGGCGGCGAGCAGGAAGCCCGGCCGCAGCCGGCCCGTGCGGTTCAGCCAGATCAGCAACAGGCACAGCCCCAGGTTCCACAACGACTCGTAGAGGAACGTGGGGTGGAAGGTGGCGTGGTCGGCGTGTTCGGTGGGACGGTGCGCGGGGTCGATCTCGAGTCCCCACGGCAGCTCGGTCGGCCGGCCGAAGAGCTCCTGGTTGAACCAGTTCCCCCACCGACCGATCGCCTGGGCCAGGGGCAGAGCGGGCACGGCGGCGTCGAGCACCACCGGGATGCGCATCCCGCGCCGGTGGGCGACCCACAGTCCCACCGCGACACCGAGGGCCATGCCGCCGGGGATGCCGAGACCGCCCTCCCAGATCTTGACCACGTCGAACCAACGCCCCTGGTAGCTCTGCCAGTCGGTGATGACGTGGTAGAGG
>JBKGZW010000161.1:0-6137 GCA_046543225.1 Acidimicrobiales bacterium
TCGTCCCGATGTTCACATGCGGCTTCGAACGATCAAACTTCTCTTTCGCCATCGGATTTCCCTGGAGACCTTTCTGAGAACGTGCCTGGAGGAGGGTACGGGGGATGTCTGCGGATCTACTCGCCGCGAACTCGAGCGACGATCTCTTCCTGGACCGTCTGGGGCATCTGCTGGTACGAGTCGAACTGCATCGTGTACTGGGCCCGGCCCTGGGTCCGCGAACGCAGGTCGGTAGCGTAGCCGAACATCTCCGACAGCGGGACCTCGGCGGTGATGACCTGGCTGGTGCCGCGCTGCTCGGTGCCGGCCAGCTTGCCCCGGCGAGCCGAGAGGTCGCCCATGACGTCGCCGAGGTAGTCCTCGGGGGTGACGACCTCGACCTTCATGATCGGTTCGAGCAGCACCGGCTTGGCCCTGCGGGCCGCTTCCTTGAACGCCATGACCCCGGCGATCTTGAACGCCATCTCCGAGGAGTCGACGTCGTGGTACTTGCCGTCGGTGAGGGTGACGCGGACGTCGACGGTGGGGTATCCGGCGAGCACACCCGCGCTCAGCGACTCCTGGATTCCGGCGTCGACCGAAGGGATGTACTCCTTCGGGATGCGACCACCGGTGATCTTGTCGATGAACTCGTAGCCACCACCGGGGCCGGTGGGCTCCATGGTGATCTCGACCTCGGCGAACTGCCCGGACCCACCGGTCTGCTTCTTGTGGGTGTAGGTGCACTTCTCGACGGTGTTGGTGATGGTCTCGCGGTAGGCGACCTGGGGCTTGCCGACGGTGGCGTCGACGTTGAACTCGCGCAACATGCGGTCGACCAACACCTCGAGGTGGAGCTCGCCCATGCCCGAGATGACGGTCTGGCCGGTCTCTTCGTCGGTGCGCACCTGGAAGGTCGGGTCTTCTTCGGACAGCGAGAACAGCGCCTTGGCCAGCTTGTCCTGGTCGGCCTTGGTCTTGGGCTCGACCGCCACGTGGATCACCGGCTCGGGGAACTCGAGCTGTTCGAGCACGATCGGGTGGCCGGGGTCGCACAGGGTGTCGCCGGTGCGGGTGTCCTTGAACCCGATGCCGGCCACGATGTGTCCGGCGAACACGGCGTCTTTGTCCTCGCGGTCGTTGGCGTGCATCTCGACGATGCGGCCCACGCGCTCCTTCTTGCCGGTGCGGGCGTTGAGCACGGTGTCGCCCTTCTCGAGCTTGCCCGAGTACACCCGGAAGTAGGTGAGCTTGCCGTGGGGATCGGCCACGATCTTGAACGCCAGGGCCGAGAACGGCTCGTCGTCGGAGGCCTTGCGCTCGAGGTGCTCGTCACCTTTGAGGTTGATGCCCTCGATGGGCGGCAGGTCGAGCGGCGACGGGAGATAGTCGACGACGGCGTCGAGCAGCGGCTGGATGCCCTTGTTCTTGAACGCCGATCCGTTCATCACCGGCACGAACTCGTTGGCGATGGTGCCGGCCCGGATGGCACGGCGCAGATCGGCGGCGGTGATCGCCTCGTCGCCGACGAACTTCTCGAGGATCTCCTCGTCGAACTGGGAGACCACGTCGATGAGCTTCTGTCGCCACTCCTCGGCCTCGTCGACCAGCTCGGAGGGGATGTCGACGATGTCCCACTTGGCCCCGAGCTCCTCGTCGTGCCACACGAGGGCCTGCATCTCGAGCAGGTCGATGACACCGGTGTAGTGGCCCTCGGCACCGATCGGGAGCTGCACCACCGCGGTGGTGGCGTCGAGGCGGTCGCGAATGCTCTCCTCGGCCGCGTAGAAGTCGGCCCCCATCCGGTCCATCTTGTTGATGAAGCAGATGCGGGGAACGCCGTACTTGTTGGCCTGACGCCACACCGTCTCGGTCTGGGGCTCGACACCGGCGACACCGTCGAACACGGCGACAGCACCGTCGAGGACCCGTAGCGAACGCTCGACCTCGACGGTGAAGTCGACGTGGCCCGGCGTGTCGATGATGTTGATCCGGGTGTCGTTCCACATGGCGGTGGTGGCCGCCGAGGTGATGGTGATGCCCCGCTCCTGCTCCTGGACCATCCAGTCCATGGTCGCGGCGCCGTCGTGCACCTCGCCGATCTTGTAGCCGCGACCGGTGTAGTACAGGATCCGCTCGGTGGTGGTGGTCTTGCCCGCGTCGATGTGGGCCATGATGCCGATGTTGCGGGTCTTGTCGAGGGGGTGGGTTCGCGTCGTCATGTGGGGCTCTCTGCTCGGGCGGAGGCGGGTGCGGAGTGAAGGGGGGAGGTACCGTCAGCAGCGTCGCGGCACGATCGGACGAACCGGGCCGAGCAACCGAGGTGCCCGGGCCGCTCGCCGTCTACCAGCGGTAGTGGGCGAAGGCCTTGTTGGCTTCGGCCATCTTGTGGAGATCTTCGCGACGCTTGACCGCGGCGCCGACGCCGTTGGAGGCGTCGAGGATCTCGGCGGCCAGGCGCTCGGCCATGCTGCGTTCGCGGCGCTGGCGGGAGTAGCCGACGATCCAGCGGATGGCGAGGGTGTTGGCCCGACGGGGACGCACCTCGACCGGCACCTGGTAGGTGGCGCCACCGACCCGGCGGCTGCGGACCTCGAGCTGGGGCTTGATGTTGTCGATCGCCCGCTTGAGGGCGGCCAGCGGCTCGGCGCCGGTCTTCTCCTCGACGATGGCCAACGCGTCGTAGACGATCCGCTCGGCCCGCGAGCGCTTGCCGCGCTGGAGGACCTTGTTCACGATCTGGGTGACGAGCACCGACCGGTAGATGGGATCGGGCATGAGCTCGCGGCGGGGGGCGGGACCCTTTCTGGGCATCTCAGCTGTCCTTCTTCGCGCCGTAGCGACTACGGGCCTGTTTGCGGTCGCGGACCCCTGAGGTGTCGAGGGTCCCGCGCACGATCTTGTAGCGAACACCGGGGAGGTCGCGCACCCGTCCTCCGCGGATCAACACGATGCTGTGCTCCTGGAGGTTGTGGCCCTCACCGGGGATGTAGGCGGTGACCTCGATGCCGGTGCTGAGGCGCACCCGGGCAACCTTGCGCAGGGCCGAGTTGGGCTTCTTCGGGGTGGAGGTGTAGACGCGGGTGCAGACGCCGCGCCGCTGGGGCGCGCCCTTCAGCGCTGGTGTCTTGCCCTTCTCGGGCTTGGACTGGCGGCCCTTGCGGACCAGCTGCTGGATCGTGGGCACAGATGAACCTCTCGAAGCTCCTCGGACAGGACCACGGCGCGACGAGGCGCCTTGGGCCGACTGTCCATCTTAGGGGGGTGGGGGAAAGGGTGGCAAACCCCGGCAGCCGCAGCCGCCAGGGGATGCCACCGGTGGTGCTAGCTGGCCGGCTCGTCGATCGAGGGCAACGAGATGACCTCGGCCCCTTCGTCTTCGAGCGCCTCGGCCCCTTCGGCCAGCCAGTCGGCGAGGTCTCGCTCCTCGCCGTCGGAGGAGTAGTACTCCATCGGCTGGTAGTCCGGAGCGTTGGTCTCGATGTCGCGGTAGAGGGGGAGCCCGGTGCCGGCAGGGATCAGCTTGCCGATGATGATGTTCTCCTTGAGCCCGAGCAGCGAGTCGGACTTGGACTCGATGGCGGCCTCGGTGAGGACACGGGTGGTCTCCTGGAACGACGCCGCCGACAGCCACGAATCGGTGGCCAGGGACGCCTTGGTGATGCCCATGAGCTCGGGACGGCCCTCCGCCGCCACCTTGCCCTCCTGCACCAGCATGCGGTTGGTGTCGGCATAGGACTTCTGGTCGACCCGCTCGCCCGGCAGGAAGCCCGACTCACCCGGCTCCTGCACCGCGACCCGCCGGGTCATCTGACGCACGATCAGCTCGATGTGCTTGTCGGCGATCGACACGCCCTGATCGCGGTAGACCTTCTGGACCTCCTCGACGAGGTAGAGCTGGGTCTCGCGGACACCCTTGATCTCGAGAAGCTCCTTCGGGTCACGCGGGCCTTCGACCAGCGCATCGCCGGCCTCGACCGTGTCGCCCTCCTTGACCTCGAGGCGAGCCAGGGTGGGGATGAGGTAGCTGTCCTCGGTCCCGTCGTCGCCCACGATGGTGACGGTCCGACCCTTGCCTTCGTCGTCGGCGATGCGGACCACGCCCGAGATGCGGGACAGGGTCGCCTTGCCCTTGGGGCTGCGGGCCTCGAACAGCTCGACCACTCGGGGCAGACCACCGGCGATGTCACCGCCGGCGGCGATGCCGCCGGTGTGGAAGGTCCGCATGGTGAGCTGGGTGCCCGGCTCGCCGATGGACTGGGCGGCGATGACACCGACCGCCTCGCCGAGCTCGATGGTCTTGCCGGTGGCCAGTGACCGGCCGTAGCAGAGCGCACACACCCCGAAGTCGGCCCGGCAGGTGAGCACCGACCGCAGGCGCACCCGAGTGACCTCGGGGTCGTCGCGGATGAGGTCGAGCTCTTCGTCGCCGATCTCGGTGTCGGTGGGGATCACGGTGCCATCGGACAGGGTGACGTCGGCCGCGAGGGTGCGACCGAACATCCGGGTCTCGAGGTAGTTCCGCTTGTTGGCGGTGTCCGCCTCGACGTTGTCGAGCCACACACCCCGGATCGGCTCACCCTCGACCGCGCAGTCGCGCTCGCGGATGATCAGTTCCTGGGCGACGTCGACGAGCCGGCGGGTGAGGTACCCCGAGTCGGCCGTACGCAGCGCCGTGTCGACGAGTCCCTTGCGGGCACCGGGCGTGGCGATGAAGTACTCGAGCATCGCCAGGCCCTCGCGGAAGTTGCTCTTGATGGGACGGGGGATCATGTCACCACGGGGGTTGGCCACCAACCCACGCATGCCGGCGATCTGGCGGACCTGGACCATGTTCCCTCGGGCGCCGGACCCGACCATCATGTCGATGGGGTTGAAGTGTTCGGCCTTGAGGCCGGCCTCCATCGCGGTGCGGACCTGGTCGGTGGCATCGTTCCAGATCTCGACCTCCTTCTGGCGGCGCTCACCGTCGGTGATGATGCCCCGCCGGAACTGGGTCTCGATCTTGTCGGCCTCGGCCTCGTGGTACTCGAGGATGTCGGCCTTCTCGACCGGGGTCTTGACGTCGTCGATCGACACGGTCAGACCCGACTTGGCGGCGTAGTGGAAGCAGGCGTCCTTGATGGCGTCGAGGCTCGTGGCCACCGCCGCCTTCGGGTAGTCGTTGGCCAACCGGTCGACGATCTCGCCGACCTGCTTCTTGCGCATCGTCTCGTTGACGAAGCCGAAGTCGTCGGGAAGCATCTTGTTGAACAGCACCCGACCGACGGTGGTGGTGAGATGGGTACGGGTGCCGTCTTCGGCGATGACGGTCACCGCAGGGTCACGCCACTGGATCTCGGCGTGGATCGACACCTCGCCGGCTTCGTAGGCCCGCTCGAGCTCGTACAGGTTGCGGAACACCTGACCCTCGCCCTTGGCGCCCTCGACCTTCTCGGTGAGGTAGTAGGCACCGATGATCATGTCCTGGCTGGGGGTGACCAGGGTCCGGCCGTGAGCCGGCGACAACACGTTGTTGGCCGACAGCATGAGCACGCGGGCCTCGGCCTGGGCCTCGGCCGACAGCGGCAGGTGGACCGCCATCTGGTCGCCGTCGAAGTCGGCGTTGAACGCGGTGCAGACCAGCGGGTGGATCTGGATGGCCTTGCCCTCGACCAGCACCGGCTCGAAGGCCTGGATGCCGAGACGGTGAAGCGTCGGGGCCCGGTTGAGCATCACCGGATGCTCCTTGATGACGTCCTCGAGGACGTCCCAGACCTGCGAACGGCGCCGTTCGACCATGCGCTTGGCCGACTTGATGTTCTGGGCCAGCTCCTGGTCGACCAGCTTCTTCATGACGAAGGGCTTGAACAGCTCGAGCGCCATCAGCTTGGGCAGACCGCACTGGTGCAGTCGCAGGGTGGGACCGACCACGATGACCGAACGGCCCGAGTAGTCGACTCGCTTGCCCAGCAGGTTCTGGCGGAACCGGCCCTGCTTGCCCTTCAACATGTCCGACAGCGACTTGAGCGGACGGTTGCCGGGCCCGGTGACCGGGCGACCGCGACGCCCGTTGTCGAACAGGGCGTCGACCGCTTCCTGCAGCATGCGCTTCTCGTTGTTCACGATGATCTCGGGCGCACCGAGGTCGAGCAGGCGCTTGAGGCGGTTGTTGCGGT
>JBKGZW010000162.1:0-6101 GCA_046543225.1 Acidimicrobiales bacterium
GCAACCGGTCTTTCACTCTCTGTCCGGTTCGAGGCCATCTCGTGTGCACGTTGATCGGCTCAGATAGCGGTACCTCGACAGCAGCCGGGCCGGCCTCCTCCCCCAGACCGGGACACGAGCGCATGCGTGTCCCCGCCGGCCCGGCGCTGTCGACTCCCGACTACACCAGGAAGATGAAGCGAACCTTCATCGCGTTCGTGCCTCGGATGGCACGCTCGAGGTGTGTGGCACGGCGATCACGATCACGTGTTGCCGTGCTCGGCTCGTGCGCGAGCGAGGAGGTGCTTGTATCGGTACTCGCCCACTTCAGGAGCGAGGTGTTCGGCCATGGCGAAGTCAGCGGCGGCTCCGCGGTGGTCGCCGACGTGGAACTTGGCGAGCCCACGAAGGTGGTGCGCCCAGTCCCCGATGGTGTGCTCGTTCAGCGTGAGTCCGTGGCGAGCTGTTTCGTCGGGGTCGATGGCGAGGAGGCGGTCGACCCGGTCGATCACCTGTCGATGCTCCTCGAGGGCGGACGCGTGAACGGCTCCTGCCCAGAGGATCAGGGCGTTGTCCGGGAACAGCTCATCGGCCTCGTCCACCAGCGGTTGGGCATGAGCTCCTCGCCCGCTCTGGGCGAGGATGAGGTCGACGTAGGCGAGGCAGTCCACGTGCTCGCGCACCCCGTTGCGTCGGATGATCGACACGGCCTGACGCCAGGCGTCGAGCGCAGCGTCGGAGTCACCCAGGGCGTCGTGAGCGCGTCCGATGTGGGTCCACAGGTAGGTGCGGTCGGGGTCGTTGGCGACCTGAGCCTCGAGCAGCGGCAGGTTGCGGCGGTGCTTCGGGGTGCGGTCCCCCTCGTAGCCGTCGTGGTGGATCAACAGGTCCGCGTGTCCGACGCGCAGGTCTTCGGCCTCGACGATGCGGCGGATGCATGCCACGTGTGACTCGTGGATCAGACCCTCGAAGCGGATGTCGTGGCGGTTGCGCCACAGGCGGTACTCCCACAGCGGCGTGAAGTCGGAGCGGATCTTGAGCCGGAGCCGCATCGCGAGGTGCTCGCGCCTCGGGTCGGCAAGCTCCTGTTCGAGATGCTGGCGGGTGGTCGGCACGAGCCATTCGTCGGCGTCGATGTAGAGGACCCAATCGCCGGTCACCCGATCCAGGCCGAGGTTGCGGGGCGCGGCGAACTGTCCGTCCCAGGGGCGATGCAGCACGATCGCATCGAAGGACTCTGCGACCTCTACGGATTCGTCGACCGAGCCGGTATCGACCACGACGATCTCGTCGACCACATCGGCGATGGAACTCAGGCAGCGGCGAAGCGAGGCCGCCTCGTCGCGCACGATGAGTGCAGCGCTCACCCGCACCGGCGGTAGGCGAGGGTCAGAAGTTCCCGCCGTCGGTCGTGTTGCTGCCGTCGCCAGGCGAGCCGTTGGATTGGGCGTAGGCAGCGTTGACGCCGCTCATCGAGAAGGAGGAGAGCACCGGAGCTGCGAACGCTGTGCCGACCGCGACGCGCTTGACGAAGTCCCGGCGACTGGTGCCGACGCTGTCGAGCAGCCTGGACGGCTCGCTGGGCTCAATCGACTCGTGTTCGTCCATCGGAGACTCTCCTCGCTGCGACCGGATGCACCCGAGCGCCAAGGCTAGCCCACCACCGCCGCCAGGCGGGCCAGGATCGTGTCGGGCGGAGCCCGATGGACGCCGGTGAGCATCACGATCTTCGTGTGGTGCAGCACTGCAGCCACCTGAGCGGCGACCTGCGCCCGCGTCTCGATGGTCGGAAGCGCGTTGGCCAGCAGGTGTGGTACCGCCTCGGCGCCGGGCATCGGGGCGAGATGGAGCTTCGGGCCGGTCGTCGACGCGACGACGAGGAGGTCCAGCAGACCTGAGCGGGTTCGCCACCGAGGATCGACCGTCTTGGGATCGATGGCCCATCGCGGAGGGTCGCGCTGCAGGAGCGGCGACGGTGCGACCCACTCCCTGGCGTCGGGAACGAGGTCGAGCGTGCCCACCTCGGCATGGAACCGACGAGGTACGGAGAGCGCTGTGCCATCGAGGATCAGGAAGCTCTCGTCGGCTTCGGCGGGGTGTCCTGCCGCGAGGGCTGCCAGGGCGAGGGTGGTCTTGCCGACGCCCGAGGAGCCGATCACCGCGATGCGCCGGCCGTGAAGCTCGATGACTGCGCCGTGTATCCGGAGCCAGCCCTTGCGGGCCGCCAGCTCGAAGGCTCGTCGTTGCACACGCTCGAACACGTGGGTCCCAGCGGCGTCGGCGCTGGTGGTCAGCACCAGTCGGTCACTCCGGTCCGAGATCTCGAACCCCACCGGATGGGTCGCCACTGTCAGCTCCATGGTGGCGATCGGATCGGTCGGCTGGGAGGCTCGCTGAATCAGAGGCTCCACCGACGCGCGAGCCTCGGGGCCGTGCGTGCGGATCTCGACCCGGTGCCAGAGGAGGTCGAACGAGATCGACTCGGTCGCGCTCAGGTGAGCAGCCCTTCACCTCGGAGGTCTTCGAGACAGGTGAGCACCTCGTCTTGTGGAGGTTGCGGAAGCCCGAAGGCCTCCTGAAGGTGTCCCACCATGTCGTCGACCGTGGTCTGTCCGGTGCACATGGAGAAGATGATTCCTGCGGTGGAGTTGAGGTGGTGGGCTCGGTCGCGCTGCAGGTCATAGATCAAGAGCCCGTCGTCGGCCTCGTAGATCTCGATGTCATCGCGTGCGACGGGTCGGTTGTCGGCATCTTGGCTCACGGTCCTCGTTCCTCGGTTCGTGGGGCGCCGGGGCGTTCACCATCGAAGGCTCGCTCCAGCGTCCGAGCGGCGGTGGCGATCACATCGTGCCGATGGTAGGTCGAGGCGACGAGGCGTTCGGCGGCGGAGACCAGACGTCGCGCCAGGTAGGGATCGTCCAGCGCGACGATCGCGTCGGCGAAGTCCTCGGGGGCGTCGGCGACGAGGACGTGATGCCCCGGTTCGACGAGTAGGCCGTCGACCCCGACGGTGGTCGCGACCACGGGGCGACGATTGGCGAAGGCCTCGAGCACCTTGATCCTGCTTCCAGACCCGGCGAGGAGTGGCGCGACCGCGACGTCGCTGGCCGAGTACAGGGCGTCGAGATCGCTGACCAGGCCATGGAACCGGACCCGGCCGTCGTGGTGGATGTGTCCCCGCAGACTCGTTCCACCGGGGCCGACCAGATCGAGGCTCCACCGCTCGGGGAGCAGGGGCAGCACCTGGTCGAGCAGCCACCGGGCGGCATCACGATTGGGGGGATAGTCGAAGTTGGCGACCATCAGCACGCGGCGGTCGCCCGGCCGCGGCGTCGCGGCCGCGGTGGGCGCCGGTGCCGCGTTGGGGACCACCGTCGGGTGGTCCGCCGTGTGCTTTGCTCCGATCGCTTCGGCCACCGGGGCGCTGGCGGCCAGCGTCAGGTGGGTGTGGTCGAGGACGAGGGAAGCGACCCGGTGCCACGACTGGGCGGTCGCAGCATCGCCACGGGATGCCGCCAGCGCCTCGTCGTCGTCGTCCAGGTCCACCACGAGCGGTACCTGCAGCATCTCGGCGAGGCGTAGGCCGAGTAGCGAGGTGGTCAGCCGACAGGCCAGCACTCCGGAGATGGGCCCGTGGTCATCGAGGACGATCATCTCGGGGACCAGCGGTACTCGCGTGACGGCCCTGGGGAGGGGGGCGAGCCGGGCGAGCCGAGATCTCCAGATCGGGTCGGCGAGCCATGGGTCGAGGGCCCGATGGTCGCCGTCGTCGAGGGCGGGAACGACCTGCAGCGGCGTGGGCCGCTCCTGGTCGACGATCGGCGGCGTTCCGGACACGGGTACGACGACCAGCTCGACCCGTTGATTCCTGGCGGCGGCCTCGACGAGCATCTGCACTCGCATGGCAAGGCCGTTGCCGGTGGAGGCCGGTTCGATGGGGGCGACGACGACGAGTCGCGGGCGGTTGCTCACCGCTCACCCTGGCGATGTGGGATCCTCACAGGCATCGTCCTGACCTCACCGGTCCTCGCCATGACTGTGTCATGGTCTGATCCATCTCACCATCGCACCGTGCCTGAGCGCATCATCCACTTCATCTTCGGGCTCCGTCCCCAGGACGAGCCGTTTCATCTCCTGCACTACTTGGCGATCGAGTCGTGTCGGCGGGTGCTGGCCCCGGATGAGATTCGGCTGCATCTGTTCCACCTCCCATATGGCGTGTACTGGGACCTGGCACGGCCGCTTGTGCAGCTCCATCGCGTGGAGCCGATCGCGGAGGTCGATGCCGTGGAGGTCGATCCCATGGTCGCTCGCTACCGACACGCGCATCACAGTGACGTGATCCGCCTCGACGTGCTCGCGCGCGACGGGGGCATGTACGCGGACATCGACACGTTGTTCGTGCGCCCGGTGCCCGAGCACTGGTGGGACGTCGAGGCCTTGATCGGGCGGGAGGCTCCGGTGCAGTACTCCGATCGTTCGGACCCCGAACCCTCGGTGTCGAACGCCTTGATGATGGCGAGGCCTGGCTCCGACTTCATCACCACTTGGCGCGATCAGATCGTCGAGACCATGGATGGCACCTGGTCGGAACACTCCTGTCGCCTGGCCACTCGCCTGGCCGAGGCGAATCCCGAGTCGGTGTTGGTCGTCGACAAGGAGCGGTTCTCGCCCTTCGACCACACCCCCGAGGGTGTCTCGGCGCTGCTCGAGGAACCGATGATCCCCGGCGCGCTCGACCGGACCTATTCGGTGCACCTGTGTGCGCACCTGTGGTGGGAGCAGGATCGCACCGACTTCTCACGGTTCTCCGCGGCGGCGGTTACCGAAGACCTGCTCCGTGAGACGGACACACCGCTCGCGACGCTGGCTCGCCCGTTCCTGCCCGACCACGGCTTGTTCTGACGTGTCCCGCCCACTGCTCATCGACTACTGGTGCCATGGTTACGCCACCGGGTATGGCATCGCCGGGCAGCGTCTGGTGGCTGCCTTGCTCGATCATGGGGTGTCGGTGCGTTGGACCCCGATCGACTTCCACATCTCCGAACCCCGGTTCGATCCCGACCGGCCCAGCCACGGTGGCTTGGACTCGTACCGATCGACCTCCGGTCAGCCTGATGTGCTGGTGGTACACGCCACCCCCGAACTGATCCCAGCGGCAGAGCGCCACCGAGGGGAGGCGGCGTTGGTGTGTCACACGGTGTGGGAGACCGACCGGATCCAGGACCACTGGCCAGATCTGTTGAATCGTTGCGATCTGGTCGTCGTGCCGACCGAGTGGAACGCCGAGGTCTTTCGCGACGGTGGTGTGACGACACCGGTCGTCGTGGTGCCGCACGTGTGCCCACCGCTCGTGGCCGAGGCGGACACCGCCTGGCTCGACCACCTCGCCGGACGATTCGTCGTCTACAGCATCGCCGCCTGGTCGTCCCGCAAGGCTCCGTGGCAGACGATCGACTGCGTCGCTCGTGCCTTCGGCGCCACCGACGAGGTGGTCCTCGTGCTCAAGTCGGGACGAGAGATCGACGACTCGCTGCTCGCGGACCGGTCGGTGGCGCCGGAGCTGTCACAGCGGACCTGGGTCGCGTTGGCCAAGGCGCTCGCACGAGTCGGTCCGGCTCCCGAGGTGGTGCTGGCCGACCAGGTGCTCACCGACGCCCAGGTGCGGGGGCTGCACGAGCGTGGCGACTGTTGGCTCTCGCTCCCCCACAGCGAGGGTTGGGATCTCGGCGCCTTCGATGCTGCCGTGTCCGGTACTCCGGTGGTCACCACCGACTGGGGTGGTCCCGCCAGCTACCTGGATCCCGACGCGTCGTGGTTGGTGCCCACTGACCTCGTCCCGGCTCAGGTCGGGGACCTGGCTCCCGATCCACGGTCACGGTGGGCTGAACCGAACCTGGAGCGCGCGGTGGAGATGCTGCGAGCCGTTCGTGCCGACCCCGACGCCGCTCGTCGCCGTGCCGCCGGTCAGGCCGAGCGCTTGGCGAGGGAGTATGCGCCCGACTCGGTCGCTGCCACCTTCGTCGCCGAGGTAAACCGTCTGCTCGATGGGTGATCGGCGAGTCGATCAGCCCGTCGACGGCGTGGTGGGGGTGAAGCGGACCTTCATCTCCTTGATGCCG
>JBKGZW010000163.1:0-6062 GCA_046543225.1 Acidimicrobiales bacterium
GGCCGGCGCGTTCGTCACCCGGGACGACGGCAGCCTCTACGACGTCCACATCTGCTCCACACCCGGCTTCCAGGGCCAGGTCGGCATCATCGACTTCACCAACCCCGCAGGCATCGAGATCTACGGCCGGTGGATCCGCAAGCTGCACGAGCTCGGCGCCGCCGCGATCAAGGTGGACTTCGGCGAGCAGGCACCGCTCGACGGTGTCTACCACGACGGCATCCCCGGGCCCCTGCAGCACAACCGCTACCCGCTGCTCTACAACAAGGCCATCGCCGAGGCGACGCACGACGCCACCGGCGAATGGATCATCTGGGCCCGGTCGGCGTGGGCCGGCAGCCAGCGCTACCCGCTCCACTGGGGCGGCGACTCCAGCCCGAACTGGGACAACCTCGGGCCGCAGTTCGCCGGAGGGCTGTCCCTCGGGCTGTCCGGGTTCTCGTTCTGGAGCCAGGACATCGGAGGGTTCCTCACCGACACGGGCGGCGACCTCCTGATCCGCTGGATCCAGGCCGGCCTGTTCGTCTCCCACGCCCGCATCCACGGCGTGGGCAACCGCGAGCTGGTCGACCACGGCGGTGACGTGCTCGAGATCGGCCGCCAGTGGCTCCACCTGCGCTACCAGCTCCTGCCGTACCTGCTCGGCGAGGCACGTCGCAGCGCGGCTGCCGGCCTGCCGATGATGCGGGCGCTCGTCGTGGAGTTCCCCGACGACCCGACCACCTGGAACATCGACGACCAGTGGCTGCTCGGCGAGCACCTGCTGGTGGCTCCCGTCTTCGACCCGTCCGGGCGGCGGCGGGTGTACCTACCCGCCGGGAGGTGGGAGGACTGGTGGACCGGCGAGGTGGCCGACGGCGGCCGATGGCTCACGGTCGATGCACCGCTCGACCGGATGCCGATGTGGATCCGCGACGGGGGCGCGATCGCCCTCGGTCCGGTGATGGCCCACGTCGGCGAGCGGCCCGTGGGAACGGTGACCGTCCGGGCCCTTCCGTCCGCCGACGACCGCGCCGCCGAGGGGACCTTCGTGGCCGACACCGAGGTGACCTGGCGTTGGGTCGCCGACGGGCTCGAGCTCGACCCACCGGTGGAGGCCGACATCCAGCAGCGCTAGGTACCGCCGGCTGCGTACCTGCCTCGTTGAACCAAACGAGTGGACGCCGGGGCTGCAACCCCGGCGACCTGACGAGACCGTGCGCTACGCCCTGGGCCTGGTAGTGATTCGGCTCGGCACGGGTCCAGACACGCGCGGCCAGATCCCGCCCTTGAACCCGAGATCGAGCTGTTGCGTCGGTGGGCTTGCGGGTTGCGTCTTAGGAGGACCTAACATGCGTCCTGATGTTTGGTCCACCTAACTCATGACGCAAGGAAGTCTGAAGGATCGCATGGTCGACGCGCAGCCATCGCTGCAGGGTCGTCGCCAGCGGGGCCTTCACCCCGAACTTCCGAGTCCTGACCGCCCAACAAGGAGTCTCCCCGTGCGCCGCTCTCGCCGCTCCCCGATGCTCGCCCTCGTCATCGCGATGCTGATGATCACCGCTGCCTGCGGCGACGACGACGGAGGGGGCTCGGTCTCTGTACCAGCCGACGCCGGCGACGAGGCGTCCAGCCAGGCCTCGACTGACGACGCGTTCCCGGTCACCATCGAGCACGCCCTCGGCACCGCCGAGATCCCCGAGGCACCGGAGCGGGTGGTGACATGGGGCTGGGGGAGCACCGAAGCGGCCATCGCGCTGGGTGTCACCCCGGAGGCCATGCCGTACCAGGCCTACGGGGGCGACGACGAGGGGGTGCTGCCGTGGGTCCGTGACGCGCTCGAGGCCGAGGACGCCGAGATTCCCGAGCGCCTTCCTGATGCTCAGGAGGCGCCGATCGAGGCGATCGCCGCGGCGGAGCCGGACCTGATCCTCGCTGTCTACTCGGGTCTGACCCAGGAGGAGTTCGATCTGCTCTCCGAGATCGCACCGACGGTCGCCTATCCCGATGAGGCTTGGGCCACGCCGTGGCGGGAGACGATCGAGATCGTCGGTGAGGCGCTCGGCAAGTCCGAGGAGGCCACGCAGCTCCTGGACGACATCGACGCCGAGGTCGCGGCCGCCGCCGAGGCCCACCCGGAGTTCCAGGACAAGACGGTCATCCAGGTCGTCGACACCCCCGACACCTTCTACGTGTACAAGGAGGCCGACCCGCGGGTGCAGTTCCTCACCGACCTCGGCTTCGCCAACGCCGAGGCCGTCACCGACCTCGCCACCGACGAGTCGACCTTCTACTTCACTCTCAGCAAGGAGCGCCTCGGCGAGCTGGAGAGCGACGTGCTCGTCGCGCACGCGGCGACCCAGGAGGAGATGGACGCGTTCTTGGAGTCCGACTACGCCAGGCAGCTGCCGCAGATCGAGAGCGGCACGGTTGCGCCGCTGGTCGGGGCGCCGTACGTGGCGTCGGTCTCGCCTCCCAACGCGCTGTCGTTGACGTGGGGCCTGGACGAGTACGTCGAGATCCTCTCCGAGGCCGCGCTCGCCGCCGAGGGCACGGGGGGATGAGGCGTGCCCTTCGCTGAAGCCATCACCGACGTCGACGGGCTGCGCCGGCTGTACCGCGAGCCCCACGAGCTGGTGCTGCGCAAACAGATCGACCACGTCGACGCCGCAGCCCGGGCCTTCATCGCCGCGGCCCCGTTCGTGGTGTTGGCCACCGCCAGCGACGACGGGACGGACGCGTCGCCTCGTGGCGGGCATCCCGGGTTCGTGGCCGTGCTCGACGACACGCGACTCGCCATGGGGGATCTGGCCGGCAACAACCGGCTCGACAGCCACACCAACCTGCTCGCCCACCCCCGCGTCGGGATGCTGTTCCTGGTCCCCGGTGTCGATGAGACGTTGCGGGTCAACGGACGCGCCACGTTGACGACCGATCCAGCGGTCCTCGACGCGGTGGCCATCGACGGGCGGGCCCCGAGACTGGCCATCGGCATCGACGTGGAGGAGTGCTTCGTCCACTGCGCCAAGGCGTTCCGGCGATCCCGTCTGTGGGACCCCTCGTCGTGGCCCGGCCCCGAGGAGCAACCGTCGGCGGCGTGCGCGCTGCGCGACCACCTCGACCTCGACGTCGCCCCCGAGGTGATCACCGCCGATCTCGAGGCCGGGTACACGGCGACGATGTGGGAACCGGGCGGCTGAGCGGTGACCGTCGTCGAGCGCGTGGTCCGGCCAGGAGAGGTCGAGCTCCCCGCCGACCCGGAACCGGTGCGACGCCGCCGCCAAGGCCTGCTCCGCAGTGGATGGGGGCGTGGCGCCGGCCTGCTGGTCGCGGCAGTCGTCCTGGTGCTGTTGCTCTTGGCGTCGGTGGCCTACGGGTCCAAGCCGATCCCACTGGGCACCGTCGTCGAGGCCCTGTTCGACCACGACCCCACGCTCGATGACCACCTGATCGTCTGGAGCCTGCGGGTGCCCCGCACCCTGGTGGGCCTGGGTGTCGGCATCGGGCTCGGCCTCGCCGGCGCCGTCATGCAGGGCGTGACCCGCAACCCCCTCGCCGATCCCGGGATCTTCGGGGTCGAGGCCGGAGCGGCGCTCGCCGTCGTGATGGGCATCCACGTGCTCGGCATCTCGTCGCTGACCGGCTACGTCTGGTTCGCGTTCGTCGGTGCGGGCCTGGCCAGTCTCGTCGTGTACGGCCTGGGCTCGATCGGCCGGGGCGGGGCCACCCCGGTGAAGCTGGCGCTGGCCGGAGCCGCGATGGCGGCGTTGTTGAGCTCGGTGACCTCGGCCATCCTCATCATCGACGTCTCCACGCTCGACCAGTTCCGGTTCTGGGCGGTGGGATCGCTCGCCGGGCGCGACGCGGCGATCGCCGCGCAGGTGGCGCCGTTCCTGGCTGTCGGTGTGCTGTTCGCGCTGGCGTCGGGGCGCGGCCTCAACAACCTCGCGCTGGGCGACGACGTCGCGGTCTCGCTCGGCGAGCGGGTCGGGCGCACCCGTCTGCTGTCGGCCGCCGCGGTCATCGTCTGCTCCGGCGCCGCCGTGGCGGCAGCCGGGCCGATCGGCTTCGTCGGGCTCATCATCCCCCATGTCGCCCGCGCGATCTGCGGGCCCGACTACCGCTGGATCCTGCCCTGGTCGCTGCTGCTGGCCCCGTCGCTGCTCCTGGGTGCCGACGTCCTCGGCCGCGTCGTGGCGCGGCCGGGTGAGCTGCAGGTGGGGATCGTCACCGCCTTCGTCGGCGCGCCGTTCTTCGTGTTCCTGGTCCGCCGGCGGAAGCTGGCCGAGCTCTGATGGCCGCTCCCGCCCCGGCTGTCGCCCGGCGCCGGTTCCCCTCCCGGGCCCACCCGGGAGGCATGACCATCCTGCGCTCGGACCGCCTCGGGATCTCGACCCGGGTCGACACCCGATCGGTCCTGGTCACGCTGGCCGTCGCCAGCGTGACCGCCGCGGCCTTCGCCTGGTCGATCAGCATCGGCGACTTCCCGATCCCGCTGGTCGACGTCCTCTCCTACCTCATCGGCCAGGGCAGCGAGGACGCCGACTTCATCATCGGCCAGCTCCGCCTGCCGCGCGGGCTGACGGCGGCGATGGTCGGCGCAGCCTTCGGCATCTCCGGGGCCATCTTCCAGCGCATCGCCCGCAACCCCCTCGCCAGCCCCGACATCATCGGCATCAACGCCGGGGCCGCGGCTGCCGCGGTGTTCACCATCGTGGTGCTCCACGGCACGTCGGTGCAGGTCACCTTCGGTGCACTGGCCGGGTCGACGGCGACCGCGCTGGCCATCTACGCCTTGGCCTACCGCAAGGGCGTCACCGGCTACCGGCTCGTGCTGGTAGGCATCGGCATCACCGCCATGTTGGGCTCGGTCACCTCCTACCTGCTCACCAGGGCCGAGATCCTCGACGCCCAACGGGCGACCGTCTGGCTCACCGGCAGCCTGAACGCCCGTAGCTGGGACCACGTCCGCCCCATCGCCATCGCGCTGCTCGTGCTCGTCCCGTGCGCGATCGGGTTGGCCCGTCATCTGCGGCTGCTCGAACTGGGCGACGACGCCGCCCGGGGCCTGGGCACCCGCGTCGAGCTCGCCCGCGGCGGGCTGCTGCTGACCGGTGTCGCCCTCGCCGCGGTGAGCACCGCGTCGGCCGGCCCCATCGCGTTCGTGGCACTCGTCGCACCACAGATCGCCCGGCGCCTGACCGGTGGGCGGTCCCTGGCCCTGGTTCCCGCCGCCATGTGCGGTGCCCTGCTCCTGGTCGCTGCTGATCTCGCCGCCCGCCGGCTGTTCGCGCCCACCGAGCTGCCCGTCGGCGTCTTCACGGCCATCCTGGGCGCGCCCTACCTCCTCTACCTGCTGGCGCGGGCCAACCGGATCGGATCGGGCGGATGACCCAGCACGACCGCCTGTCGCAGCGAATGCCGCAGCAGACGGGTCAGACGCTGGCGGCGGAGAGCCTGTCGCTCGCCTATGACGGCGGTCGCCTGGTCTGCGACGACCTCTCCGTCACGATCCCCCACGGCAACGTCACCGCCATCGTCGGCGCCAACGCCTGCGGCAAGTCCACCCTGCTGCGGGGCCTCGCCCGCCTGCTCAAACCGGCGGACGGCACCGTGCTCCTCGATGGGCACGACATCGGCCGTCTGCCGACCAAGGAGGTGGCGACCCGCCTGGGCATCCTGCCCCAGCAGCCGATCGCTCCCGAGGGCATCACCGTCTCGGATCTCGTCGCCCGCGGCCGCTCCCCCCACCAGCGGTTCTTCCGCCAGTGGTCCCGAGCCGACCAAGCCGCCGTCGACGTCGCCCTGGCCGCCACCCGAACCACGGATCTCGCCGACCGTCCCGTCGACGAGCTCTCCGGCGGGCAGCGCCAACGGGTGTGGATCGCCCTGGCCCTCGCCCAGGGCACCCCACTCATGCTGCTCGACGAGCCGACCACGTTCCTCGACCTGGCCCACCAGGTGGAGGTGCTCGACCTGCTGGCCGAGCTCAACGAGACCGAGGACCGGACCATCGTCGTGGTCCTGCACGACCTCAACCTCGCCTGCCGCTACGCCCAGCACCTCATCGCCATGAAGGACGG
>JBKGZW010000164.1:0-5973 GCA_046543225.1 Acidimicrobiales bacterium
GTTCTTCACCCCGCCAAGCGCCCCCGACAAGGTCGACATCTATCGCCGCTACCGCGACCTGTTCGACGCCGGCTTCTCCGCAGGCGGCGCGACTCGGCACGAGGTCGCATACGGCGACTCCACGATCCCCGCCTACCGGCTGCCCGCGATCGATGGATCGCCCATCGGAACGGTGCTGATCCATGGCGGGTTCGACTCGCTCATCGAGGAGTTCTTCGCCATCTGGCAACGGATCGCCTCGGCAGGGTTCGACGTCGTCGCGTTCGACGGACCCGGCCAGGGTGGTGCCAGAGCGCTCGGCGGGCTGACCTTCGACCACGACTGGGAGAAGCCGGTCGGTGCCGTCCTCGACCACTTCGGCATCGACACCGCGGCCCTCGTGGGGATCTCGATGGGTGGCTACTGGGCGCTGCGAGCCGCGGCGTTCGAGCCCCGCATCGATCGCGTGGTGAGTTGGCCTCCGGTGTACGACTGGATCACCGCCATCCCCGCGCCGGCGCGGGGTGTCGTGCGGGCGATGCTGCGCCGCCGACGGTTCATGAACTGGAGCGTCCGGATCCGCACCCGACTCAGCCCGACCCTGCGCCAGGTCGTCGACCAGGCGCTCTACCTCGTCGACGAGGACGAGCCGGTGGCGGTGGTCGACTGGTTCCTCGGGATGAACGCCGACCACCTCACCAGCGAACGGGTCACCCAGGATGTCTTCGTGATGTGTGGCGAGAAGGACAGGTTCCAGCCGCCGAGGTTGGCCCGCCTCCAGGTGCGCGCCCTCACGGCGGCCCGATCGGTCACCGTCCGCACCTTCACCAAGGACGAGGACGCCGACCAGCACTGCCAGATGGGCAACCTCGACCTGGCGTGTCACGAGCTGACGGCATGGCTCCGCCGCACCGAGCCAGCCACGACACCATGAGCTTCAGATCCGACTTCGAACACCGCGACGCGCTGCTGGCGGCGGCGATCGACGAGTTCGTCGAACGGGGATACGACAGCGCATCGATCAACCGGATCCTCGCCGAGGCCGGGGTCAGCAAGGGTCAGCTCTATCACCACTTCTCGAGCAAGGAGGGGCTGTTCCTCGCCCTCGTCGAGTGGATGCTCGACCAGAAGGCAGCCTGGTTCGAGCAGCACCCGGTGGACGCTCACGACGACCTGCTCACCACCATCGGGATCCAGATCCGAGCCAGCTTCGCCTTCGCGGCAGCCCATCCCGACATCGACCGCTTGAGCCGTGCCCTGCTCGAGGAACGTGGCCATCCGATCTTCGCCACCGTCGTGTCCACGTTCGGCTTCCGTCCCGACAGCGCGCTCGGCGAGATGGTCGACCGGGCCCTCGACCAGGGCCAGATCCGCTCCGAGCTGTCCCCCGACCTCGTCCGGCGGTTCGTCCTCACGACCATGACCCACCTGGGGGACCTGCTCGAGACTGGCAACCCCGACGCGCTCGACGACCAGATCGACCAGGTCCTGTCGATCCTGCGCCACGGCCTCCACGGCGCACCCGACTGAACTAGGTGGTCGGTAGGCGGCGAGCCGAGGTCGAGCGCTCCACCCAGTCGTCTACTCCGGGAGCCGGCCGAGGGGATGGTAGAAGCGGTCCTCTGAGTTCACACAGTCGCCCGGCTCGAACAGGTCGAGATCATCCTCCTCGTCGCGGAGCAGGGACACTGGGTCCTCGAAGCAGTACTCGAATCGTGTTTCCCCGTCGTCCAGGAACAGGATCCCGGTATCGACGATCACTGAGTCGTAGGGGTCTACCTGTCTGAGCGGCCACTCCGCTTGCCGGAGTTTCATGCCCTCGACGTCGTTGGGCCCGAAGCGGACCGCTTGGTTGCTGTCGTCTGCTGGAACGCTGATTCTGAACGACCCGATCGATTCTGAGGGTGGTTGGTTGATCAGCGGCCCCATTGCCACCCACGACCACAGCATGAGGACGGCAACCAAGAGGGCGGAGGCAACGACAGCCAACAGCAAGATGACCCGACCTGTCATCAGACCTTGTCTCCCACCATCTGGCGACACGTGAGCGTCCCGCTGGCGTGATCGCCCGATCCGCCGACTCATGGAGCGAGGATAGCCGGCCTCTGGCGTGCCGAGCTGACCGTCGCGCCACCTCGGTAGCGTGGCGCGGTGAGCTTGGATCGGTTCTCGTCGGCGGTTCGGGGATGGTTCGATGCGTCGTTCCCGGAGCCGACCGCGGCGCAGGCCAAGGGGTGGGAGGCCATCGCGTCCGGTGAGCACACGCTGATCCTTGCCCCGACGGGTTCGGGCAAGACCCTCGCCGCGTTCCTGTGGGGCATCGACCGGTTGATGACCGAACCGGTCCCGGACAAGGAACGCCGCACCCGCATCGTCTACCTCTCGCCGCTGCGGGCCCTGGCGGTCGACGTCGAGAAGAACCTGCGGGCCCCGCTCACCGGCATCTCCCTCGCCGCCGAACGCCTCGGCGAGACCGTCCATCACCCCACCGTCGGCATGCGCACCGGCGACACCCCCGCCGACGAACGCCGCCAGCTCGTCCGCACCCCGCCCGACATCTTGATCACCACCCCCGAGTCGCTCTACCTGATGCTGACCAGCAAGGCCCGGGAGACCCTCGCCAACGTCGAAGCGGTCATCGTCGACGAGATCCACGCCATGGCCCCCACCAAACGGGGCACCCACCTGGCCCTCACCCTCGAACGCCTCGAAGAGATCACCGACCGCCCACCACAACGCATCGGCCTGTCGGCCACCCAACGCCCCCTCGACGAGATCGCCCGCTTCCTCGGCGGCCGCGACGACCACGGCACACCCCGGCCCGTCACCATCGTCGACGCCGGCTCCACCAAGACCCTCGACATCGAGGTCGTGGTCCCCGTCTCGGACATGGGCGCCCTCGGCGAGATCATCGAACCCGGCGCCGGCGGCCTCCCACCCGACGTCGGCGCCCCCGGCGGCGCCATCCGCCGCTCGATCTGGCCCTCGATCCACCCCAAGCTCCTCGAACTCATCCAACAGCACCGCTCCACGTTGGTGTTCGTCAACGCCCGCCGACTCGCCGAACGCCTCGCCACCCGCCTCAACGAGCTCGCCGTCGACGGCGCCGCCCTCGACGGCGACGCCCTCGGCAAACCACCCAGCGAGGACGACCACACCGACCTGGTCCGCGCCCACCACGGGTCGCTCAGCCGAGAACGGCGCCTCGTCATCGAAGACCAACTGAAGTCCGGCACCCTCAAGGGCCTGGTCGCCACCAGCAGCCTCGAGCTCGGCATCGACATGGGCGCGGTCGACCTCGTCATCCAGGTCGAATCCCCCGGCGCGGTGTCCCGAGGCCTGCAACGAATCGGCCGGGCGGGCCACCAGGTCGGCGAACCCAGCCGGGGCCGCATCTTCCCCAAGCACCGCGGCGACCTCGTCGAAGCGGCCGTCGTCGTCGCCCGCATGCACGACGGCCTCATCGAACACACCCGCTATCCCCGCAACCCCCTCGACGTCCTCGCCCAGCACGTCGTCGCCATGGCCGCCCTCGACGACTGGACCGTCGACGACCTCGCCCGCCTCGTGCGCCGCGCCGCCCCCTTCGCCGACCTCACCGACGACGTCCTGCATGCCACCCTCGACCTCCTCGCCGGCCGCTACCCCTCCGACGAGTTCAGCGAGCTGCGCCCCCGCATCGTGTGGGACCGCGTCGAGGGCACCATCCGAGGCCGCGCCGGGGCCCAACGTCTGGCGGTCACCAACCCCGGCACCATCCCCGACCGGGGCTTGTTCGGCGTCTTCCTCCCCGACGGCACCCGCGTGGGCGAGCTCGACGAGGAGATGGTCTTCGAGAGCCGCGTCGGCGAGACCTTCCTCCTCGGCGCCACCACCTGGCGCATCGACGACATCACCCACGACCGCGTCGTCGTCATCCCCGCCCCCGGCCAACCCGGCAAGATGCCGTTCTGGCACGGCGACCGCCCCGGCCGCCCCCTCGAGCTCGGCCAGGCCCTCGGCGCCTTCGTCCGCGAGATCCGGGCCATGCCCGCCGACGAGGCCACCGCCCGCCTGCGCCAACGCCACGGCCTCGACGAGCTCGCCGCCGACAACCTCGTCGCCTACCTCGACGAACAGGCCGAAGCCACTGGCGCCGTCCCCGACGACCGCACCATCGTCGTCGAGAAGTTCCGCGACGAGATCGGCGACTGGCGGGTCTGTGTCCTCTCACCCTTCGGCGCCCAGGTCCACGCCCCCTGGGCCATGGCCCTGCGCGAACGCCTCACCGAACGATGGGGCATCGACCCCGACTTCATGTGGAGCGACGACGGCATCGCCCTGCGCCTGCCCGAGGCCGTCGACGAGCTCCCCCTCGACGAGCTGCTCATCGACCCCGACGACATCGACGAGCTGGTCGTCGGCGCCCTCCCCGGCACCGCCATGTACGCCTCCCGGTTCCGCGAAGCCGCCGGCCGGGCCCTGCTGTTGCCCCGCCGCCGTCCCGACCGCCGCACCGCCCTGTGGCAGCAACGCCAACGGGCCGCCGACCTCCAAGCCGTCGCCGCCACCTACCCCACGTTCCCCATCTCGCTCGAGACCACCCGCGAGTGCCTCAACGACGTGTTCGACCTGCCCGCCCTGCGCCAGGTCCTCACCGACCTGCGGGCCCGCCGCATCCGGGCCGTGCCCGTCGAGACGCCCCGCTCGTCCCCCTTTGCGCAGTCGCTGCTGTTCGCCTGGATCGGCCAGTTCATGTACGACTACGACTCGCCGCTCGCCGAGCGACGAGCCGCCGCCCTCGCCCTCGACCGCGACCTGCTGCGCGAGCTGCTCGGCGCCGAGGAGCTGCGCGACCTGCTCGACCCCGACGCCCTCGTCGCCGTCGAGGACCAGCTCCAACGCCGCATCGAGGGACGCCGAGCCCGCGACGCCGACGAGCTGCACGACCTGATGCGGGTCCTCGGACCCCTGTCGATCGACGAGCTGGTCGAACGGAGCGAGACCGGCGACGACGGGCGGGCCGCGGTCGAGGCCTGGGCCGAGACGCTGGTGGGGGAGCGGAGGGCCTACCCGGTCACCATCGCCGATGAGGCCCGCATCGCCGCGGCTGACGACGCCGCCCGCCTCCGCGACGCCCTCGGTGTGGCCGTCCCCCAAGGCCTGCCCGCCGCCTTCACCGACCCGGTGCCCGACCCCGTCGGCGACCTCGTCGCCCGCTACGCCCGCACCCACGGCCCCTTCCTCACCGGCGAGGTGGCCGCCCGCTGGGGCCTCGACCGGGCCGTGGTCGAACCCAAGCTCGTCACCCTCGAAGACGACGGACGGCTGGTGCGGGGCGAGTTCCGGCCCGACGGCCACGAGCGCGAGTGGTGCGACCCCGACGTGCTGCGCCAGATCCGCCGCCGGTCCCTCGCCGCCCTCCGCAACGAGATCGAACCGGTCGACGGCTCGGCCCTCGCCCGCTTCCTCCCCCTCTGGCAAGGCGTCGGGACCAACCGCCGCGGACTCGACGCGCTCGCGGATGTCATCGCCCAGCTCCAGGGCGCCGCCCTGCCCGTGTCGGTCCTCGAAGCCGACATCCTGCCCGCCCGCCTCGACGACTACCGGCCCGCCGACCTCGACGCCCTCGCCACCGCCGGCGACATCGTCTGGATCGGCGCCGGAGCCCTCGGCGCCACCGACGGCCGGGTCCGCCTCGTGTTCCGCGACCAGGCCGCGCTGCTCGTCCCCGACTCGGGAGACGATCCGCCGGACGAGCCGGTCCACCAGGCGATCCTCGACCACCTCACCCAGCGGGGCGCCAGCTTCTGGCCCGACCTCCAGAAGGCCGTCGCCGACGCCGGCCTGCCCTACGAGAACGAACCGGTGCTCGCCGCCCTGTGGGACCTGGTGTGGGCGGGGCTGGTCACCAACGACTCGCTCGCCCGGCTGCGGGCCCTCGGTACGCGCTCGGGCCGCCGCACCGCCGGGGCCGCCCAGCGCTCCCGGCGGGGACGACCCGGACGCCTGGCC
>JBKGZW010000165.1:0-5962 GCA_046543225.1 Acidimicrobiales bacterium
GGCAGAACGGGCGAACCCCAGCTCAGCGGCCGCCGAGGGAGATGTCGCCGATGACCAGGCTGGTCATGCCGGTGCCGCCGGGGAGCCAGGTGAGGTCGCCCCCCACAGCCGCGATGTCGAGCAACATGCGCTGCAGCGACCCGGCGATGGTGACCTCGCGGACCGGCTCGGCAAGGGCTCCCCCACGGATCATGCGGCCCTCGGCGCCCACCGAGAAGTCGCCCGACACCGGGTTCACCCCCGAGTGCAGCCCGTTCATGGACCGCAGGGCAAACCCCTCGTCGATGCCGGCGAGGAGCTCGTCGTGATCCCGGTCGCCGGGTTCGACCACCATGAGCTGCATCCCCGGCGACGGCAGGCTGCGAGACCCCCGCACCGCCGACGCGGTCGAGGCCCTCCCGGCCCGGCGTCCCGTGGTGCCGTCGTAGAGGAACCCCGCCAGCACCCCTTGGTCGATGAGCACGTTGCGGCGGGTGGCGAGACCCTCGCCGTCGTGGCTGTCGGCGGCGATCGAGCGGGTGTCGGTTGGGTCGTCGACCAGCGTGAGGGCTGCGGGAGCGATGGCCTCGCCCCGACGATCGGCGAACGGGGAACGGCCCTTGAGCACGACGTCGCCGGTCAGGGTCCGGACGACGATGCCGAGCAGGCTCGCCGCCAGCCGGGGTTCGAGGAGCAGCGTGAGGCGGCGGGACCCGACCGGAGCGCCGCCGAGCAGCTCGGTCGCGCGCTGAACGGCATCGGTGACCACCCAGTCGTCGTCGAGGTCGCCCGGCACCCGGGCCGCGTCGACGCCGGAACCGGTGGCGGTGTCGTCTCCGTCGCCGGCGATGGCCGAGATCGACAGCGAACACGAGGTGGACCTGGTGGAGAGCCCGAGGCCCCGGCTGGATGCGAGGGCGAACTCGGCCGCGCCGTCGGACCACGACGCGGAGCGGACCGACCGCATCCGAGCGTCGCCGGCCAGCACCCGGCGTTCGAGCTCGAGGGTGCGGGCGATCTTGTCCTCATCGCGGTAGGCGAGCAGCTCGGGGTGCCAGTGATCGACCGGGACCGGCTCGACGCCGTCGGGCTCGACCAGGCCCGCGTGCTCGTCGGCGGTGGCGAAGCCTGCGTTGTCGCGGGCATCGGCGAGGGTCTCGTCCAACACGTCGAGGTCGTGGCTCCCGGCGTGGGCGAACCCCTCACGGTGGTCGGAGATGACGCGCACCCCCACCCCGAGCGAGGTGGCCGAGGTGAAGGACTCGACCTCGCCACCGTGGACTCGGACAGCTGTGCGCCGACCGCGTCCGACGGTGACCTCGACCTGCTCGTCGGGCCGCGCGCGCTCGACGAGGCGGGTCGCCAGGGCCAGGAGGTCGTCGGCCACTCAGGCTCCGGACACGGTCACATCGGCCACCGCGAGGGTCACGCCCGAGGCCTTCATCGGCAACCACTCGACGTCGGATCCCACCGCCACCACGTCTCGGAGCATCTTCTGCAGCGTGGAGGCGATGGTGAACTCGCGCAGCGGCTCACCCCGCTGGCCACCGACCACCCGCACCCCCTGGGCACCGGTGGAGAAGTCGCCCGACACCGGGTTCACCCCCGAGTGCAGCCCCGAGACGGACTGCACGAGGATGGCGTCGCCGACCTCGGCGAGGATCTGGTCCTGGTCGAGCTGGCCGGGTTCGAGCCCGACCGCCCGGCATCCCACCGTGGGAACCGACTTGAACCCACCTCGCACCGCGGAGCCGGTGGAGGTGGTGCCGGCCCGGCGGGCGGTGAGGGTGTTGTGCACGAAGTGGTCGAGCACCCCGTGCTGGATCAGGGCGTTGCGACGACACGCCAGGCCTTCGCCGTCGGTCTGGGAGGCACCGAAGGCCCGGATGTCAGTGGGATCGTCGGCCAGGGTGATCGACGGCGAACCGATCTCCTCGCCCACCCGGTCGGCGAAGAGCGACCTTCCCTTCTGCACGGCGTCGCCGGTGAGCGTTCCCGAGATGATCGAGATCAGCTGGGCGGTCACGAAGGGATCGAGCACGATCGTGACCCGCTGCGATCGGGGCTGGGTGGCACCCAGCATCCGGGTGGCGCGCTCGGCTGCGTCGGCCGCGGCCAGGTCGACGTCGAGCGCCGCGGGATCCCGACCGACCGAGAAGCCGAATCCGAGCTGGGTCTCGCCGTCCCGTTCGGCCAGGGCGTTGGCCATCACGTAGCAGACGCCGTCGCGCGACGACGACCGGATGCCGGTGGTGCTGGCGACCACCGACTCGGTCGTCGAGTCGACGTAGTCGGCCGACTCGAGGCCACTGATCCGGGGATCGGCCGCCAGCACGGCTCGTTCGAGATCGGTGGCCAACTGGACCTTGCGTTCGGTCGCGGTGGTCCCGAGGGAGGGGTCGAACAGCGCGAGGTCGGGCAGGGCCACGCCGTCGGGCTCGGCCAGGCCGACGTGCTCATCGGCGGAGGCGAAGGCGGCGTTGTCGCGGGCCTCGGCGAGCGCCTCGGCCACCGCCGCGGGGTCGAGCGTGCCGGCGTAGGCGAAGCCCTGCCGGTGGTCGACCACGACGCGGACACCGACGCCCTCGGACACCGCCGAGGACAGGGACTCGACCTGGCCGCCATAGACCCGCACCTGGGTGTCGCGCGACCGCTCGACCACGATCTCGGCCTGCTCGCCCGGCTGGGCTGCGGCCAGCACCTGGTCGGCGAGGGAGAACAACTCGTCGCTCATCGTCCGACCGCCTACGCCGCGGTGCCGCCGACGGTGAGGCTGGTCACCCGCAGGGTGGGGGTGCCGTCACCGACGGGGACGCCCTGGCCGTCCTTGCCGCAGGTGCCGGGGTGACCCATCTCGAAGTCGTTGCCCAGCATGTCGATGCGGGTGAGCACCTCGGGGCCGTTGCCGATGAGGTTGCCGTCGCGGATGGGCGAGGTGATCTTGCCGTCCTCGATGAGATAGGCCTCGGTCATGCCGAACACGAAGTCACCGGTCGCGGTGTTGACCTGTCCTCCACCGAGCTGGGCGACGAACACGCCGTGGTCGGTGGCAGCGATGATCTCGGCCGGGTCGTCGCTGCCGTTTCCCATGTAGGTGTTGGTCATCCGCACCATCGGCAGGTGCTGGTAGCTCTGGCGCCGGCCGTTCCCCGAGCTGGGACGACCCTCCTTGCGGGCGCGGAGGTGGTCCCACATGTAGTCGGTGAGCACCCCGTCCTGGATCAACACGTTGCGCTGGGCCGGCCGGCCCTCGTCGTCGATCGAGTAGGCGCCCCACTCCTCGGCCATCGTGCCGTCGTCGACCAGGGTCACCAGCGGGCTGGCCACCTGCTCGCCCTTGCGGCCGGCGAAGACCGATGCCTTCTTGGCCACCAGATCGGCTTCGAGCCCGTGGCCACAGGCCTCGTGGAACAGCACCCCGCCGCCGCCCTTGCCGATGACCACCGGCATGGACCCGCTGGGCGCGGGCACCGCCTGGAGCTTGGTGATGGCCCGGCGCGCCGCGGTGCGGGCCAGGTCCTCGATGTCGTAGAGGTCGAACAGCTCGAACCCGACGGTGCGGCCGATCGATTCCCGGCCCGTCTGCATGCCCGTGTCGCCGTTGGCAACACACGAGATGGAGAACAGCGTGCGCACCTGGTCGTCGTCGGCGAGGAGCCCGTCGCTGTTGGCGACCAGGATGCGGCGCCGGTTGTCGCCGTAGCGGACCATGACCTGGCTGATCTCCGAACCCTGGGCCCGGGCCGCCTCGTCGGCGCGGCCCAGCAACTCGACCTTGGTGGCTTTGGCCACGTCCTCGGGCAGGGTGCGCACCGCGTTGGGTCGCGGGGCGCTCTGGCGGGTGAGGTCGACCACCTGGGTGCCGCCCGACCCGCCCTTCGCGGCTGCGGCCGCCGCTTCGGCGGCTTGGCGCAGACCGGCTTCGGTGAGATCCGCGGTGTGGGCGAACCCGGTCGTGTCGCCGACGACGACACGGATCCCCGCACCACGGTCGCGACCGGAGCTGAGATCCTCGACCCGACCGTCGTCGAGCACCGCACCGGTGGAACGCCGGTCCTCGACGAACACCTCGGCGAACTCACCGCCGGTGCGCATCGCGGTGCCGATCGTGCGTTGGATGAGGTCCTGGTCGATCACGGGTCTCCCCAGAGGTCGGGTGCGTGGGTGGGGTCCCGACCGTGCTGGGCTGGCCTGACCCCCGATGGGTCCCTAGGGTACCGAGGATGCCTCCACGTCAGGGCTCGTCGGCCACGGTCGAACTCACCGTGTCCGAACCCGACACCGCGATCGCCATGTTGTCCGGCTCGGTGCCGGTCCTCGCCACCCCTCGGCTGATCGCGCTGTTCGAGGAGGCCGCCATGGCCGCCATCGACGGTCAGCTCGCCCCCACCGAGACCTCGGTCGGCATGCGGGTCCAGATCGACCACCTCGCGCCCACCGAGGTGGGAGGAGTGGTCACCGCCGAGGCGACCCTCGACAAGGTCGAAGGTCGCAGGTTGGTCTTCACGGTGTCGGCCAGGGACGCCCGCGGCCTGATCGGAGCGGGCAAGGTCACCCGGGTGATCGTCGACGTCGACCGGTTCCTCGACAAGCTGGTCTGACCGCTCGCGACCGACCTCACGGCGCGACGATCTCGATCCGGTCGTCGGCCACGGAACGAGCAGACCAGCCTTCCCAGGCGAGCTCACGTAGCGCACCCAGGCCCTCGGTCAGCACGGTCCGGGCCGCGATGCCCTTCACCGCCTTGGCTGCGTGGCCCACCGCCCGGGACCCGGTCCGGGACACGAACCGCACCCGCACGAGCGGGGCGCTCGCTGCCACCTCGTCGAGGTCGAGGGCCCGCTGGTGCTCGGTGGGGAGCATCTCCACCACAGGTCGACCGCCGACCAGATCGATGACCGCCTTGGAGAGCTCGGGCCGCCACCATCGGTCGAGGCGGCCGAGTCCGGGCACCGACACGGTGAAGGTCAGGCGGTGGTCGGGCGTCGGGTCGGTGCCGGTCACCGCCCCGAGCAGCGCCGAGGGGACGATGAGCCGCTCGAGACAGGTGTCGTCCACGGTCGACGGGGCGAGGTGATCCCAGACCACGCCGGTGAAGCGGGCGGCGCCGGGCACGACCGGAGCCGTGCCCGCGACCAGACGCTCGATCGACCCGATCGCTCGGTCGAGCAACGGTCCCTCGGCGCCGAAGAGCGTCGAGGCCAGGCCGGGGTCATCACCGAGCGCGGCACCCAGGGCCTCGATCACCTCGCGGCGTTGCGCCGCCAACCCGGCGAACGACCCCGTCCTCGGCCGGAAGCGTCCTCGCCCACCCTCGGCCTTGCCCTGCGACGGCGGCAACAGGACGAGGGGTCGGTCGGGCATCGCACCACGATGCCAGCCGGGGACCTACCTGCTCCCACACACATCTGGTTGCGCGCATCCCCCGCCTCGTGGATGCTGGAACGACGACGGCGAACCAGGGGGTGGGGGCAATGGCACGTTTCACCAAGGACGTGAAGGTGGTGAACCATCTGGATGGGTCGATCCACGAGTGGGAGCTGTGCGAACCGTTCTCCTACCGGATCGTGGACGAGGACGATTCCGAGGTGGCGAACGTGCCGCCGGGCTTCACGACCGACTTCGCGTCGATACCCCGACCGCTGTGGTGGTGGGTGGCGCCATGGGGGCGCCACGGTCGGGCGGCGATCATCCACGACTTCCTCTATCAGCGCGGTGCCATCACCGACGTCGCTCGACAGTCGATGCGGCGCCCCAGCCGCCTCGAGTCGGACCGCATCTTCCGCGAGGCGATGGCCGTGCTCGACCGGATCCTGCTGGGACGGAGCCGTTGGGCTCGGTTCGGACCCTTGCTGGCGTTCCGGCTGTTCCTCGCCTTCCTCCGACGGTGGATGATGTGGCTGGCCGTGGTGTTGTTCGGGCACTGGGCCTATGACCGCAAGCAGACCGAGGCGACCTCTCCCGAGCTCGAGCACCGGATGCT
>JBKGZW010000019.1:0-25099 GCA_046543225.1 Acidimicrobiales bacterium
GCCGCACGCTGGCGCCCGCTAGCCGCGCTCGCGGAGCTGGCCCTTCTGGATCTTGCCCGTCCCGCCCTTGGGCAGCTCATCGACGAAGGTCCAGTGCTTGGGCACCTTGAACCCCGCCAGCCGGTCGCGCACCCACCTCCCGAGCTCGTCTTCGTCGGCGGTCGACCCCGGCCGCATGGCCACCCATGCCTTCACCGCCTCGCCCCACCGCTGATCGGGCACGCCCACGACGGCGACCTCGACCACGTCGGGGTGGGCGGCGATGGCCTTCTCGACCTGGACCGACGACACGTTCTCGCCACCGGAGACGATGATGTCCTTCTTGCGGTCGACGATGGTGAGGTACCCGTCGGGATCGACGGTGGCCACGTCTCCGGTGCGCAGCCACCCGCCGCGGAGCGCCTCGGCGGTCTCCTCCGGCCGGTTCCAGTAGCCCTTCATCACGTGGTTCGAGCGGGCGACGACCTCACCGGCGCTCACCCCGTCCCACGGCACCTCCGCGTCGCGCTCGTCGAACACCCGCACGTCGGCGCCGAGGATCGGCAGCCCGGTCGTGGCCCGACGCTGCCGCGACGGGGGTTCGCCCGGCTTGTCGAGCGACCGGGTGAGGGTGGGCGACGACTCGGTCATGCCGTAGCCGCTGATGGCGATGCACCCGAACGCCTCCTCGAGCTCGGCCAACAGCTCGGGGCCCGACGGTGCACCGCCGACCGAGACCTGGTTCACCGTCGAGGTGTCGGCGGTCGCCATCGCGGGATGGTCGAGCAGCGTGCGCGCCATGGTCGGGACGAGGAACAGGCGGGTCACGCCCTCGGTCGCGATCAGGTGCAGCACCTCCTCCGGGTCGAAGCGGTGCAACATGACGTGCACACCGCCGAGCCCGGTGAGGTAGTGCGGTGTTCCCCAACCGTTGACGTGGAACAGGGGGATGGTGTGCAGGACCACGTCGTCGCCACCGATGCCGTTGGTGAGCGCCGAGTGGATGGCGTGCAGGTACAGCGCCCGGTGGGTGAGCAGCACCCCTTTGGGGTCACCGGTGGAACCGGAGGTGTAGAACAGCTCGGCCACGCTGGACTCGTCGGTGACCGGCGAGTCGAGCAGCTCGGCGGACTGGGCGGCCAGCAGCGCCTCGTACTCGTCGCCGATCACGACGGTGGGGATCCCGTGGTCGGGGTCGACCTGGTCGGGGTGACGGAACAGGATCACCGAGCCCGAGTCGTCGAGGCAGAACCGCAGCTCGGGTGCCGACATGCGGATGTTGAGCGGCAACAGGGTCCCCCCGGCGAGCAGCACGCCGAAGTAGGCCTCGAGCAGCTCCGAGGTGTTGCCGCACAGCCAGGCGACCCGGTCACCGGGAGCGATCCCGACCTCGTCCCGCAGCGCCCGGCCCAGACGATGACAGCGCGCGGCGAACTCTCGATAGGTGCGGCGCACCTCACCGTCGACGACACCCACCCGGTCGGGGAACAGGCGCCGGGCACGTTCGAGGAGGTCGAGGGGCGTGAGAGGCAGCTCCATCCGGCAAGAATGGCAGGATGCAGCCGATGGCCGGAAACCCTCGATGACCGTCTACCTCGTCGGCGCCGGCCCGGGTGACCCCGGGCTGCTCACCGTGCGGGGCGCCGACCTGCTCCGTGCCTGCGACGCGGTGGTCCACGACCGCCTGGCGGGCAGCGCCATCTTGGACCTGGCGCCGCCCACCGCCGAGCGGATCAACGTGGGCAAGGCGCCAGGCGATGTGACCCTCCCCCAGGAGGACATCAACCAGCTGCTCGTCGAGCGGGGTCGCGCCGGACAGGACGTCGTCCGCCTCAAGGGTGGCGACCCGTTCGTGTTCGCTCGCGGCGGCGAGGAAGCCATGGCACTCGCACGCGCCGGCGTGCCCTTCGAGGTGGTTCCGGGGATCTCGTCGGCGCTGGCTGCTCCCGCTGCCGCCGGGGTTCCGCTCACGCTGCGCCACGAGGTGTTCTCGTTCACCGTCGTCACCGGCCACCAGTCGCCGGGCAGCGCCAGTCCGGTCGACTGGCGCGCCATCGCGGCGGCCGGAGGCACGATCGTGGTGCTGATGGCGGCGGCACGCATCGCCGGCATCGCCGCCGAGCTGATCGAGGGTGGGCTCGCCCCCGACACCCCGGTCACAGCGGTCACCTGGGCCACGACCGACCGGCAGGAGACCACCCGGTCGACCCTGGCCGACATCGGCGACGCCGGCGTCGCGGCGCCGGCCACCTTCATCATCGGGGCCATGGCCGGTCTCGACATCACCGATCCCGGCTGAGCGCTGGCAGGATCACCGCCGATGCTGGCGGGACCAGCCCTTCCACCCGTCGCCGGTCGCGCCCATGATGTCGGCCATGTCCACGATCATCGACCTGAGCCAGCCCATCCGCGACGGGATGGTCACCTACCCGGGCCTTCCCGCCCCGTCGATCACCGACCACCTCGGACGAGCCGAGTCCCGTGAGCGCTACGCTCCCGGACACGAGTTCCAGATCGGGCGGATCGACATGGTCGCCAACACCGGCACCTACCTCGACACCCCGTTCCACCGCTTCGGCGACGGACACGACCTGGCCGGACTCGACCTGACCAGGGTGGTCGCGGTGCCAGGTCTCGTGATCGATGCACCCTCCTCGGGCCCCATCGGTCCCGAGTGCTTCGCCGGGCACGACCTGGCCGGCCGGGCGGTGCTGATCCGGACCGGATGGTCGGCCCACTTCGGCACCGACCGCTACGGAGATCCCGACCACCCGGGCCTGACCGACGGTGCCACCGACGCCCTGGTCGATGCCTCGCCAAGGGTGGTCGGCATCGACTCGGTCAACATCGACCTCACCGCCAGTGGTGAGCGCCCGGCCCACACCGGTCTGCTGGCGGCAAGCATCCCCATCGTCGAGCACCTGACCGGACTCGACCGACTTGGCGGGGCGCGCTTCACCTTCTCCGCGGTGCCCCCGGCGGTGGTGGGGATGGGCTCGTTCCCAGTACGCGCCTACGCCGTGGTCGAGTAGCCGCTCAGGAGCTGCAGGACAGCATCGAGCAGCCGACCTTGGTGCGCGCCCACTCGGGTCGGCGCTGGGAGAAACGCTCTCGACCGGGCTGCTCCTCGTAGGGCCGGCGCAGCGTGTCGTGCAGCTCGTGCAGCAGCGACAGATCGCCGTCCTCGGCAGCCTCGATCGCTTCCTGTGCGAGGTAGTTGCGGAGCACGAACCGTGGGTTGACCGCGTCCATGCGCTGCCGACGTTCGCTGTCGTCGAGACCGCCGGCGACCACCCGGTCGGACCACTGCCGGAGCCAGTCCACCAACCCGGTCCGCACCTCGCCGGTGATGGAGGCGGGGTCGTACCAGGCGTCGGCCAGCGGCGCGAGGAGATCGTCGTCGCCGACCTCGTCACGATCGCCGACCGGCACGCGGGCCAGATCACGGAAGAAGATCACCTGGTCGATCTCGGCCGAGGTGAGCACGCCGAACAGCGACTCGATCAGGGCCACGTCCGCCGCTGGGTCGTCGCTCGGTTCGCCCCACCCGAGCCGTTCGGCCATCATCGCCAGGTACCGCTCGTGGTAGCGCTCGGCGAAGCGGTTGAGCCGCTCCTGGAGCGGTTCGGGCTGCTGGGTGAGGGTCACCAGCGCGTTGGCGAACTGCATCAGGTTCCACTGGGCGATCTGGGGCTGCGCGCCGTAGCGGTAGCGGCGCATCCCGGCGTCGGTGGTGTTGGGGGTCCACGCCGGATCGAAGTCCTCGAGCCACCCGTAGGGCCCGTAGTCGATGGTGAGACCGAGCACCGACATGTTGTCGGTGTTGAGCACCCCGTGGACGAAGCCGACCCGCATCCAGTCGACGACGAGGTCGGCGGTGCGGTCGGCGACCTCGTCGAACCAGGCGGCCACCCGCTCCTCGAACGACATGCCGGGCTCGGCGGCGATGTGGGGGAACTCGAGCTCGAGGGTGGTGTCGACCAGTTGGCGGAGCAGGCTCAGCTCGCCCCGGGAGGCGGGGAGCTCGAAGGTGCCGAGACGGGTGAACGAGGGGCTGACCCGGCAGACGACCGCGCCCGGCTCGGGGGCGGGGTGGCCGTCATAGAGCACGTCGCGGACGACCTGGTCGCCGGTGGCCACCAGCGAGAGGGCACGGGTGGTGGGGATGCCCAGATGGTGCATGGCCTCACTGCAGAGGTACTCGCGCAGCGACGAGCGCAGCACGGCCCGGCCGTCGGCGCCACGGGAGTAGGCCGTGGGGCCGGCCCCCTTGAGCTGCAGGGTCTGATAGCCACCGTGGCGGTCGCGGACCTCGCCGAGCGAGATGGCCCGGCCGTCGCCGAGCTGGCCCGCCCAGTTGCCGAACTGGTGGCCGCCGTAGGCCTGGGCGTGAGGGTCGGCGCCTGCCGGCACCCGGTTGCCGGAGAACACCTGGGCGAAGTCGTCGGACTCGGCCACGGACGGATCGAGCCCGAGCAGCTCGACGACCTCGGGTGACCAGGCCAGGGTGGTGGGCGCGGCGACCGGTGTGGGGCGAACCCTGGTGTAGGCCGCGCCCGTGACCTGCCGGGGGCGCACCTCGGTGCTGGGATCGGGTGGGAGCGCGCGGGTCCAGCGGTTGGTGAACTCCAGGTCGTCGAGATCGGTGATCGCCTCGTCGACCCCGGTCCCGGGACTGGTCGCACCGGTCGTGGTCATGCACTCGACGGTATCGGCGTGACCTCACGGGACCGACCCGCCGAGGGTCATCAGCCGAAGACGTCGGGAGGGACCGGGTTGTTCTCCTCGGTGGTCTCGGCCTCGACGAGGGCGACCATCGCGTCCACGACCTCGACTGGGTCGCGCTGGTCGGTGGTGACGAAGTCGCGCACCATCTGGAACAGGTCGGTGGTGGGTGCCTGCAGGCTCTTGTCGCCGAACCACTCCCACATGGCCTCGGCCATCCGGTCGTTGAACCCGGTTCCGTAGGGTCCGGGGTTGAGGAGGCAGACGTCGATGCCGAGCGGGGCGAGCTCGGCCCGCATCGTCTTGCCCATGGCCTCGAGCGCGTGCTTGGTCATCGAGTATGGGCCGGTGGCGGGGGCGGTGATGCGTCCGGCGATCGAGGAGACGATGATGACCCGGCCCATGCCTCGGGGGATCATGCCGGCGAGCACCCGCTGGGTGATGGCGAGCGTGCCGAACACGTTGACCTCGAACAGGTGGCGGACGATGTCGATCGGCACGTCGGCCATGGGCCCGAACTGGCCCGCGCCGGCGTTGTCGATCAGGACGTCGATCTCCCACGCATCGGCCTTGGCGACGTCGTCGGTGGTGATGTCGACCTTCTCGACCTGGAGCTGAGGCGCCTCGCCACGAAGGGCATCGGCCTGGTCCTGGGTCTCGGTGGTGGCGATGACGTGGTGGCCACGGTCGACGAGGGCGAGGGCGGCACCCTTGCCGAACCCCGAACCTGCGCCGGTGATGAGCACGGTGGACATGGGGATCTCCTCTCTGGCCAGCCGGTCGGCTAGCGGTTCGGTGCCCAGCGGGGCCAGGGTCGGATGGTCTCGAGGATGCGGGCCAGCCGCAGCACGACCTCGTCGCCATGGCGGCGTCCCATGATCTGCAGCCCGATGGGGAGGCCTGCCGCCGTGGTCCCGGCGGGCACCGAGGCGGCCGGACCGCCGGTGAGGTTGGACAGCATCGTGAACGGGGTGGCCATGGCTGGTTCGACGGTGCGGCCGGCGATCTCGGTGGGTGGAGGACCGTCGGCGGCGAAGGCCGGCACCGCGGTGGTGGGCGTGAGCCACACGTCGACATCGGCGTACATCGCCGCCATGTCGTCCTGGAGCTGCTGGCGCCGCTGCAGGATCCGGGCGTAGCGGGGCAGGGTCATCGACTCGGTGGCCTCCAGCGCCTGACGGGTGAACATGGTGACGTCGTCGGCCACCCCCGGCCACATGCCGGGTTCGAGGTCGAGCCACAGGTCGACTGCGCCCGAGGACATCCACACCCGCACGGGATCGGTGAGGCGGGGCTCGGTGTCGACCCAGGCGAGCCCGGCGGCCTCGGCCAGGGCCCTGGCGGCTGCCTCGGTCAGCTCGACCACCTCGGGGTCGACCACGGCGAACCCCAGGTCGGGCGACCACCCCACTCGCAGGCCGCCGACCTCGAGCGTGTCGATCGACGCCTCGTAACCCAGCGTCGGAGCGGGCAGCGAGTGCCGGTCACGGTCGTGGGGACCGGCCACCACGTCGAGGTGGCGGGCAGCATCGGCGACCGTCGTCGCGAGGATCCCCAGCACCGAGGTCTCCGACGCCTGAGGAGTGGGGTGCGGGACCCGTCCGTAGCTCGGCTTCATGCCGACCAGCCCCGAGAACGACGCGGGGATCCTGATCGACCCGCCGCCGTCGCTGGCGGTGGAGACGGGCAGCATCCCCGACGCCACGGCGGCGGCCGAGCCACCCGACGAACCGCCGGGGGTGCGCTCGTGGTCCCAGGGGTTCCTGGTGGTGCCGGTCGACTTGTTCCGGGTGAGGCTGAGCGTGCCGAACTCGGGCGCGGTGGTCTTGCCGACGGGCACGGCGCCCGCGGCCCGCATGCGCGCCACGTGCACCGAATCCGCGACTGCCGGCGGGTGATCGTGGTAGAGCAGCGACCCGTGGCCGGTCGTGTAGCCGGCGCAGTCCTCCAGATCCTTGACCCCGAAGGGCACCCCGGCGAGCGGACCGGGATCCTCGCCGGCCGCCACGGTGGCGTCGACCGCTTCGGCCGCCTGGCGAGCGAGGGACTCATCGATCCGCACCCATGCGTTGAGCGGACCGTTCAGCGTGTCGATCCGAGCCAGTGCGGCGTCGAGCACCTCGACCGCCGACCGCGACCCGTTCCTGACCGACTCGGCGATCTCCACCGCACTCTCCTGTTGCATCGCGTCCCCCTCGGTGGCGTTGGTGCCCCGACGGTACCCGGCTGTGCGACGCTGATCCGGTGAACCGACCGTCCGCACCACTTCGAGCCGCGGGGACCCGCGCTCCCGGGCCCTTCGTCCTGCTCGCTGTCACCGTCGCCACGATGTGGATCGCCGAGGGCGCCGACCAGGCGGTGTTCGATCAGCAGCTCGACCAGGCCGGTGTCGTTCCCCGTGAGCTCGACGGGTTGCCCGGCATCGTGTGGGCACCGTTCCTGCACTACGGGTTCGCGCACCTGGTCGCCAACACCGTTCCGCTGCTGATCCTCGGAGGTCTCGTGGCGATCAAGGGCGCGACCCGCTTCCTGCAGGTCACCCTCGGGGTCATCCTGCTCGGGGGGCTCGGCACCTGGCTGTTCGGCCGCGATGGGGTCCACCTCGGTGCCAGCGGCGTGGTGTTCGGCTACTTCGGGTACCTGGTCGCCGCCGCCCTCTTGGAGCGCAGACTCCGCTCGATCGTGCTCGGCCTGATCGCGCTGGTGCTCTACGGCGGATTGGTGTGGGGTGCGATGCCCACCACCGCTCCGGTGTCGTGGGAAGGGCACCTGTCCGGCCTGCTGGCCGGGGTGTACATGGCCTGGTCGGTCACCCGGCGCCGGCGCCGCCGGTCACGGAGCCACCTCTAGGCTGGTCCCCGTGACCGAGCGCAAGCCGTCCGGGATGACCTGGGAGACCTGGATCGACCGCCAGATCCGCGAGGCCCAGGAGCGGGGCGAGTTCGACGGCCTCAGCACCGCTGGCCGGCCGATCCCCGACCTCCTCGCGCCTCGCGACGAGGACTGGTGGCACAAGAAGCTGCTGCAGCGCGAAGGGGTCGACACACTCCCCAAGACCCTGCAGGTCCGGCGCCAGCTCGACCGGGCGCTGGCCGACATCGCCGCCGCCGACGACGAGGTCGTGGTGCGCGACATCGTCGCCACGATCAACCAGGCCATCCTCGAGGTGAACCGCAAGGCGGCGAGCGGTCCTCCCTCGAACCTGATGCCACTCGACATCGAACGGGTGGTCGCCGCCTGGGCCGCCGGGCGGGACGAGAACCCGGCCCCGTGACTCAGCCCGTCTGGGTCTGGTCGTCGTCGACGTAGCCCACGCCTTCGACCCAGCGTGGCGCTCGTTGCGGGGCCGACGGTGGCGGCATCGACGACGGTGGCGGCGGTTGGGCGGCCACCTGGGCAGTGGCAGGAGCCGGAGCAGGTGCGGGAGCCGGAGCTGGCGCAGGAGGCGCAGACGGGGCAGCGGGTGGCGGCGGGGCCGGTGACCGGGTGGCACCGACCGGTACCGGTTCGTGGCGCGGGCGCTGCCGCCGTGGGGCCGGAGCGGTGTCTCGGCCGAGCAGCGCACCTCCTGCCATCCACAGCAGCGACAGGATGACCAGACCGACCCCTGCGATGAGCGCGTTGCGGGACGGTTCGATCATGCCGCCGGCGGCGACCCCGACGACCGCGCCGAAGATGGCAGCCGGTCCGGGGAGGAGCAGGTGGGCGAGCTGAGGGAGCACGACCCCCACCAGGAGCCAGAACGCGGCGGCGCCGATCGCCCAGAACCCCACGCGTCGCAGCACGCGTGGGCGGTCGTTGGTGAGCACGAAGGCAGCGACGACCAGCCCGACCGCGACCGCGGCGAGCATGGCCACCGCCCCGTTGAGCCAGGCGCGGAACCCTCCCGCGTCGGGCAAGCGGTCGGTGGGGAGCGTGACCGGGAGCGACGGCGACTCGGGCACCACGTTGATCAGCTCGGGACGGAGGTTGACCAGTGCGGTGCGCGAGGCGCTGGCCATCGCCGCACCGTCGACGACGATGGGCTCGTCGGGATCGGGGTCCTCGCCGAGGAAGCGCTGGTGGGAGCGGATGATCCCGCCGACGAGCAGTGCCTCGACCGCGGGGTCGTCGAGGGCACGGTCGGCGGCGGCCACCAGCTCGGATCGGTTGACCGAGACGTCGTCGGGGATGGCGGCGTCGAGCGCGTCGGCCATCGACGAGCGCATCTGCGCCCGCACCTCGCGGTCCTGGTAGATGTCGTCGGCGATGGCCTGGGAGCGACCGGGGTCGAGCAAGGTGCGGCTCACCGCATACCCCGTCCACGCCAGGGACGCGGCGATGAGCCCGCACGCCACCAGCACTCCCCCGACGAGACGCCGTCCCATCCCGCCATCTTCGCGCGGGTCAGGCCGGATCGAGGCCCAATCGAGCGGCGAGTGCCGATCGCAGCGACCCGATGGTGCGTCGCGCGGCGTCGCGGTCGGCGGCCAGGGTCGTTCGGCTCGTCGGGGCCATGACCTCGAGGTAGAGCTTGGCCTTGGGTTCGGTGCCGCTGGGCCGCACGAGCACCCGGGCCCGGTCGCCGAGCTCGAGCAACACGGCATCGGTCGGCGGCAGGTCGTCGTCTCCGGTGAGGTAGTCGTGGACCCGGGTGACCGCCATCCCCGCCAGCTCGGTGGGTGCCGCGTCGCGGACGGTCTCCATGACCGCTGCCATCTGGCGACCCGCATCGGGACCGTCGAAGCGCACCGCCCAGGTGTCGGTCACGTGCAGGCCGTGCTCGACTGCCAGGTCGTCGAGCCGGTCGAGCACGGTGCGTCCCTGGTCGGCCAGCACCCCGGCGAGCTCGACGAACACCACGGCCGCGGTGATGCCGTCCTTGTCGCGGACCTCGGGCGACACCGCGTAGCCGAGCGCCTCCTCGTACCCGAACACCAGGCGCGACGGGGGATCGGCGCCGTCAGCCGCCCGGGCGATCCACTTGAACCCGGTGAGGGTGTCGACGTAGCGGACCCCCTCGGCACCAGCGAGGCGCGACAGCAGGCGGGACGAGACGATGGTGGTGGCGACCATCCGGTCGTCGCCGGCGGTGTTGGCCAGGATGTGGTCGCCGAGCAGCGCCCCGATCTCGTTGCCGGTGAGGACCCGCCACCGGCCGCGGTCGAGGACCGCGATGCCGAGCCGGTCGGCGTCGGGATCGTGGGCGATCACCAGCACGGAGCCTGCCCGTTCGGCCACGGCGACGGCGTGGTCGAGCGCGCCGGGCTCCTCGGGGTTGGGGAAGGAGACGGTGGGGAAATCGGGATCGGGGTCGACCTGATCGTCCACCTGCACCGGTGGCGCGAAGCCCACCCGTTCGAAGGCGGCGACCAGCAGGTCGCGACCGACACCGTGCATCGCGGTGTACACGACCGCCACGCCGGGCGCGTCGGGCACGAGCCGGCACCGGGCCACCGCGTCGAGGTAGGCGGCGAGGATGGTGGGCCCGACCTCCACGATCGAGTCGGCGTCGGGTTCGGCGAGGGGCACCGGCCCTCCGGCTGCCACCTGGTCGATGCGGGTGGCGATCTCGGCGTCGACCGGTGGCACGATCTGGGCGCCGTCGCCGAGGTACACCTTGTAGCCGTTGTCCTGGGGCGGGTTGTGGCTGGCGGTGACCATGACGCCGGCGTCGGCGCCGAGGTGACCGACCGCGAAGGGCACCAGCGGGGTCGGGTTCGGACCGGGCAGCACGAGCGCGGTGCCGCCGGCGGCGGCCACCACCCTGGCCGTGTCGTCGGCGAAGTCGCGAGAGCCGTGGCGGGCGTCGCGCCCGACCACCACCCTGGCGCCGGGCGGGAGGTGGGCCATGAGACCAGCGGCCGCGTGCCGGACGACGAGCCGGTTCATGCGGTTCGGACCGGCACCCAGCGCGCCACGCAGCCCGGCGGTGCCGAACTCCAGGCGGGCCCCGAACCGGTCGACGAGCCCGTCCGCGTCACCGGTCGTGATCAGTTCGTGGACCTCGGTTCGGGTCACCGGATCGGGGTCATCGGCGACCCAGCTCCCGATCCGACCGGCCAGGTCCTCGCCCACCAGCGTCGCCGCCTGGCGCACCACGTCCGCACCGTCGTCCAAACCGATCTCCGTCCTCGCCTGCCAGCCGGGCGCACCCTATGGTGCCGGCATGTCCAACGACTCCCGCTCCGAGGGGATCTGCGACCAGATCCGTGATCGCTGCCGGTGGGTGACCGAACAGGCCACCCACGTGCACATCGACCACGAGCGACTCGCAGCCTACGCCGCCGAGGTCCCCGTCGATGCCCTGGGCGGGACCGACGACGACCCCGGGCGAGAGCCCCTCGGCGACCTCGAGTCGACCGCATCGTTCGTGGTCAGCCTCGATGCCATCAACTTCGGCTCGGGCTGGTTCCCCACGCTCCGCAAGCGGCCAGGCCTCTCGGGCTATCACACCATCGCCACCGCTCTGCGCGAGCACGTCGAAGCGACCGGGCCCCTCACCCCCGAGCGTCTCACCACCATCGACCGGGCGACGTGCTGTGAGATCTTCGGCCAGGACGACGACGACAGTCCCGCGGCCGAGCTGATGGAGCTGTTCGCGTCGGCCTTCTCGGACCTGGGAGCGTTCCTGCTCGAACGCTACGACGGCTCGTTCCTCGCCCTGATCGAGGATGCGGGCCGATCCGCGGAGCAGATGATCGGGGTCCTCGCCCAGATCCCGTTCTTCCACGACGTGAGCGAGTACCACGGTGTCGACGTGCCCTTCTACAAGCGGGCCCAGATCACGCCGCTCGACCTCTCGATGGCCTTCGGCGGAACCGGGCCCGGCACCTTCGACGACCTCGACCGGCTGACGATGTTCGCCGACAACCTGGTGCCACATGTCCTGCAGGTCGACGGTGTGTTGGTGTACGAGCCCGAGCTGCTCGACCGCATCGGTCGCGAGGAGCTCATCGCGCCGGGCACCCCCGAGGAGATCGAGATCAGGGCCGGCGGGGTGCACGCCGTGGAGCTGCTGCGCGCCGCGCTGGCCGCCGACGGCCACCAGGTCACCTCGGCCCAGCTCGACACCTACCTGTGGAACCTCGGGGGCGATCCCCGCTACAAGGCCCTGCCCCGGCACCGCACTCGCACCGTCTGCTACTGAGTCTTCGGGCACGACCACGACGAGCAGCACCATGACGATCCCAACGTCGGCAGCGAAACGACGCCAGCCTCGTGACCGGACCTCGGCCTGGCCGTCGCCAGCGGGCTCGTCTTGCCCTACCTCCCAACGACACCTTCGGGACTGATCGCATGCGTCCCCCTGGCGCCGGGTCCTGGTCAGGCGATCTCGAGGCGTTCGACGGGTTGGCCGGTCATGTCGGCGATGAGGTGGAAGTCCTTGTCGAGGTGCAGAACGGTCAGTCCGGCCAGCTCGGCAGTAGCGGCGATGATCAGATCGGGGACTGATGGCCCGCGGTGCTGCCCGCGCTCTGCCAGAGCCGCTTGGAGTTCGAGCGCACGGTCCTCGATCTTCGGCGTGAGGTACTCGACGGGCATTGATGCGAGTGGCGGCTCGGCAAGGAGCGAGCGGTGATCGTTCGCTGTTCGGGCGGAGTAGCCGACCTCCAGACGGGTGACCGTGCAGATGCGGACGAGACCCCGCTCGATCCTGCCCGCCCACTCGGGCGCGTTCGAGGCGAGGTGGAGTCGAGCGATCGCTGACTTGTCGATGAGCCAGGCGCTCACGACCAGGCGCCGGACATGACGTCTCGGTCATCGAGATCTTGGGCCAGCGACGCCACTCGTTGGAGTTGCTCGATCGTCACCGCACCCGCATCTGGGACGCGCTCACGCTCCAGCGCGCGCCGGAGGTATTCGGTCCGCGACAGTCCCACTCGCTTCGCCTTGGCGTCGATCGCAGCCAGCACCTCGTCGGGCACATCTCGGATCAGGATGTCGGTCATGAAACCACCTCCGTGATATCGGATGATATCTCGATGGGGCGCTGCCTGCCCAGTACCCCCGTCGGACGCCTCACGGAGGTTCCGCGCCGAGTCAGAGCCGTTCGATCACCTGGCGGATGACCGAGATCATGCGGGGGCCGGCCTCCTTGCCCGCGTCGAGCACCTCCTGGTGATCGAGCGGGTCGCCGCTGACCCCGGCGGCCAGGTTGGTGACCAGCGAGAGGCCGAGCACCTCGGCGCCGAGGTGACGGGCGGCGATGGCCTCGAGGGCGGTCGACATGCCGGCGAGGTCGGCGCCGAGGGCGCGCAGCATCCTGACCTCGGCCGGGGTCTCGAAGTGTGGCCCACCGAGCGCGGCATAGACCCCTTCGGCCAGGTCGGGGTCGACCTCGCGAGCCAGCTCCCGCAGGCGGGGGGTGTAGAGGTCGGTGAGGTCGACGAAGCGGGACGCGTAGGGCTCTGGCGGCGACTCACCGGAGAGCGGCGACCGCCCGGTGAGGTTGATGTGGTCGGAGATGAGGACCCCGGACCCGACCCCGTTGTCGGGGTTGATCGATCCGGCGGCGTTGGTGAGGATCACGGTGCCGCAACCGGCCATGATCGCGGCCCGCACCCCGTGAACGACCGTGGTCGGATCGTGGCCCTCGTAGAGGTGGACCCGCCCGAGGAACAGCAGCACCCGCCGGGACCCGACCGACAACGAGTGGATGGTGCCGCGGTGACCCTCCACCGTGGAGGCGGCGAAACCTGCGATCTCCGAGGTCAGCATCTGGGTGTCGACCTCGCCCAGCCCGAGGGACGCCTCTGCCCATCCCGACCCCAGGACGACCGCCACGTCGTGGGAACCGCCGCCGGCGCGCGACTGGATCTCGAGCGCGGCACCCTCGGCCACACGGAACGGGTCGGACTCGGAATCGATCATGGCGGCCATCGTTTCAGCCCGGGGCGTGCCGTGCCAGGACCGAGGCCACGCCATGGGCGATGGCGCTCACCGCGGCAGCGGTCTGATGGTCGATGGCGCCGTTCTCGTAGTTGTTGCGGGCCAGATCGACCAGCAGGCTCATGTAAGCCAGGCCGTGGTAGGTGGCCCACTCGTCGGTCGCCGGGTCGATGCGGTACTCGCCGAGCTGTTCGACCACGAACGACGAGAAGGCATCGAAGTCGGCCCGGGTCTCGTCATCGACCGTCTCCAGCTCGTCGCGCAGGCGGGCGACGGTGTCACCGGTGAGAGTCCAGTCGGGCGAGCTCATCCCCACAGGGTAGGTTCAGGTCCATGGCCGTGACGCTGACCGAGCTGATCATCGGCGACGAGCCCGCGGCGTGGGCAGCAGCGGGCTTCTCCGTGGATGCCGACCGCACAGCGCTCGGCTCGGTACAGGTGCGGTTCGCTCCCGGCCGCGAACGCGGCGTCCTCGGCTGGACCCTGGCCGGGTTGGCGGACCGGTTCACCGGAGATCGCCTCGACGGTCTTCGCACCACGGCGGTGCCGGCCGCCCCCACCAGCGCTGCGGCGAGCGCCGAGCACCCGAACGGCACGGTGGCGCTCGACCATGTCGTGGTCGCGACGCCCGACCTCGAACGGTCGATCAGCGCCCTCGAAGCCGCCGGCCTCGAAGCTCGGCGCACCCGCGAGGCCGGAACCGCCGATGCACCGCGCCGTCAGGTGTTCTTCTGGCTGGGCGAGCCCATCCTCGAGCTGGTGGGACCACCCGAACCCCGCGGTGACGGGCCGGCCACCATCTGGGGCCTGGCCTGCACCGTGGCCGACATCGACGCCACCGCAGCCGAGCTCGACGGCCGGGTGGGACGGGTCAAGGACGCGGTCCAGTCCGGCCGGCGCATCACCACCCTCCGCCACCGCGACCTCGACATCTCGGTCCCGATCGCGTTCATGTCCGCCCACGTCCCCACGGGAGCATCCGATGGTTGACCCGCGTGCTTGACCACGTCTTCACCGACGCCATCGGTGCGTTGCGCGATGCGCTGGAACGGGCACTGCTCGAACGCCAGGCCTTCGAGGAGCGGTTCCAAGCCGACGTGCTGCTCGGCGACCTCACCTGGGAGACCTCCTACGGGCTTCCCGGCGAGGGATCGCCGCCGCGGGTGCGGGCCGACCTCACCCTCGACTGGCCCACCTGGGCCCAGAGCGCCTACCGGTCCTGGTACATCGGCGAGGACATGGACGAGGGACCCCGGATCGAGATCGAGATCGTGCTGCGGGTCCAGCGCCTGGCCCACGTGCCGTCCCCCGAGGTCGTGCTGGCCGCCCTGCCCAAGCACAGCCCCACGATCGGCGGCGAGCAACTGGTCCGGCGCGGGCCCACGGTCGAGACCTCCTACGCCGAAGACCTCGACCAACCCTCGCACGCCATCGAGGTGTCCTACGAGGGGAGCTACGAGCTGGACGAGAAGAGCCTCGAGGACGGCTCGATCCTCGACACCCACTTCGGCGCGATGGGTGGCTGGATCTCCTCGACGCTGGTGCGCCTCGGCGACCTCAAGTTCGAGTTCCTCGCCACCGACGACGACTGAGGACCGCGCTCCTCAGCGGAACGGCGGGCCGCTCACCCACACCACCAGCGAGCGGCGGACGCCCGACACCAGCGGTGTCACCCGGTGGTACTCGAACGCGGGGAAGGCGATCACCGTCCCCTGCTGTCGCCGCTCGAGGTTGGAGTCCGCCAGCTCGTCGGCGCTCAGGTCGGCCACCGAGTCGAACAGCTCCAGGTCCGCACCCTGGTAGGTGGTGGGGTCCGAGAGCTGGACGACCATGGCCAGCTTTCGGCTGGCCACGTCGCCGGTCAGCCCGTCCTGGTGCCAGGTGTAGAACGCCCCCGGCTCGTCATAGACCGTGTACTGGAGGTCCTCGCCGAAGCCGGTCAGGTCGAAGTCGTAGCTGCGGTTGGCCCGCCCGGCCAGCACCGCCAGCTTGTCATAGAGCCACGCGGTGTCGGGTTCGGGCGGGATCCAGGCCACCCGGGCGAGCCGCAGCGTGGCGTCGAGGGGCTCATCGCTGGCCAGCCGGGCGGCGTCGGCACCGTAGGACTCGCCGAGGGCCACGATCCGCTCGCACTGGCCGGCGGTGAACCCCCGGGCGAGCACCACGTGGCTCGTGTAGGGGCGCGCCGGACGAGCGGCGAAGACCGGGCGGATGTCGAGAGGGTCGCTCACGCGGAGCGACCGTAGCGGCTCAGCTGCCGGTGGCGGCTTCCCGGTCCTGGCTGACCGCGTCGAACTGCTCGTACTCCTCGCCGGTGTCGACCCAGTCCTCGAACTGGATGACACCGATCTCCTCGAACCGGCGGCGCAGCCAGGCGTCGCCCGCATCGAGGAGGCCAAGCTTCTTGCAGTTCGGCACGATCTTGGAGAACAGCATCTGCTGGAAGATGTTCTCCTCCTGGGGGATGTCGACCAGTCCCTTGACCAGCGGCTTGACCGGGACGCCCATGCGCTCCCAGACCTCCTGCTGGAGGAACCGGTCGCGCATGCGCAGCGCCGCCTCGAAGGCGAACTCCTGACGCTCACGGATCTCGGCCTCGCTGAGCCCGGCGTAGTACTCCTTCAGCGACAGCACCCCGAACGCCACGTGGCGGGCCTCGTCGGCCATCACATAGCGCAACAGCTGCTTGAGCAGGGGCTCCTCGGTGAGCTGGTACATGAAGCCGAAGGCGGCGAGCGCCAGGCCCTCGACCATGATCTGCATGCCCAGGTAGGTCATGTCCCACCGGCTGTCGACGATGATGTCGTCGAGCAGCGTCTTGAGGTGGATGTTGATCGGGTAGTGGTCCTGGACCTTGGTGTCGAGGTACTTGGCGAAGACCTCGACATGGCGGGCCTCGTCCATGACCTGGGTGGCGGCGTAGTACTTGGCGTCGATCCACGGCACGGTCTCGACGATCTTGGCGGTGCAGAGCAGCGCGCCCTGCTCGCCGTGGAGGAACTGGCTCATGCGCCAGGTGAGCGACTCGGTCGCCAGCTCGCCCCACTGCTTGTCGTCCCAGTTCTTGACCGGGGAGTTGGGCAGCTGCGCGAGGTACCCGTCGGGACCGAAGCGCGGGTCGACGGTGCCACCGGAGAACCACTTCTCGGGGTCGACCTCGATCGACCAGTCGAGGTCGGTCTCGCCGTTCCACTGGGCGGTCTTGGCCTTCTCGTAGAGCTTGTTGAGCGCGGGGCGGGCGCCCTTCTCGTAGTCCCAGGTGAAGATGGCCGACGCGTTGTCACGCACGGCGTGGATCGCCTCGGTCACGTCGGTGTTGGTGATGGCCAGGATCTCGTCGATGTCGTTGACATCGGTACGGCGCAGCAGGTCACTCTCACGTGTCATGCGGCACACCTTACGCTGTACAACGAGTGGTTGTCACCATCGTTCGCGATGCACCAGCTCATCGAGGGGAAGCCTGGGCGCTCGCTGGCGGCTGTCGTTCGCGGGCCCCGGCCAGCCGAGGGTGATCCCCATCGGGCCCTCCATGTCCTCGGGCAGGCCGATCACCGGCCGAAGCCGGTCCTGGTGGTGAAAGGTGACCGGGCAGGTGGCCAGCCCTGCGTCGTTGGCGGCGACCATGAGGTTCTGGGCCATGCGGCCGAGATCGAACAACCGGCCTCCCTCGACCGGAGCCACGAGCACGATCACCACCGGAGCAACGTCGATCCAGGACGTGAAGTCACCGCACTCGGTCAGTGCCGTCCTGGTGGCGCCGTCGGTCACCACCACCAGACGGGTGAGCTGTGCGTTCTTGGCGCTGCCCGCCATGCGCGCCGCCCGCAGGACCCTGTCGAGCACCTCGGCGTCTACCGGATCGGGTAGGTACGAGCGGGTGTCTCGCTTGGTGATGATGGCCTCGTATGCGTCCATGTCGCCCAGTGTGGCCGCTGCTCGGCACTCGATGTGGCGGTCAGCGCACGGCGAGCAGATCGACGACGAACACGAGGGTCTCGCCGCCCTTGATGACCCCACCTGCGCCGCGTTCCCCGTACCCCAGGTGGGGCGGGATCGTGATGCGACGGCGGCCACCCACCTTCATCCCGGTGACGCCCTGATCCCAGCCGGCGATGACCTGGCCCTGACCCAACCCGAAGGCGAACGGGTCGTTGCGGTCCCACGAGGCGTCGAACTGCTCACCGTCGCTCCAGGCCACTCCCACGTAGTGGACCTCGACCTGCTGGCCCGGCGCGGCTTCGGGACCGTCGCCGACATCGAGGTCTTCGACGGTCAGCTCGCTGGGTGGCGCCTCGCCGGCGGGAACCTCCACGCGTGGCTTCGTACGCTCAGACATGGGCCGACCTTACCGCCAGTCGGGGCCGCAGGTAGCCGTGCAACATGGCGAGTCCGGCGACGGAGAAGCAGCTGGCGGCGACGAACGCGCCGGCGTAGGAGGTCTGCGACGCCACCAGCCCGAGCACCGCACCGCCGCCCGCCGTGGCCACCTCGAAGAACATGGTGAAGGTGGCGACCACCGCGGACCGCTCGTTGTCGGGTGCCGAGTTCACCGCTGCCGCCATCAGCGCGGGGTAGATCAGCGCCGATCCTGCGGCCAGCACGACGGTGAACAGGTAGAGACCGACCGGCGCCTGCCACACGGCGATCCCGAGCAGGCCGACGGCGCCGGCCGCCAGCCCCACCGTGCCGATGACGACCGGTCCGTAGACGTCGGGCAGCCGGCTCCCGGCGATGCGCACCACCAACACGACGATGGCGTAGGTCAGGAACACCCCGGCGACGTCGGACATGCCGATCTCCTGGCCATAGAGCGGCACGAAGGTGTTGAACCCGATGAAGCCCACAATGCCGAGGAACAGCACCACCCCCGGGCCGAGGCCCTTTGGGTGCAACAGCCTGGCGAACCCGGTCCGCGGCACCGGCGGCGGGGCGTCCTGGTCGATCACCGGCAGCGAGCGTGGCAGCAGCAGTCCGAGGAGCGCGGTGATCCCCGTACCGGCGGCGACCGCCAACCACACCACGTCGTAGCTGGTGGCCCGCAACAGCGTCTCGCCGGCGAAGGGACCGAGCCCGAGGCCGGTGTAGATCGCGACCGAGAAGTAGCTCGCCGCCTGCCCGCGCCGATCGGGCGGAGCGAGATCGTTCACCAGGGTGGCTGCACCCACGAACATGGTGCCCTGGCCGGCGCCGACCAGCAGTCGCGCGGCGACGAGGGGCACCACCGACCCCGACGGAACGTGGGCCAGCATGCCGACACTCACCATCGCCGCCCCACCGACGATCAGGAACCGCCGGCCACGCTGGTCACCGAGGTATCCGATCAGGGGACGCAACATGATCGCCGAGATGGCGAAGGATCCCACGACGATGCCCACCGCGAGGTCGCTGCCCTCGAGGGGACCCGCCACATAGCGCGGCAGCACCGGAAGGGTGGCACCGAAGGACACCATGAAGAAGGCGGCCGCGACCGTGACCAGCACGAAGTCACGAGACAGCAGCGGGCGGGTGGACATGGCGGAGTTGGCCGAGAGGATCAGCGGACGAGCGGTCGGGCGAGGTCGGCCAGTGTCGTCTCGGGGCGGGCCCCGAGATGGCTGATCGCCTCGGCCGCCGCCAGCGAAGCCAACCGGCCACAGGTCGCCAGGTCGTATCCGGCCGACAATCCGTACAGGAACCCCGAGGCGTACAGGTCTCCGGCCCCGGTGGTGTCGACGACGTCGTCGACCGGATGGGCGTCGATCACGTGGATCTCGCCGTTGGCCGCGATCACCGAGCCCCTCTCGCTGCGGGTGAGGCAGGCGATCTCACAGTGGCCCCGCACGTGCTGGAGGGCCTCGTCGAAGCTGTCGACCTCATAGAGCGAGCAGATCTCGACCTCGTTCGCGAACAAGACGTCGATCTTGTGCTCCACCAGGTCGAGGAACTCGTCTCGGTGGCGCTCGACGCAGAACCCGTCGGAGAGCGCGAGCGCGGTCTTGTTGCCGGCCCGGTGGGCGACGTCCAGGCCCTTGGTGATGGCCTCCTTGGCCACCTCGACGTCCCAGAGGTAGCCCTCGCAGTAGATGAGGTCGGCCGAGGCCACGAGATCCTCGTCGACATCGGCGGGCGACAGGTTCCTCGAGATGCCGAGGAAGGTGTTCATCGTCCGCTGGGCGTCGGGGGTGACAGCGATCAGACAGCGCGCGGTGGGATCGCCGTTGGTGCCCGGAGGTACCTGGTAGTCGACACCGGCGGCACGGATGTCGTGGGCGAAGACCTCGCCGAGCTGGTCGTCGCGCACCTTGCCGATGAACGCGACCTCGCCGCCGAGGCTGGCGATGCCGGCGATCGTGTTGGCCGCCGAACCGCCCGACGACTCGATCCCCGGAGGCATGGCGGCATAGAGCCCCGTCGCCTCCTCGGCGTCGATGAGACGCATGGCGCCTCGATCGAGGTCGTGCTGATCGATGAAATCGTCCGGGACGTGGCTGATCACGTCGACGATCGCGTTGCCCATTCCGATGACCGAGTAACTCATGACGCTCCTGCAAACGCTCGATACGGCCGGTCGACCCTACCCGGTACGCTCCACGGAACTCACCTTCACCGGAGCTGCCCCCACGTGACTTCCGAGACCGCCTCGACCGAGATCGACCGCTACCGCCTGCCCCGCACGGTCGTGCCCTCGCACTACGCACTGGTGCTCGAGCCCGACCTCGAAGCGGCCCGCTTCTCGGGCTCGGTCCAGATCGACCTCGAGGTCATCGAACCCGCCGACGAGCTGGTGCTCAACGCCCTCGACCTCGACATCACCTCGGCCCGGCTGGTCGGGCCCAACGGCACCACCCTGACCGGCAGCGTGGCCTATGACCCCGGCACCGAGCGGGCCATGATCGATCTCGACGAGGCCGCCGCGCCCGGCCGGTGGCGCCTCGACCTCGAGTTCGACGGCGAGCTGAACGACAAGCTGGTCGGCTTCTACCGCAGCACCTTCACCGACGACTCCGGTGAGCTGCGCACGATCGCGGTCACCCAGATGGAGTCCACCCACGCCCGCCGTGCCTTCCCCTGCTGGGACGAGCCCGACTTCAAGGCCACGTTCACCGTCACCCTCGTCGTGGCCGAGGACCTCACCGCCATCTCCAACGCCGCCCAGATCGGCGACGAGGCGACCGGTGACGGTCGGCGGCGGGTGCGCTTCGCGACCACCATGGTCATGTCGACCTACCTCGTCGCCTTCATCGTCGGCCCCCTGGAGGTCACCGAGCCGGTCACCACCAAGGGCGGCGTGCCGATCCGCATCGTCCACCCACCCGGCAAGGGCCATCTCACCCCGTACGCGCTCGACGCCGCCGTGTTCTGCCTCGACTTCTTCTCCGACTGGTTCGACATCCCCTACCCCGGCGACAAGGTCGACCTGGTGGCGGTGCCCGACTTCGCCTTCGGGGCCATGGAGAACCTGGGGTGTGTCACCTTCCGCGAGGTGCTGCTGCTCATCGACCCCGACTCGGCCACCCAACCCGAGCTCGAGCGGTTGGTCGACGTGGTCGCCCACGAGCTGGCCCACATGTGGTTCGGCGACCTGGTGACCATGGGCTGGTGGGAGGGCATCTGGCTGAACGAGGCCTTCGCCACCTTCATGGAGATGCTGGCCACCGACGCCTACCGGCCCGAGTGGCAGCGCTGGGTCAGCTTCGGGCTGGCGCGCACCGCCGCCTTCGACGTCGATGCCCTGGCCAACACCCGTCCCATCGAGTTTCCGGTGATCTCTCCCGAGGACGCCGAGGGCATGTTCGACATCCTCACCTACGAAAAGGGAGCCGCGGTGCTGCGGATGCTCGAGCAGTACCTCGGCGCCGACGTGTTCCGGGACGGTATCCGCCAGTATCTGCGCACCCACGAGTACGGAAACACCGACACCACCGACCTGTGGGACGCCATCGACTCGGTCTGTGACGAACCGGTGCGCCGCATCATGGACACCTGGATCTACCAGGGCGGCTTCCCCGCGGTGAGCGTGGCCACCGAGGCCGGCGGGCGACGCGTTCGACTCACCCAGGAACGCTTCCGCACCCTCGACCCCGCCGGTGGCCACCGCGACCAGGCCCAGTGGGCGGTGCCGGTGACGCTGCGCATCGGTCGGGGCACGACGTCGTCGATCGAACGGGTGCTGCTCGACGGCGACACCGTCACCGTCGACCTCGAGTCGCGGGCCGACTGGGTGCTGGTCAACGCCGACAGCACCGGCTTCTACCGAGCCCACTACGCGCCCGCGGCCCGCGAGGCGCTCATCGAGGCCCGGCGTTCGCTGTCGAACCTCGAGCGCTACAGCCTGGTCGACGACGCGTGGGCCGCGGTGCTGGCGGCCGAGCTCGACGCTCCGGCCTTTGTCGACCTGTGCCGCCGGCTCGCCGTGGACGAGGACGACCTCGCCGTGTGGCAGCGTCTCGCCGCCGGGCTGGGTTCGCTCGATCGGATCGTTGCCGACGATGCTCGCGACGCCTGGGCGGCGACGGTCCGCTCGATCGTCGCACCTGCGCTCGAGCGGGTGGGGTGGGAACCGACCGGCGACGAGGACGAGCGGCACCGCCAGCTGCGGGGAACGCTGGTGCGGACCCTCGCCATCCTCGGCGACGACACCGCTGCGATCGAGCGGGCCCGCTCGATCCACGACCGGGCACTGGGCGGCGAGTCGGGGCTCGATCCGGCGTTGGTGGCCGCAGCGGTCGAGGTGGTGGCCGCCACCGGCACCACCGAGGACTTCGACCGCTTCGTCGAGCACCAGGAGCAGGCGGAGACACCCCAGGAGCGCCAGCGCTACCTGCATGCCCTGGCCGACTTCCCCGGTGAGGCCGAGTTCGTCCGGCTGCTCGACATGAGCCTGACCGACGCCATCCGGACCCAGGACGCGGCATTCGTGCTGCGCCGGGCGATGCACAACCGCGAGCACGGCCCCCGGGCATGGGAGTTCGTTCGGGACCGATGGGACGCGGTCAACGAACGGCTGCCGTCGATGACCATCGTACGGATGCTCGACGGGGTGCGTTCGATGTCGCGCCCCGAGCTGGCCGCCGACGTCGAGGCGTTCTTCGCCGATCACCCGCTCCCCCAGGCCACCAAGACCCTCGCCCAGCACCTCGAGGCGATGCGGGTCAACGTCGGGCTGCGCGAGCGCGAGGCGCGACGGATCGCCGACGCGGTCGCCTGAACGTCGGTGGCGGGCTATCCACCCCGGAGCTGGGGCCGGCCACGGGTCGAGCTGTTCTCGGTCGAGCCCCGTGCCCTCCAGCTGACGTGGGTGGGTCTGCTCCGGGGCCCGGTACGGGTGGTCGTCGGTGACCATCAGGTGCTGGCCGACAGCGATGGTGGACCTGGAGGTCTGGTCGTCGAGCCACTTCGCCCGGGGACGAGCTACCGCGTCCGGGTCGAGGCGTCCGGGCTGAGCCGCACGCTCACCGCTCACACCCCGACCCCTCCGCCGGGCGAGGAGCTGTTTCGCCTGGCCACGGTCAGCGACATCCACATCGGGCTCGACCACTTCGGGCTCTCGCGGCGGATGCGAGAACGGACCCAGGCCGATCCTCCCCACGCCTACCGGTGCGGCCGGGCCGCGCTGGCCGAGGCGGCCGCGTGGGGCGCCGAGCACCTGGTGGTGAAGGGTGACCTGGTGGAGCGGAGCCGACCTCACGAGTGGGAGGTGGCCGACCGCCTGCTGGCCACGACCGGTCTGCCGACGACGTTGGTGCCGGGGAACCACGAGGTGAAGCCGAACCGGCCCATGAACGCGCCCACTCCCCTCCCGACGAGCGGCGTGGAGATCGTCGATCACCTCTCGCACCACGATCTGCCGGGCCTGCGCCTCATCCTGGTCAACTCGACGGTCGAGGGGCGTGGCCTCGGAGCGGTCGGCCACCTCGCCGAGGAGGTCGCCGACCTCGCCGCGAGCACCGACCTGCCGGTGCTGATCGCCATGCACCAGCACCCACAGCGCTTCGAGATGCCATGGTTCTGGCCGCCCGGGATTCCCGGGAAGGAGGCCCGCCGGTTCATGGCGACGGTGGGGCGAGCCAACCCCCGTGCACTGGTGACCTCGGGGCACACCCACCGCAACCGGACCCGCCGCTACCGACCGATCGTGGCCACCGAGGTCGGTTCGACCAAGGACTTCCCCGGCGTGTGGGCCGGCTACACCGTCCATGAAGGCGGCATCACCCAGACCGTGCGCCGCACCCTCGCCCCCGACGCCATGGGGTGGACCGAGTACTCGCGACGAGCGGTGCTCGGCGTGTGGGGTCGCTGGTCGCCCGGAACGCTCGCCGACCGCTGCGTCATCACCGAGTGGTGAGCTCAGCTGCCGAGAACTGCGAGGCCGAGGGAGCGGGCGACCTGTGCCTGTCGGACGTCGAAGGTCAACACCGTGGTGTCGTGGCCACTCAGGGTGGATCGTCGTCACACGGTGGTGGAGGCGGTCGCTTGCGGTTCGGGTGGTGGTCGGGGCACCGGAGCCGGCCGTTGGCCTGGGTGGTGGGACCGGCCGGCCAGGGGATCTCGTGGTCGACGTCGCAGTGCTCGGCGGGTTCGTCACATCCCCGTTCGGTGCAGTGCTGGTCGGTGACCTCGACTGCTCGGCGGGTGCCGCCTCGGTAGAGGCGTCGTGTGGTGCCGACATCGACCACTCGTGAGGGTCCGTCGAACACGGCCCGTTCGATGTCGGCTCGCTCGATCACTCCGAGGAGCTGGCCTGGTGTGATGACGGTGCCAGTGGACAGCTCACAGACTCGTCCAGCGAGGGTCGGGTAGTCGACCAGCACGGTGACCAGCGGTCGGGGACGGTTCGCCCCGGGCGGGGTGGATCGCGATCGGTGGGCCATCTCGACCAGGGCGTCGGCTCGGCGTTGGGCGCTGGTGCGGGCCAGATCCTGGGCCCTGACCGGGTCGCCGACACGTTTCTTGGCCTCGGCCCAGTCCTGTTCGAACATGGCCCGCTCGAGGCGGTCGAGCTCGGCGACGAACGCGGCGCCGGCGACGGGGTCGAGCAACCCGTTGATGACGACCGCGCCGTCGACGGTCGTCGACGCGTGCAGGTTGCGTTGCTGCCACAGGCGGGTGGCGTGGTCTTCGGCGTCGTCGGGTTCGGCGAGTTGACGCCAGTAGTCGACCGCTCGGCGGAACTCGGCGAACTCCAGGTCGATGGCGTAGCCCACCAACATCGCTTCGTCGCGGGCGAACGCCGGTGGTGAGACCCGGCGAGCGCGGGCCAACAGGTCGACGTGGGTCGCGGTGAGCTCACCCGACCCGAAGGCCTCGGCCACGCGCGGCATGTGGCGCAGGGCGCGGGCCCGTCGCAGCTCGCGAGCCGACTGGTTGCGGTCGGTGTTGCACTCCTTGGCCATCCACGATGCGACCGAGCGTTGCCCGTCGGAGACCTGGACCTGGCGGGCTTCGAAGGCTGCCAGCGTCGAGGCCACGGCGGCACCGAGCCGCCGTTGAGCGTGCTCCAAGCCCCGGACCCGATCGGCCAGCTCGGCGTCGCTCAGCCCGGCCA
>JBKGZW010000166.1:0-5850 GCA_046543225.1 Acidimicrobiales bacterium
GGGTTCGCCCAGCGTCTCGGACCTCGGCTCAGACCAGGACGGCGTTCACCCGTTCGAGCGCCTCGTCCTCGCTCACATCGAGCGCGAAGCTCAGCTCGGACACCAGCACGCCACGGGCCCGGACCAGCATCGACTTCTCGCCGGCCGAGAGGCCCTTCGACGCCTCACGCAGCGCCAGGTTCCGCACCACCTCGGCCACCTGGTACACGTCGCCGGACTTCAGCTTCTCCTGGTGGTTCTTGAACCGCCGGCTCCAGTTCGACGGTTCGCGCACGTCCTTCTTGCGAAGCAGCTCGAAGAGGTCCTCGACGTCTTCATGGCTGATCGGTGGGCGCATCCCCACGTCTTCGGCCTTGTTCGACGGAACCGAGAGGACCAGATCGCCGTGTGCCATGCGCAACACGAGGTACTCGGTCTCCTCCCCGAACGCGACGCGCTTCTCCTTGCGCTCGATCACAGCGGCGCCGTGATGGGGATAGACGACACGGTCTCCGGGCTTGAACGACATGGAACTCCTGAACGCTACGTACGACCCCCGAAGGGGCGAGGGCGAGACGCCTGGCCGCAGTGCGGCACCACAGCGCCGAGGCATTGTACCGGTCGACGACAGGGTCGACGGCCGCGACCCCGCGAACGGGGCCCGGATGGTGCGCGACATGGTCGACCACGGCGTCCTCAGTAGCCGTGGTGGCCACCGAGATGGTCGAGGAAGGCTTCGGCGGGCAGGGCTCGAGCGAACAGGTAGCCCTGGGCGTGATCGCACCCGTAGGAGCGCAGGGCTTCGAGCTGTTCGACGGTCTCGACCCCTTCGCCCACCGTGGTCAACCCGAGGGACTGGGCCAGGCTCACGATCGCGGTCACGATCGCGGTGTCGCTGTTCGACACCGTGAGCCCGTCGACGAACTGCCGGTCGATCTTCAACACGTCGATCGCCAGGTGGCGCAGGTAGGCGAACGAGGAGTGGCCCGTGCCGAAGTCGTCCAGGGCCACGAGCACCCCTGCCGCCTGGATCGCCGCCAGCTCCTCGATCGGGCCCTGCCCCGCCAGCAGCGTGCTCTCGGTGATCTCGACGCACAGCTGGCCGGGCTCGATGTCGAACATGTCGATCATGCGAGCGATCGTGGCGGCGACGCCACCGTCGGCGAGCTGGCGGACCGAGACGTTGATGTGCATCGTGAACGTGTCGAGCGCCGCGGATCTGGTCCAGTCGGCGAGCTGGTTGGTGGCCTCGCCCATCACCCACTCGCCGATCGGTCCGATCAAGCCGGTCTGTTCGGCCACCTCGAGGAACGCGGCCGGTGCCAGCAGCCCCCGGGTCGGGTGCTGCCACCGGAGGAGGGCCTCGGCACCCACCACCGAGCCCGACCCCAGGTCGATGATCGGTTGATAGTGCAGCACCAGCTCGCCCACATCGAGCGCGCGCCGCAACCCGGCCTCCAGCTGGATGCGCTCGCTCGCGGTGTCGGCCAGCTCACCGGCGAAGACCGAACCCCGGTCGCCGCCCGAGGCCTTGGCCTCGGCTCTGGCGGTGTCGGCAGCACGCACGAGCGAGGAGCGGGTCGTCTGGTGGTCGCTCACGGCGACGCCGACGGCGGCGGTGGCATAGAAGCGGTGGTCACCGACGTTGAACGGCTCGCGGAACCGTTCGACGATCGACTCGACCAACTCGGGGATCTCGTCGCGCTCGATCGGTTCGCAGAGCATGGCGAACTCGTCACCACCGAGCCGCGCGACCACATCGCCGCCCCGAAGGGCGCCACGGAGCCGTTCGCCGGCCTCGACCAGCACGGCGTCGCCGGTCTGGTGCCCGAGCGAGTCGTTGATCAGCTTGAACCGGTCGAGGTCGAACGACAGCACGGCCAGCTGGGCGCCCGTGAGCTGTCGCCGAGCCAGTGCCGCATCGACCATCTCGTCGAACAGGAGACGGTTGGGCAGTCCGGTGAGCGGGTCCCGCCGGGCCTGTTCCACCAGCTCTGCTTCGTGCCGGTGCCGATCGGTGACGTCGCGGACGTTGACCACGATCCCCCGCACCGCCGGATCTTCGAGCAGGTTGGTCGAGATCTCCTCGAGGTGCACCCAGGTCCCGTCGGGACGCAGCATCCGGAAGGTGCCGGTCACCAGTTCACCCGGGCGGGCGAGCACCTGGCGGCGACACTCCTCCACGAAGTCACGGTCGTCGGGGTGCACCTGCAGCAGGCGGATGCCGGGCTCGACGAGGTCCTCGGCCTGGCAGCCGGTGATGCGCAACACCGCCGGGCTGATGTAGGTGCTCCGGAGCTCGCCGTCGAGCACCCGCACCCCGTCGGCCGCGTGGTCGACCATCGCCCGGAAGCGAGCCTCGTTCATGGCCAGCTCGGTCTCGGCCTCGCAGCGGCGCAACGCCGAGCCGAAGATGTTGGCGCACGCCTCGAGCGCCCAGACCACCTGTTCGGGCCACTGCACCTCCTCGGTGACGGCATCGAGGCCGATGAGGCCATAGAGCTCGCCCTTGACGAACATCGCCTGCGCCGCCATCGACCGGATCCCCTGGTCCTCCAGGATCGTCCGCTCGGCGGCCAGATCGTCGCCCATGGCCGCGACCGACCCGATCAGCAGCGGACTGGGATCGCCGATCCACGCTGCGAAGCCGGGGAGATCCTCGATCCGGAGCCCCTGGAGATCGTCGATGACGCTCGTGATGCCGGGAGCGCACCATTCGTGGGTGTGGTCGATGTGCCGGTGGTCGCGATGGAGCTGGAAGATCCAGGCCCGATCGGCCCGGGCGAAGGTGCCGAGAGCCGCAAGGGACTCCTCGATGGCCTGGTCGATCTGATCGGCGCTGACCTCCACGAAGCGGGCCGAGATGCGGGCGACGAGGTCGTCGGCCTCCAGTCGGGAGCGCAGCATGGCTTCGGTCCGGCGACTGGCGGTGATGTCTCGGCCATAGATGACCAGCGAGTCGACTCCGGGGACCCCGAGCTGGTTGACGATCCACGACTCCATCCACCGCCACTCGCCCGAGGCGGCCGGCACCCGCAGCACCAGCTCGTGCTGGCTCCCTTGCGCCCCATCGCGGGCAGCGGCGAAGCACGCTCGTGCGCGCTCGACGTCGTCGGGGTGGATGGCCGAGGCGAGGCTGCCCACCGAGGCGCCGGCACCAGCGAGCAGCGTCTCGGCTCGCGGAGACGTGTAGAGGACCGTTCCGTCGGGCTCGGCCATGATGACCGCGTCGGTCGAGGCGGTGATCAGCGAGCGGAACCGCTGCTCGGATTCGGCCACACGGCGCTCGGCCGCCACCTGGTCGGAGACATCTCGCGCGGTGATGACGATCCCGTCGACCCCGGGGACGCCGAGGCGATTGCGGGAGAGGATCTCGACCCACACCCACCGCTGGCCACGATGGCGGATCCGGAGGCGCTTGCGGCGCATGGGGCTCCCCGCGACGAACTGTTCCAGGGAGAACCGCATGCTGGAGCGATCGTCGGGATGGATGAACTCGACGATCGGCGTCGGTCCGTCGTCGGGCACCCATCCCAGAACATCGCTGGCCGAGCGGTTGGCGTGCAGCAGCTGGCCCGACCGATCGAGCACCACCAGCATCTCGACCGCGTCGTCGAGAAGCGCTGCTCGGTCCGCCACCGACAGGCGCGGGGGCCGCCCTGGCTCATGTGGGGAAGACTCGATCGCCTCGTGCACCAGCTCGTCCCATGGTTGCGTCGTTGGTGTCGTCATCGGCGGGGACGCCGCCCAGATGAGCATCCAGGGACTGGCGCCGCGGTCGGCTCCTCGCGAAGTACCGTCACGAGGGAACCGATCGCCACACCAGGAGGCGTCAGTGCGAACCCTGCTCATCCGTTGGGCCATCCTCACCCTCGGCATCGCGGCCGCCGCCTGGTTGTTCGACGGCGTCGAGGTCACCGGCGGGTTCTGGGGCTATGTCTGGGTGGCCGCCATCCTCGGGCTGGTCAACGCGGTGATCCGCCCGATCCTCATCCTGTTGACCCTGCCCATCACCCTGATCACCCTGGGTCTGTTCATCCTCGTGATCAACGCCATCACGCTGGGGATCACCGACTGGCTGAGCGACACCATCGCCATCGACGGGTTCCTCACCACGCTGCTCGCCGCTTTGGTGATCTCCCTGGTGTCGTGGGCGGTCAGCGCGATTCAGGGATCGTCGTCCAAGCGGTAGCCTTCGTTCGATGTCGCATCCCTCGCTCGCTCCCACCCCCGTCCGGCCCGAGCTCGACGACGGCGACCACGACCGGTTCGCCCACTACGCGCGCAAGGCCGACATCACCAGGGCCGCGGTCACCGGCGAGATGATCACCGCGATGTGCGGCAAGAAGTTCACACCCACCCGCGATCCCGAGCGCTACCCGATCTGTCCCACCTGCGCGGAGATCAAGGCATCCCGGTCGGGGTGAGCTCGGCCGACCTGTGCGAGGTGCTGGCCCGGCTCGACCGGTCGCGCCTCACCCCTGCTGAGTGGACCCGGGTGTCCGACGCGCTCGAGCACGTCTGCACCGACCTCGAGGCCGACCGCACCGACCGGCTCGCGGCGATCACCGCCGAGCTCTCGAACACGGCGTTCGGTGCCAAGGTGCGCACCCGCATCGACCGCGACCGGACACCTGCCCCCATCGTGGTTCCGACCAAGCCGAGCCGGGCGCTGCCCGCGGTCGGGGCGATCTGTGGCCTGACCCTGCTCGCCCTCGGCTGGGCGATGGGAGGCCGGGTGGTCCTGGTGGGCACGGCCGCCTTCGCGCTGTTCATCCTGGTCGTGGCGGTCGCCGGCACCCGCTCGGTGGCGGCACGACGAGCCCGAGCGAGACCCGCCAGCACCCAGCAGGCGGGCGAGCCGGTGCCCGGTCCCGTTCGCTCCCAGATGGACCGGGTGCGGACGATCCTGGGGTGCGGCTGATCAGTCGGCGGCGGGGAAGAGGACCATGGTCGAGACGTTCGACCGGTCGATGTCGACCTCGTCGCCGGAGCGGTTCTCCACGCTGGTGATCGTGTAGGACACCCACTCGACGGCGTCCCTGTTGTTGCCCCTGTCCTTCGGGCCCTGCATGTTCTTGTCCGAGATCGTGCCCGCGCCGTCGTGGATCGATGCCTCTTCCACGGTGGTGTCGCCGTTCGAGTACACGACCTCGACCAACACCACGTGGCTCCCCCGAAGCTGCAGACCGTCGCCACCGGCGAGGGTGAGGTCGACCGTCGTCGACCACAGGTGGCTGTTGCCGGTCCGGGTCGCCGTGGCGTCGAGCTCGGTATCGGCCTCGGGCGGGTCGTCACCATCGGAACCGTCGGAGTCGTCCGAGTCGTCGCCACCTGACCCACCATCGGAGTCGTCGTCGTTCTCCTCGTCGGTTCCGCCCACCTCGGTGTCGTCGTCGGAGCCACCTCCGCCGTCGGAACCACCGCTGCCGTCCGAACCGCCCGAACCATCGGAGCCACCTCCGCCATCGGAACCATCCGACTCGGACTCGTCGGCAGGATCGGCCCCCCCATCGGGGTCCTGACCGATCTCGCTCGGGGTCCCGACCGACTGCTGGATCTCGTCGAAGGTCTCGGATGCCGCGCCGCCCAACAGGCTGAGCGCTCCCACCGAGACGACGGAGATGAGCGCGACCAACAGGGCGTATTCGACGATGGTCGCACCTCGGTCCCCACCGAAGCGGTGGTGCCGGGTCACAGCGACGTCGTGGCGGGGGTGCTGCGGTCGTGGCGTCATGGTTCCATGATCGGCAGACCGAGCCCCGACCACATGGGTCACAGGACCCGACCACCTGGTTCGGAAGGATCATTCTCGCTGGTCAGGGGGCCGTTCGACCCACAGATCAGTGCCTCGACGCCCCCGCCGGGCTC
>JBKGZW010000167.1:0-5847 GCA_046543225.1 Acidimicrobiales bacterium
GGCCTCGTCGGTCATGTAGGCGAGACGGGTCGCTTCGCCGGCGAAGAGCTGCTGGCCGACCAACCCGTCGTCGATGAGGTTGAACGAGTACTTGAGCATGCGTTGGGCGGTGGGGCTCTTGGCGTTGACCCTGCGGGCCCAGTCGAGGGCGACGGCCTCGAGCTCGGCGTGGGGGACCACGGCGTTGACCATGCCCATGCGGTGGGCGTCGTCGGCGGAGTACTCGTCGCCGAGGAAGAAGATCTCGCGGGCGAACTTCTGTCCGACCTGGCGGGCCAGGTAGGCCGAGCCGAACCCGCCGTCGAAGCTGGCGACGTCGGCGTCGGTCTGCTTGAAGCGGGCGTGCTCGGCGCTGGCGATGGTGAGGTCAGCCACCACGTGCAGGCTGTGACCGCCCCCGGCCGCCCAACCGGGCACCACACAGATCACGACCTTGGGCATGAAGCGGATGAGTCGCTGCACCTCGAGGATGTGGAGCCGACCGGCCCGAGCAGCAGGTGGCGGTTCGCCGGGGGCGTCGTCGGTGTACTGGTAGCCGGACCTGCCCCGCACCCGTTGGTCGCCGCCGGAGCAGAACGCCCAGCCGCCGTCGGTGGGCGACGGCCCGTTGCCGGTGAAGAGGACGCAACCCACGTCGCTCCACTGGCGGGCGTGGTCGAAGGCCCGGTAGAGCTCGTCGACGGTGTGGGGCCGGAACGCGTTGCGGACCTCGGGCCGGTCGAAGGCGATGCGCACGGTGCCGTGGGCCGTCGCCCGGTGGTAGGTGATGTCGGTGAAGTCGAACCCGGGGACCTCGTCCCAGGCGTCGGCGTCGAAGAGCTCGGAGACCATGCCCGATGATCCCACGGCGGGGCCCGTCAGCCGAGCACGACCATCCGCGAGCCGCCGCCTCTCCCAATGCCAGATGTCGCGGATCCGTCGCGCTCGGCGCGACAGATCCGCGAAGTCTCGTGGCGGTCGTCGGTCAGGACACGCCGGCGAGGTAGTCGATGAGCCCGTCGAGGTGGGCGACCTTGGGGTAGTCCCGCTCGGGGACCTCGATGCCGGTCTGCTCGTTGATCGCCACCATGAGGTTGAGGAAGTCCATCGAGTCGAGGTCGAGCTCGTCCTGCAGCGGCTGGGATCCGTCGACCTCGGACAGGTCGGCCTCGGGGGCGATGCCCCGCAGGCCCTTGGCGATGACGGTTCTGGCTTCGTCGTGGTTCACGGCTGCTCCCTGTGGGTGAGGGTCTCCGGCTCGTGCAGGAGACGGTCGAGGGTGGCGAGGAACCGGGCGCCCTCGTGGCCGTCGGTCGCCCGGTGGTCGGCCGACAAGGTGGCGGTGACCACCGGACGCACGGTGAGCATGCCATCGACCGCCCAGGGGCGCTCGCTGATCGCGCCGAACCCGACCACCGCCACCTGCGGTGGGGCGATCACCCCGTAGACCGACTCGACACCCTGGTCGCCGAGGTTGGTGACGGTGATCGTCGCCTCGCCGAGGTCGGTCCCGGTGATGCGGCCCGAGCGGGCCCGGGCGACGATGCCGCGAAGCGAGTCCATCGTCTCGTCGAGGCCGAGCGACTCGGCGGCGGGCATGACCGGGGCGATGAGACCTCCGCCGCGCAGGGCGACCCCCACGCCGAGGTCGACCGAGTCACGGATCGCCAGCTCGTCGTCGATCCACCACCCGTTGAGGCGAGGCTGGTCGGCCAGGGCGACGACCACGGCCCGCAACAGCACCGCGGCGGGCAGGATCCGCTCGGTGATGGCCCGGTCGCGGTTGGTCCGCTCGAGCCAGTCGACGGTGTCGTGCAGATCGATGGTGTGGGACAGGTAGTAGTGCGGGATCTCCCGCTTCGACCGGGCCATGAGCCGTCCCGTGGCGGCGCGCACCGTCGCGCTGCGGTCACCGCGCTCCCTCGGGGCGCCGGTGGGGGGCGCCTGCTCCTGCCCGGTGGCGGGCGATGGCTGCGGCGGTGCCTCGGCCCTGGGCAGCTCGCCCGCCGCGGCCTCGACGTCGGTGACGGTGATCGCCCCGTCGGGTCCGGTGCCGGTGATCGTGGTCAGGTCGATCCCCAGCTCCTCGCCCCGCCGTCGGGCCAGCGGAGAGGATCGGACGTGGTCGGCGGAGGTCGTGGTCGTGGGCGGGGGCGCAGGTGGGGACACGGCGTCGAGGTCCCGGCGGGTGACCGCTCCCCCCGGCCCGGTGCCGGTGACGGTGGCCAGGTCGATGCCGCGCTCCTCGGCGAGGTGCCGCACGATCGGGCTGTGCACCGTCGGTGGATGGTCGCCGGGCTGTGGCTCCGGCGCCGGTTCGGCTTGTGGCTCCGGCTCGGGTTCTGGTTCGGCTTCTGGCTCTGGCTCCGGCTCGGGTTCTGGCTCGGGCTCCCGGGCCGGTTCGGGCTCCGGCTCGGGTTCGGGTGCTTCGGCGGTGTCGGGTGACTCGGGCGCCGGCCGGTCGGTCGTCGCCTCGTCGTCGATGATCGCCAGCGGGGTGCCGACCTCGACCTCGGTGCCCTCCTCCACCAGCAGCTCGGAGACGACCCCACCGTGGAACGTCTCGACCTCGATGTCGGACTTCTCGGTGTCGACCACCGCGACGATGTCGCCCTTGGAGACGGTGTCGCCGACGGCCACCTTCCACTCGAGCAGGGTGCCGCGGTCCATGTCCGCGCCGAGCGACGGCATCTTGAACTCAGTCATCTCGGCCCACCGCCTGCTTGCCCGCCTCGACGATCCCCTCCACGGTCGGGGTGGCAGCGGCTTCGAGGTGCGCGGCGTAGGGCATCGGCACCTCGGCGCTGCACACCCGACCCACGGGAGCGTCGAGCTCGTAGAAGACCTGCTCGGTGATGCGGGCGGAGATCTCCGCCGCCAGCGAGCCGGAGCGCCACCCTTCGTCGACGACGACCGCACGGTGGGTGCGGGCCACCGACTCGCAGAAGGTGGCGTCGTCGAGGGGCCGCAGGGTCCGCAGGTCGATCACCTCGGCGTCGATCCCCTCCTCGGCCAGGCGATCGGCCGCGTCCAGGGTGGTGGGCAGGGTGCCTCCGTAGGTGATCAGGGTGAGGTCCGAGCCGGGCCGGCGGATCGCGGCACGGTCGATGTCGACCGGCCCTGTGCCCGGATCGCCCTTGGCCCCGTAGAGGGTGCCGTGCTCGACGATGATCACCGGGTCGGGGTCGGCGAGCGCGGGACCGAGCATCCAGCGGGCGTCCTCGACGGTGGCGGGGGCGAGGATCCGGATGCCGGGGATGTGGGCGAACCAGCCCTCGAAGCTGTGGGAGTGCTGGGCCGCGAGCTGGCGGCCGGCGCCGGTGGTCATGCGGATCACGATCGGCACGTTGAACTGGCCGCCGGACATGTGCAGCAGCGAGGCCGCGGTGTTGACGATCTGGTCGAGGGCCAGGAGCGCGAAGTTGACGGTCATCACCTCGACCACCGGACGCATGCCGCCCAGCGCCGCGCCGATGCCGGCACCGACGAACCCCGACTCCGACAGCGGTGCGTCGCGCACCCGCTCCGGGCCGAACTCCTCGATCAGGCCGAGGGTGACCGCGAACGTTCCGCCGTAGCGGCCGACGTCCTCGCCCATGAGGAAGACCCGGTCGTCCTCGCGCAGGGCATCGCCCAGTGCGGCCCGCATGGCTTCGCGGTAGGTCATCTGCCCCTCGTCGGTCACGGCTGTGCCTCCTCGGGCTCGCTGGTCACCCATCGGGTCAGCGCTTCGACCGGTTCGAGGGTGCCGGCATCGGCGAAGGCCACGGCCTCGTCGACCTCTGCCGCCGCGGCCGACTCGATCGACGCCACGGCGTCGTCGTCGAGGACGCCCTCGGCGGTGAGGCGCTCGTGCATGGTCTCGATCGGGTCCCGTTCCTTCCACTCGGCCACCTCGGCCTTGTCCCGGTAGCGCTCGGGGTCGAACATCGAGTGGGCCCGGAACCGGTAGGTGCGCATCTCGAGGAACTGGGGGCCGCCCCCGGCCCGGATGGCTTGGACGGCGTGGCCGGCCGCGTCCCACACCGCGTCGAGGTCCATCCCGTCGACCGCCCACGACGGCATCGCGTAGCCGGCGGCCTTGAGGGCCATGTCGGTGACCGACTCGGACCGGTCGAGCGCCGTGCCCATGGCGTACAGGTTGTTCTCACAGCAGAACAGCACCGGCAGGTCCCACAGGGCGGCCAGGTTCATCGACTCGTGGAACTCGCCTTCGGCCATCGCCCCCTCGCCGAAGAAGCAGGCGGTCACGTTGGATCGCCCCTGCATCTTGTCGGCCAGCGCCAGCCCGACGGCGAGGGGTAGGCCACCGGCGACGATGGCGTTGCCGCCGTAGAAGCGCCTGTCCGCGTCGAAGAGGTGCATCGAACCACCCCGACCCCGGCTGCAGCCCTCGTAGCGGCCGAACATCTCGGCCATGATCGAGTTGGCCGGTACACCACGCACGAGGGCGTGGCCGTGCTCGCGGTAGGTGCCCACCACAGCGTCGTCGGGGCCGAGGTGGTGGAGCACCCCGACCGCAACGGCCTCCTCGCCGATGTAGAGGTGGAGGAAGCCCCGGATCTTGGTCTCGGTGTAGAGCTCGGCGCAGCGCTCCTCGAAGCGCCGGACACGGACCATGTCGCCGAACATGGCGAGTCGGGTCTGGGGGTCGGCCACGGTCACGGGTTCGTCTCCTCCATGGTCGACAGATCGCCCTCGGGCTCACCGAGCTCGCGTGCCTTGAGCACCCGCCGCATGATCTTGCCGCTCTTGGTGACGGGGAGGTGCTGGTCGAAGGCGATCTCGCGCGGTGCCACCGCGGCACCCAGCCGCTTGCGGGCGAAGCCGATGAGGTCGAGGCGGAGGTCGTCGCTCGGCTCGTAGCCGGGGGAGAGGGCGACGAAGGCCTTGACCACCTCGCCGGCCATCGGGTCGGGCACACCGATCACGCCGGCCTGGTACACCGCGGGGTGCTCGATGAGCGCGCTCTCGACCTCGAACGGCCCGATGAGGTGCCCTGCGGACTTGATCACGTCGTCGGCGCGGCCGACGAACCAGAAGTAGCCGTCAGCGTCGCACCGGGCGAGGTCGCCGCTGCGATACCAGTCGCCGACGAAGCACTTGGCGTAGCGCTCCTCCTCGCCCAGGTAGCCACGGAACATCGACGGCCAGCCGGCCCGGATGGCCAGTTCGCCCTCACGGTCGGGTTCGGTGACCTGCCGGGGCGAGCCGTCCTCGCGCATCACGATCCGGCCTCGATCATCGCGCTCCAACAGCGCGGCATGGATCCCGGGCATCGGTCGCCCCATCGACCCGCGCCGGATGGGCACCGAGCGGTAGTTGGCGATCATGATCCCTCCGGTCTCGGTCTGCCACCAGTTGTCGTGGATCGGCAGGCCGAGGTTGGCCTCGCTCCACGTGACCGCTTCGGGGTTGAGCGGCTCGCCGACGCTGGCCACCAGGCGCAGTGCCGACAAGTCGCGCCGGGCCGGCTCCTCGGTGCCGGCTCGCATCAGCATGCGGACCGCGGTGGGAGCGGTGTACCAGACGTTGACCCGTTCGCGCTCGAGGATGTCGTACCAGCGTCCGGCTTCGAAGTCGCTCTCGTCGACGATGCTGGTGACACCGTGGAGCAGCGGGGCGATGATGCCGTAGCTGGTTCCGGTGACCCAGCCCGGGTCGGCGGTGCACCAGTACACGTCGTCGGGCTTGAGGTCGAGGGCGTAGGCGCTGGTGACGAGGTGGGCGACGACCGCGCCGTGCACGTGGATGGCTCCCTTGGGGGTGCCGGTCGTGCCGCTGGTGAAGTGGAGCAGCGATCGGTCCTCGGGGTCGGTCGGGGGGATGGTGAAGTGGTCCTCGGCCGCGGCGAGCAGATCGTCGAAG
>JBKGZW010000168.1:0-5796 GCA_046543225.1 Acidimicrobiales bacterium
TCGGTCCACAGCATCGATCGCAGGGTCCATGTCTTGAGATGCTTGCCCTGGATGGCCGGGTCGAGCGCGGAGCGGGAGCCCTGCGCCCGGAGGCGATCGCCCAGCTCGATGTCCTCGATGGATGGATGCGGGTAGCGCTCGGCGTCGAAGCCCCCGAGACGGAGGAACGTCTGGCGGCGGATGGCGCCGAGTCCCGTCCAGAACGTCTCGGCATCTCCTGCTCCTGCCTGGTGGACGTGGTGGTGCAACAGGTTGCGGAACGCCGAGACCACCGAAGCGTCGGCGGGAGCGTCGTCATAGGACCCGAACAGGGCGCTGATGTCGGGATCGTCGGCGAACGCGGAGCGGATCCTGCTGAACGCGTCCGGGTGGACCTCGACGTCGGCGTCGATGAACACCACGACGTCGCTCTGAGCACGCCGGGCACCGACGTTGCGGGCCTCCGAGGCCGACAGGTGGGCGTCCTCGACCACGATGACCTCCTCGGGCGGGTCCTGGGCCCCACGGATCGCGGCGCTGCAGCGGAGGAGGGTCGGAGGGGTGTTGGTTGCGGGCACGACGACCGACAGGGAGATCACGTCACCTGACCGTAGTGCATCAGGACTCCCTAACGTCAACTGCTAGTTCAGCCTCAGGGCAGTCGACCGCGTAGGCGACCCAGTGGGACGAACGGGCGAGGATCGCCACGTCGGGTCGCAGGGACATCTGGTGATCGGGTGAGCTCCCCGAACGCAGCAGCATCGCTCCTGGACGGTCGGCGCGAGCCCGGGGGACCCGGTGCAGGGGGATGCCCAGCTTCCAGGCGACGGCCGGTCGCAACAGACCCGATCCGGTGACCGACACGTCGCCGCAGACCGTGAGGACCTCGGGGCCACCAGTCCGCTCGATGACCACGTCGAGGTCTGCTTCCAACTCACCCCGCTCAGCGAGAGCGCTCGTGACCGGTCCGATGCCGGCAGCTCGCGGCACGGCGAGGGAGACGGCCAGGAGGACACCGGCGATCCACAACATCCTTCCCCGGCCAGGCGGGGGGAAGGAGCGCACGACGCCGATGCCGGCCAACACGCACACCACGGCGGCCGCGGGGAGATAGAACCGGCTGAGCGCGGCGTATCCGAGCATCACCGCCATCGCCGCGACGAGCACGGACCAAGCCAGGGCACCACCGGCGACCGTGAGCAGAGCCCGCTCCCCGCGACGGCGAGCGGTCTGCAGCCCGATGGCGGCGATCACCCATGCTGGCACCACCACCATGGCACCGCCCGTGGTGAGCGCGTTGGTCGCGCGCGAGCCCAGCGACTCCGAGGCGGACACCCGAGCCGCATCGGCGCCGTGCCAGGGATCGCCCGATCCCCACCAATCACCCCCGAACCACAGCAACGCCACGCTGGCCAGCATCGCGGCCACGAAGACCCGAGCTGACCGGTCCCGCCACCAGAGCCAGAGGGCATAGACGCCGAGGAACGCCCACGCTTCCGGTCGCAGGAGCGCCACCCCCCACCCGAGGCTGAGCGCCATGCGAGGACGATGGGCCAGGTGGGCCTCGACGGCGAACAACGCCAGCGCGATCGTGAGCGGCGCGACGTGGCCTTCGCCGACCAGACGCAGGAAGCGGGGATCACCGTCGGGGGTGAGCAGGAGCAACACCGCAGCGATGGCACCAGCCGGCGGGCCGGCGAAGCGGGCAGCCAACCGGTACGTGGCCACCAGGCCGAGGAGGGCACCGGCGCGAGTGACGAGCATCCAGAGAGGCGCTGCGGCTGCTCCGAGCGGAGCGAGCACGGCGGTCACCAGGACTGGGAGCGGCTTCCAGGACGGACCGCCCGTGGTGTCGAGATCGAGGTGGCCGACCTCCCGGCCCCAGACCAACCACGCCCACGGGTCGAAGCTCAGCGCGGCGGGGAGCAACAGCGACAGCGCTGCCAGACCGGTGCAGGCACCGACGAGGAGCACTCCGCGCCTCCCGGCCAACAGCGCCGGGCGCGTGGCGGTGTCGGTCACACCGGATCCAGCCGAGCCAACACGTGCACGGGACCATCGACCCGGATGCGCACCGTGTCGCCCCGCCGCCAGCGAGTCACCCCGTGCACGCGGCTGCGCACTCTCCGACCGGAGGGGAGCCGAAGGAGGACGAGCTGGTCATGTCCGAAGAACGACCGGTCCAGCACCTCGCCGACGACCGAGGTGTCGGAGTCGTCGGTGTCGGTGGTGGGCGCCAGGCTGAGCACCTCGGGACGGATCATGATCTCCACGGGTCCCCGGGCACCGGGATCGTCCGAAGGGAGTCGACCGAGCTCGGTCTCGACATAGCCGTCGGCAGCGGTGCCCGGCAGCACCTCGGCGGCGCCGAGGAACCCGGCCACCCACCGGCTGGCCGGACGGGCGTAGACCTCTTCGGGTGTGCCGGTCTGTGCCACCCGCCCAGCATCCATGAGCACGACCTCGTCGGCCAGGGAGAGGGCCTCCTGTTGGTCGTGGGTGACGAGCAGGGCGCTTGCGCCCGCCCGTCGAAGGATGCCGGCCACGTCCTCGCGGAGCGCGCTGCGCAGGCCCGCATCGAGCGCGGCGAAGGGCTCGTCGAGAAGCACGACGGCCGGATCGGGTGCCAGCGCGCGAGCGAGGGCGATCCGCTGCCGCTCGCCGCCGGAGAGCTCATGGGGGTAGGACCCGGCGCGGTGGGCGAGTCCGACCAGCTCGAGGCATTCGCTCACCCGCCCCGGGGCGGGTTCGCCGAAGGCGACGTTGCGCTCCACGGTGAGGTGGGGGAAGAGGGCTCCGTCCTGGAACACCATGCCCACTCGTCGCTGCTCTGGTTCGACCCAGACGCCGCCACCGGCGACCCGGCGGCCGTCGATCTCGACCGTGCCGGCGTCTGGTACCTCGAAGCCGGCGATGATGCGCAGCAACGTGCTCTTTCCCGAACCACTCGGCCCGAGGAGCGCCACGAGCGAGCCGAGGGGAACGGTGACGTCAGCGCCGACGACGGCACCGGTCCTGCCGAACCACTTGTCGATGCCGACGGCGCGGATGGCGGGGGCCGCGTTCACGAGCGGCACGGTAGCAGAGTGACGATTTTCGGCTTCAGTGCTCACATCCCCTGAAGTTTGGGTGACCTATCCCAATATGCTAGGACGAGCAATCACAACGTCGGTTCACTCGAGGACCCATGCTCTCCACCCTCATCCGCAGGCGTTGGCCCATCCCGGTCATCGCCCTGGTCGTCATCGTCGTCATCGCGGCCGGTGCGCTGGCCACCACCAAAGGCGACGATCGTGCGCTCGTGATCTACAACGGCCGCTCCCACTATGGCACCGAGCAGGTGTTCCGTGACTTCGAAGCGTCCACAGGGATCGAGGTCGAGCTGCGCGGTGGCACGGCCCCGGAGCTGTTCGAGCGTCTCCGTCGTGAGGGCGAGGACACGCCCGCTGACGTGTTGGTCACCACCGACCTCGCCAACCTGTGGCGGGCCGAACACGCCGGTCTCCTCCAGCCGGTGCTGTCGGACACGCTCGCGTCACAGGTGCCGGAGTCGTTGCGAGACCCTGAGGGGTACTGGTGGTCGCTGACCACACGACTCCGCATCCCGGTGGTGTCGACCGAGCGGGTGCCGGAGGGGACGGTCACCAGCTACGAGGACCTCGGGGATCCCGACTTCGCGGGGCGAACGTGCCTGCGCACCTCCACCAGCGAGTACAACCAATCGCTCGTGGCCGACATGATCGCCAAGCGGGGCATGGACGAGACCGAGGAGCTTCTGCGCTCCTGGATGGCCAACGACCCCAAGATCCTCAACTCCGACGGCGAGCTGCTCGCGGTCATGGCTGCCGGCGACTGCGACCTCGGCCTGACGAACCACTACTATCTGGGCCGGGCCTTGAACGACAACCCCGACTTCCCCGTCGCGCCGGCCTGGCCCGACCAGGATGGTGCCGGAGCCCACACCAACGTCTCTGGGGTGGGAGTGGTCGCCGCGTCCGACGCCACCGAGGAGGCGATCATGCTCATCGAGTTCCTCACAGCACCGTCGGCTCAAGCACAGATCATCGATCGAAGCGAGTTCGCGGCCAACCCCGACGTTCCTCCGGCCGACCACATCGGCCACTGGGCCGACGTCGAGACCGACCCGATCGACGTCGAAGCTGCCGGTCCGCTTCTGGACGAGGCCGTCGCGCTGATGCTCGAGATCGGGTGGAACTGATCGAAGCGGCACGCTGACGTGGACCCGCACACGCCGGTGAGCTCCGCCGCACGACCAGGCCCACCGCCCCGGCGACGCCGGTTCGCCGGTTGGGCCGTGCTCGGGGTGCTCGTCGCTGCCGTCGTCGCCGGCCCCCTCCTCGTGCTCCCGGCCAGCTTCGTGGGTGAAGGAGAGGCCTTCGACCAGATCGCCCGGTCCCTGCTCCCTGACGCACTCCGCACCAGCGTGCTGCTCGGCATCGGGGTCGGGGCGGGCACGCTCGTGGTCGGGGGCGGTCTCGCGGTGCTGATCTCCTTCTACGACTTCCCCGGTCGGCGCTGGCTGGACTGGGCGCTCGTGCTGCCGATGGCCATGCCCGGGTACGTCCTCGTGTTCGTCGTCCTCGGCCAGTACGGCCTGGCCACGCCGCTGCAGACCAACCTGCTCGGCGACAGCCTGCGAATCCCGGGCATCCGCAGCCCGATCGGGGCGGTCGTGGTGCTCACCGGGGTGCTCTACCCCTACGTGTACGTCCTGGGGCGCAGCGCCTTCATCGGACAGTCGCGTCAGGCGCTCGAGGCGGCGCGCTCACTCGGGTTGACCTATGGACAGGCGGTACGCCGGATCGCGCTCCCTCTCGCCCGACCCGCGCTCGCCGCCGGCGCGGCCCTGGCGGTGATGGAGGCGCTCGCCGACTTCGGGGCGGTCGACCTGCTGGGCGTGCAGGCCCTCACCAGTGCCATCTACCGGGTGTGGTACGGCGCCTTCGACCAGAGCGCGGCCCTGCAGCTGGCCACGGTCCTGGTCGGCCTGGCCCTCGCCATGGTCACCGTCGAGCGGCTCTTGCGCGGGAGAGCCCGCTACCACCAGGCGTTGGGCGCTGGTGACGCCGTCGAACCGAGACCCATCGTCGGCCGGCGACGCTGGCTCGCTCCCCTTCCCGGCACGGCGCTGCTCGCGGTGGTCTTCGTGATCCCAGTGCTGCAGCTGGTGACGTGGTCGGCCGAGACGATCGTCAAGGATCAGATCGGTGCCGATCTGGCAGCTGCCGCCCGCAACACGCTTCTGTTGGGCGTCCTCGCCGCGATGGTGGCGGTGGTCACCTCAACCATCGTCGCCTACGGCAAGCGGAGCCAGCCGTCGCGGATCGGCACGATCGCCGCGCGCCTGGCCACCGTCGGCTACGCCGTACCCGGCACGGTGGTGGCCGTGGCGGTCTATGTCCCACTGGTCTGGATCGACCGTCGCCTCATCAGCGCCGCCGATGCCGTGCTCGGGCTCGACATCGACCTGTTGTTCACCGGCACGATCCTCGGCCTGGTCATCGCCTACGTCGTGCGGTTCCACGCGCTGGCGTCCTTTGCCATGGATGCCCGCATGGACCGGATCAGCCCCAGCCTCGACGACGCCGCCCGCGCCCTCGGCGCTGACCGGGCGCGAGTGTTGGCCGAGGTCCACCTACCGCTGCTGCGACCGGGCATCTTCACCGCCGCGCTGCTGGTCCTGGTCGAGGTCATGAAGGAGCTTCCGGCCACGGCGCTGCTCCGCCCACTCGGCGGAGACACCCTGGCCATCACGGTGTGGGAAGCCACCAAGGACTCCCGTTTCGACATCGCCGC
>JBKGZW010000169.1:0-5786 GCA_046543225.1 Acidimicrobiales bacterium
CCGGGCGACGAGCACGTGCTGGCCGCCGCCGACCGGAAGTGCCTGGACGCCTTCGGTGGGTACGTGGGCGTCACCTACGTCGACAGCGACCTCGAGATCGTGCACATCCGCCCGAACGCAGCCGCCTGGACCCGTGGCGACCGGGTGCTGGTGTGCGCGGCCGTGTCGATGGACTCCGAACCACTCGTCGGCACCGTGGCCGGTTCCTCGTGAGGATCGCGGCTGCCCGGCCCCGGTGGGCGATGGTCGCCTTGGCCGTCCTGGTGTCGGGGGCGTGCGGCGACTACGTGGGCGACGACCTGCGGGCCGGCGAGTACGCGCCGAGCGACGCGGTGGTGTTCGGCGACGCCGGCGAGCGGGCCGTGGAGGACCCCCCGGCGGAAGCCGTCGAACCCCGACCGGCCGAGCCCGCCCAGCTCGAGGTCGGTACCTGCTTCGAGGATCTCGACGATCCGCCGCTGCAGGCCTTCGAGCGGGGCGAGCAGGTGGGGATCGTGCCCTGCGACGTGCCCCACCGCTACGAGCTGTACGCGGAGGTTTCGCTCCCCGCCGAGACGGGCGAGCCCTGGCCAGGCGAAGCGGCCGTCGAGGAGCGGGCTCGCCTGGCCTGTGCCGAGGCGTTCGAGCGCTTCGTGGAGATCGAGTGGGAGGAGTCGGGCCTCGACTACCTCGTCCTGACCCCCAGCGCCTCGCGGTGGGACCACGGCGAGGCCCTGGCCTCGTGCGCGCTGTTCGACCTCGGGCTCACGCCGCTGGTCGGCTCCATGGCCGGCAGCGGCCGGTGACCCTGCGGCCCGTGACCTTGCCACCTTGTGACCTTGTGACCATCCGCGAGTCCGGCCAGGTCTACCTCTAGCGTCGCGGGTCGATGGTCCTCGGTGCCGCTGCGGTCACGGTCGGGTTCGTGCTCGGTGCGATCAACGGGGGGACGCCGCGCACCCTGATCCGCACCCGCGGACGGCTCGCGCCCGTCGCCGCCGGGGCGTTCGTGGTCCTGGGCGTGACCCGGCTCGGGCTGCTGGCCGAGGCCGGTGCCGTGCTCGCCATCGCCCTCATCGTCCTCGTGGCGGTCGCGCTGGCCAACCTGCACCTGCCCGGGACAGGGGTCGTCGCGGTGGGCATCGGCGCCAACGCCGTGCCGGTGCTGCTCCACGGCGGGACGCCGGTCGATCCGCGAGCGCTGCACGCGGTCGGCCTGGGCTCCGAGCTGGCCCAGCAACAGGTGCTGACCCCCACCCAGCACCTGGCCGGACCGGACACGATCTGGATGCTGTTGGGCAGCGCCGTGCCGGTGCCGGTGGTCGAGATGGTCGTGTCCTTCGGCGACCTCATCGTCGCCGCCGGGCTGATCGCACTGGTGGCCCACGCCATGGCGCAACCGGCCCGTGCCGGGATCCCCGTTCGCCAGATCCTCGAGGACGGGCCCCTCACCATCGACCTCACCGACCCGCCGGCCCCGACCGAGCAGCGTGTCGACGGGGCTAGGCCCACCGAGACCGGTACGGTGCCGGCGTGTCGACCTGTGCCATCGTCTCGTTCCGCCTCGGACTGACCGACGGTGTGTCGATCGTGGCCGGGACCTGGCAGCGGGCGCTCACCAGCCTCGGGTTCGAGCCCTACACCGTGGCCGGCGAGGGGCCGGTCGATCTCACCGTCGCCGGCCTGGCGATCGACGCCACGGAACCGCCGACCACCAGCGAGCTCGACGCCGCGCTCGCCGATGCCGACCTGGTCGTGGTCGAGAACCTCCTGACCATCCCCCTGAACCTGCCGGCGTCGCGCGCCCTGACGTCGGTGCTCCGTGGCCGCCCTGCGGTGGTGCACCACCACGATCCGCCCTGGCAACGGGACCGATTCACCGGCATCGACGAGCTCCCGGCGACCGACCCGGCCTGGCGACACGTGACGATCAACGAACTGACCCGACGCCAGATGGGCGAACGGGGCATCGAGGCGACCACCATCTACAACGGCTTCGACCCCGATCCAGCCCCCGGCGACCGCCTCGGGACGCGGCAGCGCCTCGGTGTTGGCGATGACGAACTGCTGGTGGTGCACCCCGTACGAGCCATCGCCCGCAAGCAGATCCCCGTGGCCGTCGGCCTGTGCGAACAGCTCGGCGCCGCCTACTGGTTGGTCGGTCCGCCCGAGGAGGGCTACGCCCAGGAGCTCGAGCGGGTGCTCGCCGGTGCCCGCTGCCGGGTGATCCGCGAGCAGGCGGTCGACGCGCCCGACTTCTACGCCGCCGCCGATGCGGTGGTGTTCCCCTCCACCTGGGAGGGCTTCGGCAACCCACCGGTCGAAGCGGCGGCCCACCGCCTACCAGCGGCGGTCGGCGACTACCCGGTGGCCGCCGAGCTGTCAGACCTCGGGTTCCGGTGGTTCGCGTGCGACGACCCCGAACCCCTTCGGTCCTTCCTCGCCTCGCCCGACCCTGCGCTGCTCGACCACAATCGCGAGGTGGTCAGGACCCACCTGTCGATCGACGTGATGACCCAGCGGCTCGCGGAGCTGCTGTCGGGCGCGGGCTGGCTCCCGTGACCGGCGACGACGATCCGGTCCTGGTCCGGCGGGCGAAGGTGGCTCGCCTGGTCGATCTCGGCCAGCGCACCGGCTACGGCCTGTTCGGACTGGCCATCGTGGGATTCGTCTGGGGGTGGGTGCAGGGCTACACCGACACCCTCACCACGCTGATCGTGGCCGCGCTGCTGGTGGGCTCGGCCATCCTCGCCCCCGCGATCGTCTTCGGCTACGCGGTGAAGGCGGCCGACCGCGAGGACCGCGAACAGGGCCGGCTGCCGCCCGGCCGGGAGTAGCACTGCCCGTACGTTGTACAGTCGTGTCCACAGTCACACGATCCACTCACACACACGATCCACTCACACACACACGATCCACTCGAAACGGGGGACCCCTCACCATGACCGACAGCGCCGCACCCACCGGCTCGGCCAAGGCCGCAGTGCTCAACGAGGTCGACACACCGCTGCAGATCCGCGATGACGTCACCGTCGCCGCTCCCCAGGACGGGGAGGTCAGGGTCAAGATGGTCGCCTCCGGCGTCTGCCACTCGGATCTGTCGGTCCAGAACGGCACGATCCCGCTGGCGACTCCGCTGGTGCTCGGCCACGAGGGTGCCGGCATCGTCACCGAGGTCGGGCCCGGCGTGGCCGATCGCGAGGTCGGCGACCACGTCGTGCTGTCGTGGGTCCCCCAGTGCGGCGAGTGCTACTTCTGCCAGCGCGACCAGGGCTTCTTGTGCGAGAAGAACGCCGCGGTCAGCCTCGCCGGGCTGCTCGACGGCACCAAACGCTTCTCCACCCCCGACGGCGAGCTCGGCCAGATGGCCTACTGCGGCACCTTCGCCAGCGAAGCCATCGTGCCCTCCATCTCCACGGTCAAGATCCCCAACGACGTCTCGCTCAACGCCGCCGCCCTCATCGGCTGCGGTGTGCTCACCGGCGTGGGCGCGGCGATCAACACCGCAGACATCCGCGAAGGAGACGCGGTGGCCGTCATCGGCTGCGGCGGCGTCGGCCTCAACGTCATCCAGGGCGCCCGCATCGCCGGCGCGGGAACGATCATCGCCGTCGACATGTTCGACTCCAAGCTCGAGCTGGCCCGAGAGTTCGGGGCCACCGATGTGGTCAACGCGAGCGACGGTGACCCCGTCGCCAAGGTCCAGGAACTGACCGGTGGGCGCGGCGCCGACGTCTCCTTCGAGGTCATCGGTCTCGGTCCCACCATCGACCAGGCCATCAACATGGCCCGCACCGGTGGCGAGGTCGTGCTCGTGGGGGTGCCCCGCCTCGACGTGATGATGAACCTCAACGCGGCGTTCACCTTCCTCTACACCGCCAAGACCATCAAGGGCTGCTGGTACGGCTCGGCCAACGTCGACCGCGACGTCCCCAAGATGATCGAGTGGTACCAGAAGGGCGAGCTCAAGCTCGACGAGCTCATCTCCCGCGAGATCTCGGTCGACGAGGTGAACGAGGCGTTCGAGGCCATGGGTTCGGGCGAGGTCGCTCGCTCCGTGATCGTCCACTGAGCCGCCGACGAGGGGGGTCCACCGACCACCTCGTTGACACCACGACCGGTTCGTGTCACTAGTCCGCTGCTAAGCTCCGCCCGTGACGCAGACACAGATGGCGGCGCCCGGACGTCGTATGCGGGCGGCAGACCGGCGCGAGCAGCTCCTCGGGGTGGCGGCCAAGATGCTGTCCGACCCCGCCACCTCCAGTGCCTCCATGGACGACATCGCGGCCGCGGCCGGGGTGACCAAACCGGTCCTCTACCGGCACTTCCCGTCCAAGCGGGCCCTGGTCCAGCAGGTGCTCGGCGACGGCATCGAACGGCTGCGCACGACGCTGTCGGAGGCCATCGCCGACGCCTCGACGCCCCGTGAACAGGTCGAGCGGGGATTCGTGGCGTTCTTCCGGTTCATCGAGGCCGAGCCCGGTTCGCACGACCTGCTGTTCTCGGGCAACGTCTGGACCCAGTCCGGGTTCGCCCAGGAGCTCGCCGACTTCAAGACCAGCATCGCCGAGAACGTGAGCCAGATGATCGACGTTCCCGGCATCGACGGTGCCCATCGGCGCTTCCTCGGCGCGGCGATCGTCGGCATGTGCGACCAGGCGGCCCGCCAGTGGGTCCAGGACGGCTGTGACCCCAGCGCCGAGGAGGCCGCGGCCGACCTCGCCGAGCTGGCCTGGAACGGGCTGCGGGGTCTCGCGCCCCGCACCTGAGACCCTCGGGTGAGGTTCAGGTCGACGGGCAGGTGTCCTCGTGGGCCAGCACCGGCCGAGCCACCACCGAGAACTCCTGGTCACCGTCCACGAAGCGGGCCAGCTGGTCGGCATCCGCGAGCAGCTCGGCGAGTCGCGAGGCGGCATCGCCCTCGACCGCCAGGCACTCCGAGGCCTCCAGATCCACACCGTCGACGGTCCACTCGACCTCGTCGGGAGCAGGCTCGCCTTCGGGGGGATCGAGCAGCTGACCGAGCTCGTCGGCGGGTCGGACCCACAGCCGGAATCGCTCGATGTCGACCGGGGTCTCCTCGCCCAGCTCCTCGGGACCGACCAGCGCTCCCAGGTCGGTGACCTCGTCGACGAAGGTCTGGAGGCCGGCGCGGGCCTCACGCTGCTCGGCGGTCAGACCCGACTCGCCCGGTCCTTCGCCCGATCCCTGGCCAGGGTCGCCGAGACCATCCGGTGGGCCGGCGATGCCCAGGGCCTCGGCCCGATGCTCGTAGCTCTCGCCGTCGACCCGCACCTGCACCACGGTCTGGCCGGCATCGGCCACCGGAGGCTGGCCGTAGTCGACCCCGTGGGTGTCGAGTCCGGCATCGGCGATGACCGACTGCAGCGTCGCCAGACCGTCGTCGGTCAGTTGTGACTCGAACAGCGGTGGCAACGCCGGAGCGGGGTGGACCATGGCCTGGGCCCCGGAGGTGACGACCCGGCCGTCGGCGTAGACCACGAGTTCGGGCATCTGGGTGTAGAGCACCTCGGGGGTGGTGAACCCGCCCTCGTGGCCGACCTCGAGGATGGCGACATCGGGATCGGCCGAGCCGGTGGACACCGGCGTGGCGCCATCGTCGCCGCAGGCGGCGGCCAGCAGGCCTGCGGCAGCCACGATCGCGACGAGGACGGGCAGGCGGGGGTTCGACATCTGGCTCTCCAGTGGTCGTCGAGAACGAGCTGGTTCTGGGACGACGCGGGTGGCCATCCGGTTCCCGAGGCCGCGACCCCGACCGTAGGCTGGGAGGGTGAGCATGGCCCCGA
>JBKGZW010000170.1:0-5780 GCA_046543225.1 Acidimicrobiales bacterium
CACTGGTCACCTTCGACCCCAACGATCTCGATGCCGTGCAACGAGCCGAGGTCGCCTTCGGGGAGGTCATGGATGCCGCCCTCGCGCTGGGCGGCACGATCACCGGCGAGCACGGGGTCGGGTCGCTGAAGGTCCGCCACCTGGCGGGCCAGCTCGGACCCGAGGCCCTCGACCTGAACCGCCGGGTGAAGGCCGCGCTCGACCCCCAGGGCATCCTCAACCCCGGCAAGTGGCTCTGAGCGTTCTGCTGGCCAGCAGCTCCGCTCTGGGGACACCCCCCCATTCTTGGGATTGTCAGCGGTGGCGCCGGTCCGGATCATGTCGACATGACCGCCTCGGCTGCCGCGCCGGTGCCGCCACGCCGGCGGTGTCCCGAGGCACCCCGAACCGTTGATCGCCACTCCCCGATGGAGGACACTCGATGACCGCCCCCCATGTTGATCGGTCGCTGCTCCGGCGCGATGCCCGTACGACGATGCCCATGGTCCGAAGCGTTGCCGCGGTCGCGGCGTTGATGCTGCTTCTCGCCGCTTGTGGCGACGACGATGGCGCCGGGAGGCCGACCATCCTCGACGACGACGATCAGGCCTTGGTGCAGCAAGAGCTGGACCGGTACGGCACCGAGCTGCTGAACGAGCATCAGGAGGTCGGTGTCGGTGGAATGTCCTACAGCAGCCACGACGGCCATGTCACCGGGTTCCTCAATGGCGACATCTTCACGGCGGTCGAGAAGTGCGACCAGTACGCGGACATGCTCGGCGAGCTCGAGGGGCCGCCCGGAACGGTTCCTGTCCAGATCATTCGCTACATCGACGACGGTGCAGATTTCGAGGTCCTGGCCAAGGGGGCGGCCGGCGACAGGTGCCAGGAAGCCTGAGCGGCGGGCACAGCTCATGAGACGACGACGCGATCCCACGCCCGCGATCACCCGCGCTGCTCGCGACCACCTCCTTCCGGGGGAAGAGGTGGTCGCGGGTGTGCATGTCCAGATGCCGGGAACCAACGGTGCCGCCATGAGCGGCGCGGCGAGCGGCGCCGTGGGGGCGACCCTCGATCTACCGCCGAGCGTTGGCCACTCCGACGACGAAGGGGTCCAACGATGGCGCTCCGCCGCGGTGGCCATGGGCGTCGATCCCGAGGCCGCCCGACGGATGATCTGGAGCGCGCTCGCGTTGACGACCTCCCGCCTGCTGGTGTTGCGTCGATCGCGTCTGAGCCGAAGGGTGGTCGGAGCAGGCGCTGCCTGGCCGGTCGGAGAGGTCGAGATCGTGGTCCCTCGCCAGGGCAGCACGCTCACGATCCATCGACGTGAGCTGTCCCTGCCCTTCGAGCTTCCCACCGCCCACAAGTTCCTTCCGGAGGTGTATCGGGAGCTGCCAGAGCGACTGGCCGAGGTCCGCGATCGAGTCGGTGATGGCCCATGAGCGCTCGAGCGCCTGCAGGCGGTCGACGGTTGCGCTGGCCCCTCGCCTCGATGATCGCCGTGAGCCTGCTCGGTGCGTGCACCAGCGAGGCCGGCGATGGCGAGGCCACCCGCGAGGAGCCCGCTGTCGAAGCTGAGACTCATCGCGACCGCCAGGAGGACGACGAGTACGCGGCCACCCTGGCCGACAAGCTCGCCGGGTCGGCGCTCTCGTCGTTCGACGCCGAACAGCGCGTCTGCGCGGGACGCGCCATCGTCGACGCCGTCGGGGGCCCGGGCAACCTCGAGGAACTGGGCATCTCGGTCGCCGACATCGAGAACAGCTCCACCGTCGATGAGCTCGCCCTCGACCCGACCGACGAGACGGCTGGGACGCTGGGTGCCGGGTTGGTCGAGTGCGACATCAGCGTTGGCGAGCTCGTCGTCGCTCGACTTCGGCCGGAGGTGGGATGGATCGGCGACACGCCCGTCCCGGCTGATGTCGGTGCTGCGGACCAGCAGGCTGTCGAGACCTTCGTGGACTGCATCGATTCCAGCCTCGATGAGCAGATGCTGGGCCGGCTCTTCTTGTCCGACGCCGATGACCATCTGGTCGAGTCCACGCTTCGTTGCGTGGCCCACCTTGAGGTCGAGGAGCAGTGACGAACATGGTGAGAAACAGGTTCACCCGCCCCCGACGCCTTGGCTGGGCACTGGTGACGATGGCGGCGCTGGCCGCGGTCACCCCCGCCGCACCGGTGACGGCCCAGGGGCCACAGCAGACCGAGGAGCCGTCCCACTGGTCACCCGCGCTCGGCCAGATCGACGACACGGCCGCAGCCCTGCGGGGAGTGGCGATCATCACCATGCTCGGCGGCGACGAGATCCACCCGGTCGTGTCCGGATGGGCGATGCCATGTGCACCCTACGGCGGCGGTGCCGGTGCGTCCGCGGGAGGGGATGGGTTGGAGGTGTTCACCCCCGACATCGGTGACGAGGTGATCGTTGAGCTGCGTGGATTCATGGACCAGACCAACGCGTTGGCCGAGCTGCGACAGACGTTGACCGCCGAGGGCCAACGCCTCGGTGTGCTCGACGAGCTGTCCGGCATCATCGAGGGGCACATCTCCAGAGTCGCCGAGGTGATGCTCGTCTCCGAGGACGCTCGCGATCTCGTGGAGCGCCTCGGCAACAGCTCGCTCACCCTCCTCCCCGAGGATGGCGCCGCCAGCCAGGTGTGGAAGGCACCAGCCGGCGTGGCGGCGGAGGTGAGAGACAGCCACGACCGCTTCTCGAACCTGGAGATCCTCCATCTGGCCTGGATCCAGTCGGAGGTGGCGTCCGTGCTCGACGGCTGGGCGCGCGACCAAGACGGTGGCCAGGGCGCCGAACTGGAGTCGGTCCTCCGAACGGCATCAGGGTGGTCAGAGGTGAGCGCCCGGCACCGAGACGTGCTCGGCGGAGTCGATGCGCTGCTCGGTGAGACGGTGCTCGGCCGCAGTGTCGAGCCTGTCGAGGGGCCAGGCGGTCGTGTCGATCCGAACCGGTCCACGATCGAGGAGCCGTTTCCATCAACGACGGTCGCCGAGAACTCTGGGCGGTCGACCACGACGACCTCTCTGCCGCAGCGCACGACGACGACGAGCGAACCACGGCGGACCACGACCACCGAGGCACAGCGCACGACGACGACGAGCGAACCGCGACGGACCACGACGACCTATCCGCCGCAGCGCACGACGACGACCGTGGAGCCAGAGCGCACGACCACGACGACGCGCCGGTAGCCGGTTGAGGTGGACCACGCCGGTCGGGTCCGGATCGCCCTACGTAGTCCGAACCTGCGATCCGACACCGACGAGGATCTGGAACCAGGCGACGGAGCTCACGGCGGTGTCGCGTGGGTGGGCGCTTCGGCGCGGGCTTTGAGGCCGCGCAACATCTCGCGTTCCATGACGAAGTTGAGGGGTTCGACGATGCGCCACAACAGAACCTGCCGGGGGCTGTAGGTGCAGCGCTGCCGCACGACCAGACGAGTTCGCCTGCCGCCGTCCACGGGGTCGAGGACCCACTGCCAGGTCGAGGCGGCATAGCCCTTGTCGGGCACAGCGTCTACCACGTCGGGTACCTCGACGTCCCCGGGAGTCCCGGCGCCCTGCAGGACAAGGTCGTGGGGCGGGTCGAGGTCCATGACGGTCCAGCAGATGTGGTGGTCCTGGCCAGAGCGCACGATGTCACCGACAGCCAGGTTCTGCTGGTCGGGGAGGATCTGTTGGGTGCTGTGGATGTCGCAGCCGATGAGGTTCTCGAGCCCATCGAAGCTGTAGAAGCCGCCCCGGCCCTGGCCGATCTGGGCGAGCCAGGGCCACACGTGCTCAGGTGGGGCATCGATGGTGATGGCGCGGGTGTAGCCGAGCTTGGGGTCCTTGACGAGCTCGTCGCCAGGCATGGGTCGACCGAGTTCCTCGTGGGTGGCGCCCCACCGGTTGTACCAACGGCGCGACAGCGGCGAGGTGAGCACAGCGAGCAGCGCGTGCAGACCGCCGACGACGATCTGTCGCAGGGCGGTCAATGTGCGGTGGCGGGCCATGGTCGGCATCGTCCTCCTGCCTCCTGCCTCCTGCCTCCTCCGAATCCGGCCTACAACCATGATCGGCGGTCAGGCGCACACCCGGTAGGGCCGAAGGTCCGATCGACGCCTCGCGAGAACGGCCCATTGGTGCCGGTCTGGGCACGCAGATCTCCCAGAAGGGGACGCCCGTCGAGGGCCGTGTGCACGTCGACGATCTCGGGGTCGTCGCGTTGGTAGAAGGGGTGGTTGGGGTCTGCGTTGCCGGTGCGTTCGTGCCATGTGCTTGCCGTGCGAAGCTTGTGGGCGGCTGAACGCGATTCGAGCCGCCCCAGAGAGCGGCTCGAACTTCGCCAGAAGGGGCCCTGGAACTTCGCCAAGACCCCTTGGTGGAGCTGGAGGGAATCGAACCCTCGTCCGTCAAGTGGTTCCCGACCGCGCTACGACCGTTCCCGAGATGTGGCTTTTCGGCTGCCACCCTGCCGGGTCAGGTGGGCCACGAGGGCCCTGCCGCCGGGTCTTTCCCCGAAGTCAGCGTTCTTTCACGCCGTCAGCGGTCTCTCCCTGCTGTCCTCCATCGCTTCTGTTGCCAGGCTGCGATGGACAGGCCCCGCGTGCCATCTCTGGTCGCTATGACGCCTTCGCTACCTGATCAGATCAGGCAACGAGTGCGTACTGCTCGTCTTCGGCAGTTTTTTGGTTGCCCCGTTTAAGGAGTCTGAGCAACTCCGGTCGCACGTCCGAGTCCCGAGCTTCACGTCGAAACCGATCAGCCCCGTATCGGGCCCATCTGCCCAGCACTGCTGGGCGGCGGGTGTCAAGTAGCACCCGGAAGGACCGGGCACCCGGAAGGACCGGGCACCCGGAAGGACCGGGCTGCCGGCGAACCGGCACCGATCAGTGTACCGGCCGGGTGGGACACCGGCACAGGGCCTGCGGGTAGCGTCGGCAGGGCATGGACACGCCGCCACGCCCCAGCGAGATCGGAGTGCACTTCGGGATCCTCGGGCCCCTGAGCATCGTCGTCGACGGTCACGAGGTCGACCTCGACAGCCCGAAGCAGCGGAGCCTCCTGGTCGCACTGCTGGTCGAGTCGGGCTCGGCGGTGCCGACCGATCGCCTGGCGGAGATCGTGTGGGGCGACGACCAGCCGGTGGACCCGACCAGCACGATCCAGACCCACGTCTCGCGCCTGCGGAGCCTGCTCGGGGAGTGGAGCGGCGAGTCGGCTCGCGAGGTGCTCGTGACCCGGCCCTCGGGGTACGTACTGGCCGTGGATCCCGACCAGGTCGATGCTCACCGGTTCGAACGGCTCGTCGAGGAGGCCCGCGACGCCGCGACCCCGCAGGCGACGGTCGATCTGCTCGGAGCAGCGCTGGCGCTGTGGCGGGGACGACCCTTCGCGGAGCTCGACCACGAGCAGGCCGATGCGGAGGCCGCCCGGCTACAGGAGCTGCGCCTGACGGCCCTGGAGCTGCGCGCCGATGCCATGCTGCGGTTGGCCCGTCACGGCGAGGTGGTCGCCGAGCTCGAGGTGCCGGTGGCGCGCAACCCGCTGCGCGAGCACCTGCGTGGGCTGCTGATGGTGGCGCTCTACCGGAGTGGGCGCCAGGCGGACGCGCTCGCCGCCTACCGGGATCTGCGCGACCAACTGGTCGGCGAGCTGGGGGTGGAGCCGTCGGCGCCCCTCCGCCAGCTCGAGTTGGCGATCCTCCAGCAGGCCGACGAGCTGCCATGGCCGGCGCCACCGGTCGTGCCCGACGTGTTCGACGCTCGAGCCGGTGGGCCCCATCGCCCGTCGAGCGCCGC
>JBKGZW010000020.1:0-24681 GCA_046543225.1 Acidimicrobiales bacterium
GCTGGGGAGCTGGGCGAACTCGGCCCGCACCGCGTCGGGGGCGTGGATCAAGAAGCCGGCATCGGCCGCGAGCAGCATGGAGGTGTCGTTGTAGGAGTCGCCCGCGGACACGACCCGGTAGTTGAGCGACTGCAGTGCCTCGACCGCGGCCCGCTTCTGGTCGGGCATGCGGAGGCGGTAGCCACGAATGCGGCCGCCGTCCACCTCGAGCCGGTGACAGAACAGGGTCGGCCACGAGAGCTGACGCATCAGGGGTCGGGCGAACTCCTCGAAGGTGTCGGACAAGAGGATCACCTGAGTGCGTTCGCGCAGGGAGTCGAGGAACTCGACCGCCCCCGGCAACGGGCTCAGCCCTGCGATCACCTCGGTGATGGTGTCGATGCCCAGATCGTGGTGTTCGAGCAGATCGAGGCGATGGCGCATCAACACGTCGTAGTCGGGCTCGTCGCGGGTCGTGCGCGACAGCCCGTCGATCCCGGTTCGTTCGGCCACCGCGATCCAGATCTCGGGGACCAGGACCCCTTCGAGATCGAGGGTGACGACGCACTGGGTGGCTCGAGTGCTGGACATGGCCCTGGACAGTATCGGGCGCGTCGGCTCAGGCGGCCAGATGGCGGTGGAGGAAGTCGAGGGTGCGCTCCCATGCGATGCTGGCCGCGCTCGGATCGTAGGCGGCGGGTCGGTCCTCCTCGATGAACCAGTGGCCGGTTCCGGCGTAGCGATGGAACTCGACGTCCTTGCCGAGCAGGCGGAGGTGGGCCTCCATCTCGACGACGTCGTCGTCGGACACCAGCTCGTCGTGTTCGGCGAAGTGGCCGAGGATGGCCGCCTGGGCTGGTTCGAAGTCGATGTCCTGGGTGCCGTAGTAGGCGACCGCCGCGGCGACCTGTTCGGGTGCTCTTGTGGCGAGCCACAGAGCGAGCGATGCCCCCATGGAGATCCCGACCACGCCGATGGGGCGGTCCTCGGTGATGGGAAGGTCGCGCAAGGTGGACGAGGTGGCCATCAGCGTCTCGACGGCCCGGTCGACGTCCATGTCGGCGAGCAGCGCCTCGGCCTCGTCGGGTGCCTCGACGGTCCGGCCGTCGAACAGGTCGGGCGCGAGCACGGCGAAGCCCTCGTCGGCGAGGCGGTCACACAGCTGGCGCACGAACGGGTTCATGCCCCACCAGCCGTGCAGGACCAGGACCCCCGGTCCGCTGCCCGACTCGGGGGCGACCACATAGGCGGTGCTGTGGCGGCGCGGCGATGAGTGTCGGTCGGCAGGCACCCAGCCGAGGATACCGGCTGAAGGGGAGCCTCAGAGCCGGTCCACGCACGGTCCCGACGACAAGGCGGCGAGGCCGGTGAGGTCGCCGGTACCGAAGTCGTGGCGCTCGGGCGCGTCGTGGTGCATGAGCTCGAGCGGATCGTCGACGTGGTCGAGGCCCAGGAGGTGCCCGAGCTCGTGCAGGATGACCGCCTCGGCGAGGAACCATCCCCTCGAGACGGTGAGCGTGTCGCGGAACGACGGACCGTTGAGCACGACGACCCCGCTCACGTACACGTGGGTGGAGGTGCCGGGTGCGGGCGCGGCCGTGCTGCCACCGAGCCCGCCGTACCCCGCCAGGTCGGGGACGTCGTCCTCGCTGGCCCAGATGATCAGCACCGGTGCCCACCGGTCGCCGTAGCGCTCGGGTTGGTACGCGGGTCTCGGCAGGTCGGGGACCTCGGTCGTGGTGCCCTCGATCTCGAACTGGAACCCGGTGATCTCGGTCATGCGGTCGAGGCTGTTGCGCAGCAGATCGGCCGAGCCGGCGGGGGCCCGCAGGTTGTTCACCACCACCGGGATGGGGCGGCAGGGGTCATAGGTCACCGGGGTGTCGCTGTCGGGTTGGGTGGCCAGGAACTCGAACGGTCCGGAACGTTCCGGGGGCGGCAGTGGTGTGCCGAGCGGGTCCTGGTGTTCGGCGGGTCGGGGAGTCGGGCGTTCGGTGTCCTCGCCGAGCCAGGTGGCGCTCACCCCCCAGCGGTCCGCGGTGTCGCCCGCGAGGTCGACCACCGCGGAGAACGCCATCGCGCCGACGAGCACGCCGCCGAGGAAGACCCCGATCCGGTGCCGTGGCGGCCGACGCCCGCCATCTCCCGGTCGCCGGGAAGAGCGAGGTCCGGTCATGGTTCTCGATCGGCCGGTGGGACCGATTCTGTAGAGGATCCGGCGAGCTCGGCGACGTGCGACGGGGTCCGTACGGCGTATAGTGCGGAGCAGGGCAACCCTTGCCGCCAGGGGAGGTGCCACCAGGGGAGATGATGTTGCGATGACCGAGAGCCAGCGCCCACCGGTGCAGGACTGGGCGACCGATTTCGACCACACCCGTCCCGAGTACGCCCAGCACGCACCCCAGGTGTGGGAGGAGCTGCGCGAGCGGTGCCCGGTCGCCCACACCGACCGCTTCGGCGGTGCCTGGCTGCCGGTGCGTCACGAGGACGTGACCGCCATCGCGCGCGACACGGACCACTTCAGCTCCGAAGGGGTCATCGTCAGCGAGTTCCGGCCCGAGGGACTCGCCCCCATGGGGTACGCGCCCCCGATCACCTCCGATCCGCCGTTCCACGCCACCGCCCGGCGCCTGCTGCTGCCCGCGTTCGCCCCCAAGGAGATCGACCGCTGGGAGACCGCCACCCGGCGTGCCTGCCGCGAGCTGCTCGACGAGATCATCGCCAGCGGCGCGACCGAGGTCGACGCTGCGGTGCAGTACACCCAGCACATCCCGGTCCGGGTCATCGCCGAGATGCTCGGCGTGCCCCGCGAGGACGGCGACAAGTTCCGCACCTTCATCCACCGGATCCTCGAAGCGCCGGGTTCGTTCGCCAGCGGCGAGCTCACCTACGAGGACACCCTCGACTACTACCTCAACATGACGATCGCCGATCGCCGGGCCAACCCCACCGACGGGACGGACCTCATCAGCTACCTCCTCGGCTGCGAGATGGACGGCGAGCCGCTGTCCGACGATCACATCCGCGGCACGATCGGCCTGTTGATCATCGCCGGCATCGACACCACGTGGTCGGCGATCGGGGCCAGCCTGTGGCATCTGGCCCAGACCCCCGAAGACCGGCAGCGCCTCGTCGAGGACCCCGACGTGATGGTGTTCGCGATCGAGGAGCTGCTGCGGTTCTACGCACCGGTCACGATGGCCCGCATCGTGGCCGAGGGCGCCGAAGGCACCGAGATCGGTGGATGCCCGGTCGGTGCCCGCGACTGGGTCCTGTTGCCGTTCCCGGCCGCCAACCGCGACCCCGACGCCTTCGACGACGCCGATCAGGTCGTGCTCGACCGCCAGCGGAACCGCCACCTCGCCTTCGGGGTGGGCATCCACCGGTGCATCGGCTCGAACCTGGCTCGCATGGAGCTACGTGTCGCCCTCGAGGAGTGGCTCACCCGCATCCCCGACTTCGAGCTTGCCACCGACGATCCCGAAGCGGTTCGATGGTCTGCGGGGCAGGTGCGCGGTCCCCGCGAGCTTCCCATCCGCATCCTCTCCACCGCCGAGGTCTCCTGATGATCATCAAGCTCGACTCCGACGCCTGCCAGGGTCACGGACGCTGCTACGCCCTCGCTCCCGCCCTCTTCGACAGCGACGACGAGGGCTTCTCGGTGCTCAAGGTCGATGGTGAGGTTCCCGAGGACCAGCACGAGGCGGCGCGCCTCGCGGCCGACAACTGTCCCGAGTTCGCCATCACCATCGAGGAGTGACCGTCGCCGGGGGCTATGTTCGGATCGTGGCCGCTGCACCGACCGAGACCGATCAGGCCACCCGGGTAGACCTGTCCGACACCGGGCCGACGACGCCCTCGTCGGCGCTCGCACCTGGTGTGGTCGGCCACGGGTTGGCCGTGGGTCGGCCGGGCTCGATGTCGGCCCTGGTCGCGGTCACCGTGCTGTTCGCCGTCGAACTGCTCCGGGCGTTCCCGGCACTGTTGCCGTTGCACCTCGGCGGCGTGGTCGCTCCCGAGGCGCTGGCGCTCCTGCAGGTCACCCCCTTCCTCGCCGCTCCGTTGGTGCTGATCGGCGCGTGCCGGCGCGACCCCAGGGCCCTGTTCGTCGCCGCGGCGCTGCTGCTCGTCGTCGCTCGGGTGGGTGTGCAGATGAGCGACGGCCCGGCGGCGGTGGGACTGGCCGGCATCGGCTTGGCGGCTGCGCTGTGCGTCCTCGCGGTGCTGGTCACCTTGGGACTGCCCCTCCTCGGCGGCGGTGTGCTCGCAGGCGTCGTGCTCGACGCCGCGTTGCACACCGGCCTTGCCAGCCGTCACCTGGTGTGGGTCGAGTCGTGGTGGGCGCTGGCGGTCGTGGTGGGTCTCGCCAGCTGGTACCTCTGGCTCGTCGCGTCACGAGCCCGGCGACCGATGTTCGTCTTGGGCCGCTCGCTTCGTTCGGCGTGGTCGCTGATGTTGGTGGGCCCGGTCCTGGTCCTCGAGGGGTTCATGCTCGTCAACCTCGGGTGGTTGGGCCAGGTGACCACTCTCGGCTGGTTGGGGGCGTCGCTGGTCGGTGCGGCCGGTGCCGGCCTCGGATTGGTCGCCTCCGCGTTGACGGCCCGTCACCCGTCGGCACCCTGGCCGGTGCTCGGAGCGGTCGGGGCGGGCGCGGTGCTGGTGCTTCCCCTCGCCGGTCTCGTGCCCGGTGTCGGCTGGATCGCGGCGGTGCTGCTGGCCCAGGCGGCCATCGGCTCGGTGCTGACCACCGCGGGGGTACGGGGAGCCGGTACCGGCGACGTGCCCGTTCCGATGGCGGTGATCAGTGTCGGCTACGTGGCGGCCCTCGGCTCGGTCGCCCTGCTCGACGGCCGTGGGATCCTCGGTCTGGCGGTGCCGCCGGCGGTGGCCCTGGTCGCCACCGCGGTGGCCATGTTCGTCGCGGTCGTGCTGGCCAGGACCGATCTGGTGCCGCGACCCCATCGTCCCGGCCGGACCGAGCTCTCATCGCTGCTGGGGGTCTTCGTGATCCCGGCGGCGTTGGTGGTCGCTGGTGTACCGGTGTTGGTGCAACCGGGCGCGGCGGTGGCCACCGGCGCCGAGGTGCGAGTGGTCACCTACAACGTGGGTCTTGCCTTCGACCTCGACGGTGGCCTCAACCTCGACGAGGTCGCGTCCACCCTCGAGGACCTCTCGCCCGACGTCATCAGCCTCCAGGAGGTGCCGAGGGGCCACCTGCCGACCGGTGGGGTCGACATGGTCGGCTGGCTCCAGCGCCGGCTCGCGATGCCCCACGTGGTCTTCCAGCCGTCGTCGGTCGACGCGCTGCACGGGAACGCGATCCTCAGTCGGTTCCCCATCGATGGGGTCCGTCAGCACCGGTTCGACCGAGTGGGCACCGCGCTGCCCCGCGGCGCCCTGGCGGTCGAGCTCGACGTCGGTGGCGGCGATCCGTTGGTGGTGGTGGGAACCCACCTGCCCCCTGGGGGCACCCTCGGCGAACGTGCCTCGCGGGTCGACGCCATCCTCGATCTGTGGGGAGACCGGCCACGTACCGTCATCGCCGGCGACCTCAACTCCCAGCCGGGATCCGACATCCTCACCCGCCTCGACGGTGCCGGACTGGTCCCCGCGTGGGATCCGGCCGAAGGTCCCGGCCACACCTATCCCGCTGCGGCGCCTCGGGCACGGATCGACTGGGTGCTCCACACCGGCGACCTGACCAGGGCCGAGACCACGGTGGTGGACAGCGTCGCATCGGATCATCGGCCGCTGCTGGCGGTGTTGGAGCTCGGGTGAGCCTCCAGGTGGCCGGTCGGGTGGTCCCGGCGATCAGCTGGTCATGCCGCTGAGGCCGACCATGCCCCGTGCCAGCTCGATCTCGCCCATGTGGCGGAGGCCGTGCTGGTACATCCAGCACTCCACGGCGTCGAGCACGGTGATGCCGTCGTCGCCGGCGACCCGAGCGCTGTAGGTGTCGGCCACCACCGGTGGAAGTGGTCGGGGGACGATCACCCGGGTGAGCTCGGTGGGCGCGAGCGTCTCGAGCCACTGCTCGGTGCGCTCGAACACCTGGCGTTGGTAGGAGCGGAACTGCTCGTAGTCGCCGATCCGTTGGTGCACCATCTCCTCGACGGTGCGCTCCTTGCCGTGGTCGTCGATGGCCATCTGCACCAGGTCCTGCCACTCGTCGTTCCAGATCGGGGCCTCGCCGGTGATCGCCATGAACGAGGCGTCCTGCATGTTCGTGTAGTGGAAGAGGCAGAACGCGATCGGAAGCACGCCCTCGCGCTCGAAGTGGTTCACATGGGAGAGGTCCATGGTGGCCACCGCGTCGTAGTAGAGCGAGTGCATGGCTCGCATCCGGCGGCGGAGCGAGTCGAGCAGCAGGTCATCCAGTTCCATCCGATCACGGTAAGGTATTGTCACAATGAGTGTCAATTGTTAGTCTGCGGTCGTGCCGACAACTCCCGTTGAGTCCCCGCCACGTGTCGACGGACGCCGCCAGCGGCGCGAGCAGAACCGTCGTGCGGTGGTCGAGGGCCTGCTCGCCCGCTACGACGCCGGCGACTACGAACCCGGCATCGCATCGATCGCAACGGACGCGGGCCTCTCGCCCCGGTCCGTCTTTCGCTACTTCGACGATCTCGACGACCTGGCCATGGCCGCCATCGAGCATCAACAGCAGCGCTTGGCCCCGCTGTGGGATCTCCGCATCGATCCCGACGCGCCCGTCGCCGAGCGGGTGGAGACCTTCGTCGACCATCGGTCGAGGCTGCTCGAGGCCATGGGCCACGTGGGGCGGGTCGCGCGACTCCGCGCCCCCACCCGACCCCTGGTTGCCGCGGAGGTGGCGCGGGTGCGGGCCCGGCTGCGTGCACAGGTCGCCGACACGTTCGCCGCGGAGCTGGCCGATCTCGCCCCGGCCGACGCCCAGGCACGACTCGACGCCGCCGATGTCGCCTGTTCGTTCGAGTCCTACGACCTGATGCGCCAGCAGGGGTTCGACGGCGATCGTGCCCGCCGGGTGATGGTCGTGGTTCTCGACGAACTGTTCGGGATCCGACGGTGAGCACCAGGGCCAGCATCCGACGTCATGTGGTGATCGAGCGGCCCGCGCACGAGGTGTGGTCCGTGGTGGGCCGGCCCGAGCTGTTGCACCTCTGGTTCCCCGGGATCGACGAGTGCACCGTCGACGGCGACCAGCGCGACATCACCCTGGCCACTGGTGTGTCCATGACCGAGCGCATCCTCACCAACGATCCCGTGCAACGCAGGTTCCAGTACACGTTGTCCGGCCCGCTGTTCGACGAGCACCTGGCGACCGTCGACGCGATCGAGCTGGACACGGACTCGTCGCTGGTGGTCTATGCCACCGACGCCGCGCCGGCCACCATGGCGTTGGTCCTGGCCGGCGGCGCCGGGGCTGCGCTCGAGGAGCTGCGCCGCCAGCTCGAGTCCGGTGTCGGCCCGGCCATCGATGCGGTCCGATCGTCGTCAGCGAGGAGAAGCTTCTGATGGGTCGCAAGGTCCTGTTCGTCACCACCGACCAGCAGCGCTACGACAGCCTCGGCTGCAACGGCGGTGCGATCGCCCGCACCCCGGTCCTCGACCGCCTCGCGGCGGAGGGCATTCGTTACCAGCGCGCCGTGCCCCAGTCGGTGGTCTGCATGCCGTCGCGGTCAACCATGCTCACCGGCCAGCACCCCAGGACCCACGGCGTGTGGATGAACGGCGTGCCACTTCCGGTCGATGCGCCGTCCGCGGCAGGGGTACTGCAACGCGGCGGCTACCGCACCGCGCTGGTGGGCAAGGCCCACTTCGAGCCCTACATCGACCCGTTCGGCCGCTTCACCGAGAACACCCTGGCCCGCCAGGGGCTCACCGGCGCGACCCGGCCGTGGCACGACGGGTCCACCGGACCCCATCGGGGGTTCGAGCACCTCGAGCTGGCGACCCACGGGGCGGCGGGCCAGCTGCACTATGCACGGTGGCTCGCCGACACCCATCCCGAGGCGGTCGCCGGGTACTACGCCACGCTCGACCGTGACCTCGAGGTCAACAGCGAAGGCGGTGGAGACACCGGTGCGCCCCAGGTGAAGGACAACCCGATCCCACGCGACTGGTACCACACCGACTGGGTGGCCGACCGCACGATCGCGTGGCTCGATGGCCTCGACGAGGGCGACGACTGGTTCTGCTGGATGAGCTTTCCCGACCCCCACCACCCGTGGGATCCGCCGGTCGATGAGATGCGCCGTGTCGACTGGCGCGAGGTCCCCCTCCCCGCCGGATACCCCGAGGACCGGGAACGTCGCGAAGCGATCCTCGACACCAAGCCTCGCCACTGGCGCCAGTGGTACGACGGCACGTTGGTGTCGAACTTCGAGGCTCCGCTCAACTGGGTCCCCGCCACCCTCACCGCCGACCAGGTTCGCGAGGTCAACGCCCGCACGGCGGTGGAGTGCGAACTGATCGACGAGGCGCTCGGCCGGGTGCTCGCCGCCTGCGCCGCTCGCGGCTGGACCGACGACCTCGACGTGATCTTCACGACCGATCACGGCGAGCTGCAGGGCGACTTCGGGCTGCTGTTCAAGGGGCCCTATCACGTCGACGCGCTGATGCGACTGCCCCTCATCTGGCGCCCCGCCCCGAGCGCGCAGGTCGCCCCCGCTGTGGTCTCCCGTCCGGTGGGTCTGGTCGACCTCGCACCCACCTGGTGCCGGATCGCCGGCCTCGACCCACGACCGTGGATGGAGGGCACCGCCCTTCCGGTCGACGACCACGACGCCGACAGCAGCCATCGGGGGTCGGTCGTGACCGAGTGGGACAGCGTGCGGTTCGGGGTGGAGGTGCACCTGCGCACGATCACCCGCCAGGACCTGGTCTGCACGATCACCGAACCGGGAACCGTCCACGACGGCACCGAGGGTGAGCTCTACGACCTCGCCGACGATCCGCTCCAGCGCGTCAACCGCTTCGACGACCCCTCCTACCGGGGGATCCGGGACGACCTGGTCGCCGACCTGCTCGACACCCTCGGCCCCTCGCCCCGGCAGCGACGGCCGCTGCAAGCCCCGGTCTGACCGCTGAGAATGAGCCGTCCGACCCAGCGCTGATCCTCATCGGAGCCGCTGGCACGCCGATACCCGCATCGTGCACGCCCCAGATCCTCGCGACCACACCAGACTCACCGGCGGTGATCCGCCACGACCGCGGCACCTGTCCCCGGTCACCGCCGACGCACCCGATCAGGGTGAGCGCGACGCAGGTCCCGATCCCGCGGAGGTCGCCCGCAACGAGCAGATCGAGTCGCTGTTGCTGGCGATGGAGGAGCTTCCGAGCCATCCCACGGTCGCGCTCCGGGTGCTGTGGCTGGTCGACGACCCGTCGTCGGACGTCGCGCGGCTGTCGAGGACCGTCGAGCTCGACCCCCTGCTCTCGGCTCGGCTGATCCGCATCTCCAACTCGGCCTTCTACAGCCTCCGGACACCGGTCACCAACGTTCCTCGGGCGATCGCCGCGCTCGGTTTCGCCACCGTGCGATCGCTGGCTGCCTCCGCAGCGTGTGGACTCAGCGACGAGGACACCGCGGTCGAGGGCGACTTCTGGTCCCACGCCGCGGCGGTGGCCAACGCGGCGCAACTCGTCGCCGGCCGGTTCGGCGTTCCCGCTTCCGATGCCTTCGCGCTGGGTCTCATGCACGACCTCGGCGAGGCACTGCTGCAGCGGGCCGCCCCAGCCGCCTGGTCCGAGCTCGGGCCACGCGCCACCCCCCAACGAGAGCTGGAGCTGCTCGGCATCACCCACCCCGAGGCCGGAGCTCGAGTGCTCGAAGCCTGGAAGTTCCCCGCACCGTTCTGCGAGGCCATCGCCAATCACCACCACAGCCTGAGCCCGAGGGAGACCGCGATCACCCGTTGTCTGATCGCGGCCGAGATGATCGCCGGGCTGTCCGAGGACCAGCTCAGCATCGCCAAGTCCGACGCGGCGCGGATGGTGCTGTCGCTCGAGGGGATCGAGGGCGAGTCCCTCGATCGCATCATCGCACGGGTCCAACACGAGACCGCGGCACTGTCCGCGGTGCTCACCGCCGGATAGGAGCCACGTGCCGCACCGCGCCGACAGCGTCGACCTCGCCGCCCTCAGCGACTCCGCCGTCATCGACCTCATCCCGATCGGGGTGCTGGTCGCCGGTGTCGATGGGACGATCGAGATCGCCAACCAGGCGATGCGCGATCTCCTGGGTGCCGAGGTGGTCGACCGCCGGTGCTGGGAACTGATCGAGCTTCCCGGAGGCCCCGACGCCGTGGTCGACCGGGCGCGTCGAGCCGCGGCTGCCGGCCGGGTCGCTCCGGTCGAGGTCACCGCCACGGCCCACCACTCGGTCGGGGTCGGTACGCCGGTCTCGGTCACCGTTCGCGCCATGCCGGCCGACGGCAACCGGGTGGTGGTGACCGCCCGGCAGCTCGGTGAGGAGTTCCGCCAGGCCATCCGCCTGCGGGCCTTCGAGGACAAGTTCGAGCAGGTCGCCACGAGCGTTCCGACCGGGATCCTGTCCTCGGAGTTCGGGATGCGCGCCGATTTCGCCAACGAGCGCTGCACCGAGATCTTCGGCGCACCGGCCGAGGATCTCGTCGGCTTCGGCTGGCTCGACCGGCTCCATCCCGACGACGGGCTGGCTGCCGAGGAAGCCATCGCCGAGGTCCTCACCGAGTGCACCGACCGACACCTCTCGCTGCGCGTGGTGCACCCGCGCTCGGGCGAGCGGCGGGCGGAGGTGCACCTCTCGCCGGTCTCGCCCGGCGGGGGTCGCGACGTCGGCTTCGTCGCGACGATCAACGATGTCACCGAGCGCCTCGACCTGAACGAGCAACTGGTGGCCCAGGCTCTGCAGGACCCGCTCACCGGGTTGCCGAACCGCACCGCCCTCTGGCAGCACCTCGAGCGGGTCTTGGCGGAGGATCGCGGTCACCCGGCCGTGCTCTTCATCGACCTCGACGACTTCAAGGACATCAACGACTCGCTCGGTCACACCGCCGGCGACGAGCTGCTCGTCGAGATGGCCGCCCGGCTCCGCCGGTGCGCCCGTTCGAGCGACACCCTCATCCGCTTCGGCGGCGACGAGTTCGTCCTGCTGTTGCGCTACGTACCCGATCGTTCCGTCGTCGATCGTGTGGCAGAGCGGGTTCTCGCCACGATCTGCGAACCGGTCGACCTGATGGGTCAGGACAGCGTGGTCACCGCCAGCATCGGCATCGTCTGGCCCGAGGGTCCCGCCCAAGGAGCCAGCGAGCTCGACGTCGAGGGACTGCTGCGCGACGCCGACATCGCGCTGTTCCACGCCAAGCGCAAGGGCAAGAACCGGGCCGAGCGCCTCGACGAGGAGATGCGTGACGGCGCCCAGCGTCGGATCGGGATCGCGGCCGCGCTGCGACGTGCGGTGGACACCAACAGCGACGAGCTCAGCGTCCACTTCCAACCGATCGTCGATCTGGCGGCGGGCCGGGTGGTGGGCATGGAGGCGCTCGCCCGCTGGACCCACCCCGAGCTGGGTTCGGTGTCGCCGGTCGACTTCATCCCGGTTGCAGAGGAGAGCGGGCTCATCACCTCGCTCGCCCGTCGCATCCTCGAGCGGGCGTTGGCACCGATGCGCGACTGGAGATCGCTGCCAGGGTGCTCGGAGCTGTTCGTCGCGGTGAACATGTCTGCCCGTGACCTCACCGAACCGATGCTCGCGGGTCACGTCGAGGCGGCGCTGCACGCCTTCGACCTGCCGGGCGAGGCCCTGCACCTCGAGCTGACCGAATCGGCGGTCATGACCGACCCGGCGATGTCGCTCGGCACCCTCGGAGCACTCAAGGCGCTGGGCCCGTCCATCTCGATCGACGACTTCGGCACCGGATACTCGTCGCTGGCCCACCTGCACCGCCTTCCGGTCGACACGCTCAAGATCGACCGGGAGTTCATCGCCGCCCTCGACCGATCGAGCACGGCCATGATCGAGGCCATCGTCGCCCTCTCGGGGGCGCTCGGGCTGCCGGTGGTGGCCGAAGGGGTCGAGACCGTCGAGCAGGCTGCCATCTTGACCGAGCTCGGTGTTCCGCTGGCCCAGGGCTACCTGTTCAGCCATCCCGTGCCCGCCGACGAGATCACCGCGCTGATCACCCTGCTGGCCGGAGGATCGGGCATGGATCGCTCGGCCTGACCCCCGTGCCAGACTGAGTTGATGGGGGAGCCGGTGATGCGGGAGCTGTCGCGCCACCACGCCACGGTGTTCGTCACCGGCCGGGCGGCCGAGCACATCGAGCCGCTCCGCCGAGAGTGGGACCCGCGAGCATCCAGGCAGATCGACGCCCATGTCACCGTGGCCTACCCGGAGGAGGCGCCCGACCCGGTGCTGCTGCGGGCACGGCTGGGTGCTGCGGCCGCGCGCATTCCCCCGTTCCCGTTGCGGCTGGGCCCGGTGGTGGCGCATGAGAACAAGCCGGCCAGGGGCGTCTACCACCTGGTCGAGGACCCGGCCGGGATGTTCGCCTGGCTCCGGGAGTTCGTGCTGTCGTCACCGTTCGTTCCCCTCCACGTGGTTCCCCACGCGTCGATCGTGCACCCACGCACCTCACGGTCGGGACCCAAGGCGTACAAGGTGCTGGCCGGTGACGATCCGCGGCTCGAGTTCCGGGTGGGTGCGGTGCACCTCACCGCGTTCGACGGTGCCCGCTGGATCGTGACCGAGTCGTTCGCGCTCAGCCAGGGACCGCTGCCCGATCCATGAACCGGTGAGCACGCGGTCTCGCCCGCGCCGCGATCGGGTGTGTACCGTGCCGGTGAACCACACCTGTGAGGAGAGGGGACACATGGCGAGCAACGCCGAAGCTGCCTACGAGCGTCTGAAGGACACCGAGGGAACCGACGAGGGATCGGGCGAGTGGTTCGAGGTGACACAGGAGTTGGTCGACCAGTTCGCCGACGTCACCCACGACCACCAGTTCATCCACGTCGATCCCGAACGGGCCGAACCCATCTTCGGGGGGACGATCGCGCACGGGTTCCTCACCCTGTCGATGCTCACCCACCTGGCGTCGTCGATCCGCCCGAGCGGCGGTGGGGGCGAAGGGCTCTCGGGGCTGATGATGGGCATGAACTACGGGTTCGACAAGGTCCGCTTCATCACCCCCGTCAAGGTCGGAACCAGGATACGGGCCTCGAGCGTGGTGAAGTCGGTCGAGCTCAAGGGTGACAGCGTCCAGGTCACCAAGACCTACACCATCGAGGCCGAGGGCGAGGAACGCCCCGCGGTCGTCGCCGACTGGATCACCCGCTTGATGTTCAGCTGACCCGGCAAGCCGGTGTCGCGGACCGCTACCCGTCGGATCGGGTGGTCTTCTCCGCGGCATCGGATGCTGCGGCCTGGCGTTCGGCTTGCTCCTGCAGCAACTCGGTCAACAGATCGGCTGCGGCCGCCGAGAGCGAGTCGAACGCGACGTGGGCGTGCTGGCCCTCGGTGTCGGAGATCTGAACCACCAGACCCTGCAGGGTGAGCTCGATCCCGTGAGGCATCTGCACCACGAGCTGGAGGACGTCGCCCACCGACATGGTGCTGGGGGCGGCGATGCGCGCCCCTCCGTGGGACACGTCGATGGTCCGGGTCTGGTCGTCGGCGTCGTCGTGTCCCAAGCGGCGATAGCTGGCGTCGAGGGTGACGCGAAATCGTGGCGACTGGCGGCGTTCGATGGTGTGGTCGCCTGTCTCGGGCGTGGAGGCGTCGCCGCCTGCGGGTGCCTCAGGATCGTGCTCGGCCATGGCGACCCCCTCGTTCTGCGCCTGATGTCACACCACCCTATCTGCGGAGAGGGAGGCGTGGGGCGACGCTCGGACCTTCGCCGTCGGGCGTTCAGAGCTCGTGGTCGTCGTCGGGTTCGGCGAGCAGGTTCTCGGCAGCGGCGAGCGCGGTGGCCATCTGCGCTGCCTTGCGCACCGCTGCGTCGAGGTAGTGGTCGGAGACCCCGGCCTGACCGGTGAGGGGAGGGCTGCCCAGGGACCGCACGACCGCGCCCGGGTCGCGGGCAGGTCGCACCGCCTCGATCGGGCCGAGGTCGGGCACCGTCTTCCAGAACTCGATCGGCTGTTGTCCCTGACGGTTGCGTCCGGAGCGCTTCTTGCTGCGGCGGCGTGGGCTCACGGGACCGTCACCTCCTCGGGTGTGTGGTCGGTTGCCTTCGCCTCTGCCTCGGTGTCGGTGTCGTCGTCGGAGGTTTCGGTGCTGGGGACCGAGGCGGTGGGCGTCTCCTCGGTGAGCAGCTCGTCGGGGCGCAGGCCGAGCGCGGTGCGGAGCTGGGACGCGTCGAGATCGGCGAGCGACGAGGACTTGGGCAGCACCATGTCGGCGATGTGGCGCTTTCCGGCCACGACCTCCTCGACCCGCTCATCGACGGTGCCGGGACAGACCAGCCGGTGCGAGACGACGGTGCGGGTCTGGCCGATTCGCCAGGCGCGGTCGCGGGCCTGGTCCTCGACCGCTGGGTTCCACCAACGGTCGTAGAGCACCACGTGGCTGGCCGCGGTGAGGTTGAGTCCGGTGCCACCGGCCTTGAGCGACAGGACCAGCGCCCCGGGTCCGTCGCTGTGCTGGAAGTCGTCGATGATGCGGTCGCGCTCCTTGCGGGACAAGCCGCCGTGGTAGCAGGCGACCGGCCTGCCGAAGCGCTCGCTGAGGTGGTCGGCGAGGCGTTCTCCCCAACGGGCGAAGTGGGTGAACACCAGCACCCGCTCGTCGGAGGTGTACACCGAGTCGACGATCTCCTCGAGGCGGGCCAGCTTGCCGGAGCGGCCATCGAGTGGTCCGCCGTCGTCCTGGTAGGCGACGGGGTGGTTGCAGATCTGCTTGAGGGCGGTGATGGCCGCGAGGATCGCTCCCTGCTTGGGTTGCTCGGCGCCGTCGGCATCGGTGCTGGTCGAGGTGACCAGGCTGTCGAGGACGGCCTGGTAGAGGCCGATCTGTTCGGGGGTCATGCTGCAACGGTCGAGCTCGTCGATGCGGTCGGGCAGCTCTTCGGCCACCGCCGGCTCGGCCTTGGTGCGGCGGAACACCAGGATGCCGTTGAGTGCTCGCAGGCCTCCCTCGGCGCCCTTGGGGCCGCGACCCGACCCGGACTTGGACAGCGCCGCCACGAAGGTGCTGCGGTCGCCGACCAGACCGGGGTTGGTGAAGTCGAGGATCGACCACAGGTCGCCGAGACCGTTCTCGACCGGGGTGCCGGTGAGCGCCAGGCGGATGTTGGCGGGGATGCGCCGCAGCTGCTGGGAGGTCTCGTTGGCGGGGTTCTTGATCGCCTGGGCCTCGTCGAGCACGACGTGCTCCCAGTGCAGGTCGGCCAGGGCGTCGACGTCGCGGACCGCGGTGCCGTAGGTGGTGATGACCACGTCGGCGCCGTCGACCTCGGCGGCCAGCTCCTCGGCCGAGGCACGGGACGCGCCGTGGTGGATCACCACCCGCAGGTCGGGCGTGAAGCGTCGGGCCTCGGCGGCCCAGTTGCCCACGACCGCCGGCGGCGCGATCACCAGTGCCGGGCCGCGTCCGTGCATGCGGGCGAGGTGGGCGAGGACCGTCGGGGTCTTGCCCAACCCCATGTCGAGTGCCAGGCAGCCGCCGAGCTGCACCGAGTCGAGGAAGTTGAGCCAGCCGACCGCCTCGGCCTGGTAGGAACGCAGCTCGCCGACGAAGCCCTCGGGTCGTGGGTCGGCCTCTGCGGTGGCGGCGTCGGCCTTGGCCAGCAGGTCGGCGGCCCAGCTCGAACCCGCCACGGTGATGCCACCGGACAACGGCGACCCGTCGAGTCCGACACCGAAGCGAAGCACCTCGGCCCCGGTCATCTTGGTGCGGTCGGCGTGCTCGGCCAGGGCCGCGGCGGCCTCGGCCAGGTCGGCTCGGTCGAGCTCGACCCAACGCCCACGTGACTTGACCAACGGACGGGCCTCGGCGGCCAGCGCGGCGATGTCGGTGGCGGTCAGCTCGACGTCGTCGAACACCGCCGACCAGCGCACCGAGGCCAGCTGGTTCGCTCCCACGACGGTGTCGTCGCTCTCGGTGGTGAGGCGAAGGGTGGGCGACGGACGGCGGCGGGACAGCGACGGGACGCGCACCTCGAAGCCGGCGGTGACGAGCGCGTCGCCGGTCTCGGTCATGAGCTCCCAGGCTTCGTCCTGGCTGAGATAGACCTGGCCGCGACGCAGGCCACCTGGCCGTTGCAGCGCGGGCAGCAGCCGTTCGAGCCGGTTGAGCTGCTGGGACATCTGTCGCTTCGAGCGGGAGTCGACCAGCGCCACCTCGACGGGGACCAGTTCGCCTTCGGGGTTGGGCCCGAGCACCGAGAGGAACCAGGCGTTGCTGCTGTCCGGCGGGTCGAGGGTGACCACCAGCTTGGTGCCGACCGGTTCGGTGACCGGCTTGGCCCACCGGTCGAGTCGGGAGCTCAGCTCGGCCCCTGACCGGACCGGGGCGGTGAAGGTGGAGCCGTCGAGGCGGGTGAGGAATGCCTCGGCGACGTCCGCGGTGGAGCGCGGATCGGGAGGTGGCGCCGGAAACTCGAGCTGGGCCGCGGCGCGGGTGGCGATGGCGTGGACCATGGCCTCGAGCACGGCGAGGGTGAGCTCCTTGGGAGTGACGCGTGCCACCGCGGTGACCGGCCCCGGGATGGCCCCGGAGGTGCGTTCGAGCTCGGCGGCGTCGATGAGCGCCGGTCGCCAGCGCACGGCGTGGTCGGCGGTGCTGTTCGGTTGGGGGCGACCGCCGGTGGTGTCGACCCGGAGCGCGGGGACGATCGCGCCTCTGGCGACCAGGCGCACCGCCCAGGTGGCGAGGCGGCCGAACCATTCGACGCTCGAGCCGCACTCGTGGCGCTGGTCGTCGGCTCCGACGGCCACCAGCCAACCGAGCACGGATCCGACCTCGGTGGCCATCGCCGGCGCGGGGGTCGAGGACGGTACGGGAACCGGATCGTGGTCGGTCCAGCCGGAACCGGGTGCGCCGGCGGCGGTGAGGAGCTCGCGAAGCTCGTCCTCGGTCGCGGGCGGGACGCCGGGGCCTCCGGCCCAGGCGACGATCCGGCCCGCGTTCCACGACATCTGCAGCCGGACCTCGCCGGCTGCCTCCATGACGGGACCGGCCGAGTCGACGTCGGTGGCTCCGGTCAACAGGTCGACCGCGGCGAGGAGGCGCTTTCGTTCGGCCTCGAGATCGGCGATCGCCTGGTCGCGCTCGGGTCGCTTCGACGAGCGTAGGGAGTCGAGCGCGTCCTCGGTCTCGTCGAGCAGATCGTCGAGCGTGCGGAGCCATGCGTGGCGGTCGGCGTCGAGCACGGCGAGCTGGTCGGCGGTGGCCTCGGCCGCCGCGGCGGTGACCGCGAACGCCCGCAGCGTGGCGCGGTCGGGCCGGGCAGGGGTCGTCTCCACGTCGTCGTCGGCGCGTCGGACGGTCCGCTTCGGCGGGGATGCCGCGTCGATGCCGTTGGTTCGGAGCGGTTCGACCACTCCCGTGCTCTGGTGCATGTGTGCTCCGTACGCAGTCCGAAACACCCGCTGGGCCGAGCGTCTGCTCGAATGGGCGGCGTCTCACCGACTGCGACTCAGGGGGCGGTCTGACGACACGTGGATGCCGAGCGTTCAGCCGCTCCGCCTACCTGACCCGAGGGCCCCCGGGCCCTCGCTCCTCCCAATGTAGCGTCATCGGCGACCATCGGTGCGAATCGTGCCATCCCGGTCGAATCCTTCACCTCCCCGGGTCCGGGCCGATGGGTGGGCATGGATCCGGTCTCAGGCGTCTCCGGGGGCGACGGCGCGACGCACCCAGCCCCCGAGCTCGCCGCGCGGTTGCTGGCTGCGGTCGGCGAGGCGGTGGTCGCGACCGACCTGGACGGCAGGGTCTTCTACTGGAACGACGCCGCGCAACGGCTCTACGGGTGGACACCCGACGAAGTGGCGGAGGTCCAGGTTCACGAGCTGGTCCGGCCACTGCACCCGGAACGGGGGCCGTTCCGCTCCGCGGCGCACGGCTCCACCTCGTTCGACGAGGCCCCGAACCCCGTCGAGCTCGAGGTGGTCGCCAAGGACGGACGGACCCGGTGGGTGAGCACCGTCCGCTCGCCGATCCGCGACGCCGCCGGTGGCGTCATCGGGGAGCTGACCACCTCCCACGACATCTCGTTGCGGCGGGCGCGCGAGCAGGCGTTGCGGGAGTCCGAGACCCGCTTTCGTGCCCTCATCCAGCGTTCGAAGGATGTCGCGGTCATCGTCGACGTGGGTGGGACGTTGCGCTACGTGAGCCCCGGGGTGACCGATCTGCTCGGGTACAGCCCGGCCGAACTGGTGGGCACCGACGGGTGGGCCCTGGTGCATCCAGACGACCTCCCGCAGTTGCGCAGCGAGCTCGGGGTCGTCGCCAGGACCGCCGGGGCGCGTGCAACCACCGAGTACCGCATCAGGACCGTGGACGGTTCGTATCGGTGGATCGAACAGACCGTCGCCAACCTCGTCGACGAGCCCGTGATCGGCGCCGTCGTCGCCAACCTCCGCGACATCACCGACCGCAAGCTCGTGGAGGCCGATCTGAACCACCGGGTGCTGCACGATCAGCTGACCGGGCTCCCGAACCGGGCCCATCTCGACGAGGCCCTGGTGCTCGCGCTGAGCGACACGTCCGGCGCCGCGGTGCTGGTGTTCGACATCGACCAGTTCAAGCTGATCAACGACAGCTACGGGCACGCGGTCGGCGATGAGCTGCTCACCCAGGTCTCGGCCCGGTTGCAGCACGCGCTCCGGCCGGGCGACATGGCGGGGCGCTTCGGTGGCGACGAGTTCGTGGTGGTGTGTCGCGACGTTCACGACGTGGCCGAGGCCGAGCTCATCGCCAACCGGTTGCAGCGCTCGCTGGCCACCCCCTTCGAGCTGAGCGGAGCCGGTGCGGTCCAGGTGAGCGCCAGCGTGGGCATCGCCGCGGGAGTGGCCGGCACCGCTCCGAGCGAGCTCTTCGGTGACGCCGACGCGGCCATGTACGAGGCCAAGCGCGCCGGTCGGGCGCGCCACGCGGTCTACGACGACGCCATGCGGTCACGGGCCGCCCAACGCCTCCGGTCCGAATCCGAGCTGCGCGAGGCGATCGAGGCCGGCCAGATCGAGGTCCGGTACCAGCCGATCGTCAACCTGCGCACCGGCAGGCTCGTCAGTGCCGAGGCCCTGGCGCGCTGGCGCCACCCGACCCGCGGGCTGCTCGAAGCGGGTGAGTTCATCGGAGTGGCCGAGGACTCGGGACTGATCATCGAGATGGGCCGTCTGATGCTCGACCTGGTGCTCGACCAGCAGGCCCGGTGGACCGCTGCCGGTCACGACCTGGTGGTCGGGATCAATCTGTCGGCGTTGCAGCTCAGCGAGCCGACGTTGGTGTCGACCATCGCCGGCGGGCTCGCCTCGAGGGGCCTCGCTCCGGCCGGTCTCGCCCTCGAGATCACCGAAACCGCGGTGATGGCCGACCCGCAACGCGGTGTCCGGGTGGTGCACGAGCTGGTCGACCTCGGGACCCACGTCACGCTCGATGACTTCGGCACGGGCTACTCCAGCCTCGTCTACCTGAAGCAGCTCCCCGTCACGTCGGTGAAGATCGACCAGAGCTTCGTCGGCGGTGTCGACACCCGGTCCGACGACTACGACATCGTCGCCGCCGTTGCCCACCTGACGCGGTCCTTCGGACGGCTCCTCATCGCCGAGGGGGTGGAGACCGAGGGGCAGCTGGAGGTGCTGAAGGAGTTCGGCTGTCACCTCGGCCAGGGCACCTACTGGTCGTCCCCGGTGGCTCCCGAGCCGTTCGAGGGTCTGCTCAGCGAAGCGAGTCGGCGATGACCTCGAGCGCATCGTCGATCTCGGAGCTGGACACGTTGAGCGGTGGCGCGATCCGCAGGACGTTGCCGTAGAGCCCACCGCGTCCGAGCAGCAGCTTCCGCTCCCGGGTCGCTTCGTGGAGCGCGGCGGCGGCTTCCGGTGCCGGGTCGATGGTGCCGGGCACGACCGTCTCGATGGCCCACATGAGACCGGATCCCCGGACCTCGCCCACCCAGGGCACGCCACTGGTCGCCGCGTGCAGCCCCGAACCGAGACGCTCGCCCATGCGAGCGGCGTTCGCGGGCAGGTCGTTGTCGAGGAGGTAGCGCAGGTTCGCCGTCGCTCCGGCCGCGGCCAGCGGGTTCCCGCCGAAGGTGCTGATCGACTTGGCCTCGAGGTGGTCCATGATGTCGCCGCGGCCGACCACGCCTCCCAGCGCCAGGCCGTTGCCGACGCCCTTGGCGAAGGTCAACAGGTCGGGAACCACCTCGTGGGCCTCATAGCCCCAGAACCCGGTCCCCGTTCGACCCCAGCCCGTCTGCACCTCGTCGGACACGAACAAGATGTCGTGCTCGTCGAGCACCTCCTTCATGGCACCGAAGAACCCCGGCGGGGGCACCGCGACCCCGCCGACCCCTTGGATCGGCTCGGCGATCATGCAGGCCACGTCCCCGGCGGTCATCATGTCGAGGACCTGCACCAGGTCGTCGACGCAGGCCCGGGTGTAGGCCGCGTCGTCGAGGTGGCGGAACGGGCTCCGCAGCCGGTAGCCGCCGTGCACGAACGCGACCGAGAGCCCCGCGTAGCTGGTGGGCGACCAGCTCCGGTGACCGGTCACCGCCACGGTCGAGAACGAACGCCCGTGATAGCTGTTGCGCAACGTGAGCACCTGGTTGGACCGACGGTACGAGGCGGCCAGCATGAGCGCGGTGTCGTTGGCCTCGGTGCCCGAGGTGGTGAAGAACACCTTGGCGTCGGGGATCCCCGACAGCTCGGCGATCATCTCGGCGAGCTCGATCATGGGTTCGTTGAGATAGAGCGTCGAGCAGTGCAGGAGCTGCCCGGCCTGGTGGCGCACGGCCTCCACGACCGGTTCGAGGTTGTGGCCGCACATCGTCGTGAGGATGCCGCCGAAGAAGTCGAGGTACCGGTTGCCCTCGCCGTCCCACACGTAGCTCCCCTCACCGTGGTCGATGGCGATGGGGTGCTCGTAGGAGGTCGCGAGCCACTCCGGCATCACGGCTCGCCTGCGCTTGAGGAGTTCGTCGTGTGTGCCCACCCGCGCAGTATGTCAGCGCCCCGACGCGTACATCTCGCCTTGTGCGGCGACGAGTTCGACCAGGTCGCCGAGGGCGATGTTGGCGTCGATGAGGTGCAGGCCCCAGTTCGGTGCGAGCCGACCACCGAGATCGGTGGGCCAGGCATCGGTCTCGGTGGAGGTGAAGGTGGCGGACAGGTAGTGGTGGTCGCCGTCCTCGACGCAGTCGCCCTCGGCGAGTCCCACGTAGCGGACCCACGGTGTGGTCACCTCGCCGTCGCGGAGGGGCTGGGCGACCATGATGCTGTCGAGGGGTGCGCCTCCACCGTCGAGCGCGGCCGGGTTGGTGCACACCGCGCGCTCGTCGTCGGTGTCGCGGACCCCCGCGAAGAAGCCGGTGTCCGCCGGAGGGGCGTCGGCAGGATAGGTGGAGAAGCTCACCACGCAGCCCACCTCGGTCCGGGTCCGGCACGGCTCGATGTGGTCGAAGTGAACGCCGACCTCGTCGTCGACCGGGGTGCGCACCGTGGTGCCGAGCAGCACGGCCGAGACGAGCAACCGTCGTTCGGTGGGTGTCGGGTCGACGCGCCGGCTGAGCAGCTCACGGAGGTGCCCGGCGCCCTGGGAGTGCCCGATCAGCACCACGCCGCGGCCGTCGTTGTACCGGGCGAGGTAGTGCTCCCAGGCATCGACCACGTCGCGGTAGGCGAGACCCCTGTCGGCGATCCCGTCGGCGGTCCCGGTGAGCGCGGCTCGGGTGATCTGGCGGTACATGGGGGCGTAGAGACGACAGGAGGAGCCGTAGTGGGCGAACTGGGCCCGTACCGCGCGGCGCTCGGCGTCGGTGGGCTCCAGGCCGCTGTTGGGCTCGGGAGCCTGGGACACGGTGGGGTAGACGTAGAAGCAGTCGACGGGCGGGTCGAGGGCCGGTTCGACGACCTCGACCGTTCGGGTTCCGTCGCGGTCGATTCGCGTGGTGTCGAGCTCGACGTCGCAGGCGTCGTGACGATCGGGCAGGCAGAGCCAGTGCCGGGGATCCGAGTAGGTCCCGCCGGTCGGGGCGGGCTCGTCGGGGTCGATCGACGGGTCGGTCGATCGGTCGGTGGTCTCGGCGGCGAGGGGCGTCTCCGGCAGGGGGGTGGGCGTACGCCGTCGGTCACCCGAGCCGGCCTGGTCGTCGGCGCAGGCGGTCAACGCCAGCAGCCCCACCGCCACCGCCGCTGTCAGTGTTCGACTCGTCACCGCGGGCTCCCCATCACAGCGGGGCCACGGTACCGCCTCGGTGCGTGAGGAGTTCTGTCCTCGGCTGCCACACTGAGGAGGTCACCTGCTGTCGACCGCCGCCCGGCGACCCCACCGAGCCAGTCATGATCGCTGCCACCAACGAGGTGTCGAACCGACCGACGCAGCACCGCGACGGCTTCCTCGACGCGGTCAAGGCCATCGCGCTGTGGCGGGTGGTCCTGTGGCACGCGCTGGCCTGGCCGTGGCTGAGCTGGTTCGCCGCCATGCCCGCCATGTTCTATGTGGCCGGGGTCCTGCTCCAGCAGTCGCTCGACAAGCACGGCTACCTCGCCACGCTGCGGGCCAGGGTGAGCCGGCTCCTGGTCCCGTTCTGGTTGTTCGGGCTGGTGGCGGCCACGGTCATGGTCTGGTCGGGGTGGCGCCCCAGGTTGGTCGACGCGCTGTGGTGGATCGTTCCGATCGGCGATCCGGTGGGTTCGAGCACCATGCCCGGGCTCTGGATCCCGTTGTGGTACCTGCGCGCCTACCTGTGGGTGGTCATCGCCGGCGCCGCGCTCTCCTGGGCGTGCCGGCGGTTCGGGCTCCGGGTGCTCTCGGTTCCCGTCGCGGCCACGCTCGGGGTGTGGGCCTGGCAGGCGGCGGGCAACGAGGTGCCCCTCGCCGTGGCCGACGCGGCGCTGTTCCCGTTCTTCGTCATGGCCGGCATGCTCACCGCCATGGGCCGGCTCGAGCTGGTGCCCCGCCGTGCCGTCCCGATCGGGGCTCTCGCCGCGGGGTTGGCGGTGCTCTGGTACCTCATCGATGGCGCACCGATGGGCGTCGTCAACGGTTCGCTGCCGGTGCACCTGCTCGTGGGTGTTGCCACCATCGGTCTGCTCACCGGCATTCGTGGGCCGTTGTCGTCGCCGGGACGGCTGCCGCGCCGGTTCATCGGGTGGTCGAGCTCGCGGGCGCTCACCATCTACCTGTGGCACGGATTCGGCCTGGTGGTGGCCGAGCGCGTGGTGCACCGCCACGACGTGTTCGCTCCGGTCGCCAGTGCCCTGGGGTTGGTCGTGGTCGTCCTGGTGACCCTGGCCGCAGCGGCGGTGCTGGGCAGCGTCGAGGATCGAGCCGCCCGTCGCCCGACCCGTTCGGCGCCTGTCGGGGTCCGACTGGCGGTGGCGCCGGCGGCTGTGGTGATCGGGCTCGCCCTGGTCTCGGGTGATCTGGACCCCGATCGGGTTCGGCTCGTGCCGTCGGGCGAGGCGGTCCAGGCCCGTGCCGAGGAGGCGGAGGTCGTCGCCGGTGATCTCGACGAGTTGGCGGCGCGGGGTTCGACGGCCCCGGGAGCGCTCGACGAGGACGCCCTGAACCAGGCCTTCGAGCGGTGGGTCGACGAGAACGACTCACTGCTGGCCGACCTGGACACCGAACTGGTCGAGGTGGCGCTGGTCGACGGCGACGACGAGGATGTGTTGTTGCAGTGGACCCGTGACGGACGCGAGGAGGCCATCGAACCGTTTCCGTGGTGGTCGATGAGCAAGACGATGACCGTGGCCTGGATGATGCAGCTCGCCGACCAGGGCGTCATCAGCCTCGACGCCCCGCTCGACGACTACCTGGCCACGGTGCCCCACGCCGACGAGATGACCTTCGAGCAGCTGGCCGGCCACCGCGCGGGGCTCCCGTCCGAGCTCGACGGCGAACTGGTCGAGGCCACTCCCATCGACGAGATCGGGGCCTATTTCGAGAGCCCCGATCTCGCCCACGAGCCCGGTGAGCAGTACGAGTACTCGAGGGTGGGGTACTACCTGCTCACCTGGGGACTCGAGGAAGCGAGCGGGTCGAGGTGGCGCGACGCGATGGAGTCGATCGCGTCCGACGCCGGGGTCGACGTCCTGATCGACGAGGACCTCATGTCGCCCGGTCCGGTGACCCATCCCGGCGACGGCGAGTACCGCGGCGCCCTGTGGGGTGCGGGAGGCTTGCACGGCACCACCGTCGACGGCGCCCGCCTGTTCCGCTGGACGCTGATGGATGCGCTCGACGAGGAGACCGTTCGACAGATGGCCACCACCGATGCCGATGACGACGGCTACTACGGGCTCGGGCTGGCCCCCAACTGTCCGTGCGTCACCGAGGACGGTGAGCTGTCCTCTGACCGGGTGGGTCTCTCGACCATCACCGGGACCTACGTCGTCGATCTGTCCAGCGATGTCGGCCTGATGCTGCGAACCGACAACTGGTGGTCCGAAGCCGGCCCCGCTCTCGAGTTCGACGACCTGGTTCGTGATCTGCTGGAGACCACCTCGCAGAGCCCGGCGGGGGCGTCGAGGCACTGATCTGTGGGTCGAACGGCCCCCTGACCA
>JBKGZW010000021.1:0-24563 GCA_046543225.1 Acidimicrobiales bacterium
ACCTCGACGAGCTCGTCGGGGTCCATGCTCCCGGTGAGCGTCGCCGATCCGGTGATGCGGTTCCCGTCGACGGCGTATGGGGGAGTTTCCGAGGGGCCGGTGATGCCGTCGTTCCACCCGCTGGCAGTCTCGACCGAGCCGCCGCCGAAGCGCCCGTCAGGGCTGGCGAGGTCGACCGACTGGGTGACACCGACGTTGGCCATCTCGCTGGTGTAGAGGCTGAGGAAGTGGTCACCGCCGGTGTAGGAGACCTCGAGCAACCGCTCGATGTCCTCGAGATCGGAGCTGTCCTCTTCGCACCGAATCACCTCGTCGAAGCCGAACTCCACGCCATCGACGACGACGGTTCCCGCGTCACCGCTGCCGCCCGGGCTGGCCGACTCGCCACCCCCGTCGTCGTCGGTGGATCCTTCACCGATGTCGGCGATGTCGTCGGGATCCGAGGTGACGTTGCCCTCGGCGTCGGTCTCGAAGGTGGGTGAGTCGTCGGGTGCGGTGCCCGCTCCGTCGTCGGCGGTGTCGTTGTTGCCACACGCGGTCAGTGTGCCGAGCAGCAGCGCGAGCGCTGCAAAGGTGGTGGTGCGTCGCATGTCGGGTCGATCTCCTCTGCGCCGCACCACGCGTGGCATCGACGGTCGTCGTTGGTTCGAGCACAGGACGGTACGGCAGACGCTCGGTTACACCTCGAGGCTCAACCGGTGTTGCGCAGCCCCGCGGCGATGGCGTTGACGGTGAGCAGCAGCGCCCGCTCGGTGTCGGGATCGGTCTCGTCGTCCGCCCGCACCCTGGCCAGCAGCTCGACCTGCATGGCGTGAAGCGGGTGCAGGTAGCGGTCGCGCACCGCGAGGGTGCGCCGCAGCACGGGTTGCGACTCGAGGTGACCTTCTCCCTGGGTCACCCATGCGAGCTGTTCCCTGGTGGTCGCGAGCTCGCGTTCGAGGGTGCCCAACAGGTGCTGGTGCTCGGGCTCGACCAGGGTGTCCACGTAGAGGCGGGCGATCCCGAGGTCGGTCTTGGCCAGGGCCATCTCGATGTTGGACAGCAGCGTGCGCATGAACCACCACTCGACCGCCATCTCGCGCAGGAGGTCGCCGTGTCCCGCCTCGCGCGCAACCGAGATCGCGGTGCCGAGACCGAACCACCCGGGCACGATCTGGCGGCTCTGGGTCCAGCCGAACACCCACGGGATGGCCCGCAGCCCACCCAGGCCGCTGCCCTCCTCGGGTCTCGACGCGGGCCGCGAGCCGATGTTGAGGCGGGCCAGCTCCTGCACCGGGGTGGAGCTGAGGAAGTAGGCGACGAGCGAGGGATCGTCGATCAGACGGCGGTAGGCGGCGCGCGACGCGCTCGCCATGGTCTCCATCGCCTCGTCGTAGCGGCCGGTCGTGTCGGTGCGCTGCCGCGAGGTGGTGTGCAGCAGCGTGGCTTCGAGGGTGGCGGCGACCAGAAGCTCGAGATTGTGGCGGGCCAGATTGGGCAGCAGGTACTTGTCGGAGATGACCTCGCCCTGCTCGGTGAGCTTCACCGAGGCGTCGACGGCCCCGTGAGGTTGGGAGAGGATCGCGTGGTGGGCGGGCCCGCCCCCACGGCCGACCGACCCACCCCGACCGTGGAACAGGCGGAGGTGCACACCGTGGTGGGAGGCGGTGTCGCGCAGGGCGCGGATGGCCTTCTGGATGGCCCACCGGGAGGCCACGATGCCCCCGTCCTTGTTGGAGTCCGAGTAGCCGAGCATCACCTCCTGCACGTCGCCCCTCGCCGCCACCACCGACCGATAGCTCGGGGTGGCGAGGAGATCGCCGACGATGCGGTCTGCAGCTTCGAGCTCGTCGATGGTCTCCAGAAGTGGCACGAACGAGATGCGGGCCACGCCCTGGCCGACATCGATCAGACCGGACTCGCGTGCCGCGACGACGGCGGCGAGGACGTCGGAGGCACCTCGGGTCATCGACACGATGCAGGTCTCGACCACCCCGTCGCCGTAGCGATCCATGCAGTCCCGCAGCACCGAGAACATCTCGGCGACGCGAGCAGCTCCGGACGACACCGTCGTGGTGACCCCGCTCAGGGGTCGGGCGCCCGACAGCTCGCGGTCGAGCAGGCGCTGACGCCCCAGGTCGTCGTCGGGATAGGTGACACCGTTGAGCGCGCACAGCTCCGACACCAGCGTGTTGAACGACTGGCTGTGGTCGCGCACGTCCATCACCGCGAGATGGAAGCCCGAGGCGGCGACGACCCGCCGTAGCCCGTCGAGCCGGCCGAGCGCGACCAGCTCGCCGGCCTGGTCGGCCAGGACCTCACGGAGCAGCTCGAGCTCGGCCACCAGCTCCGAGCCGTCGCGGTAGTCGACCCCGGGCCGGTGTGGGCGCCCCGCGCGGTGTCGCTCACGGGTGTTCTGCACCCGTTGGCGGCAGTACGAGAGCTTGAGACGGTAGGGCTCGTCCGCGTTCAGGTGGGCGAGGCGCTCCCACACCTCTGGGAGGTGCTCACGGTCGCGTTCCAGGGACTCGACCAGGCGCGGATCGGTGCCGACGACCTTCGACGAGGGCGAGAGCTCGGTGATGAGATCGTTCAGGGCCCGCTCGACGAGGAGCAGTCCTCGGTCGTGCATCCAGGCCAGCACCTCGGCGGTGACCGCAGGGGTGACGTTGGGGTTGCCGTCGCGGTCGCCCCCGACCCAGGTGCCGAACCGCACCGGCTTCGCCTCGGTGGGCAGCTCGACCCCGATCCGCTCCAGCTCCAGGCGCAGGTCCGTGGTGAGGTTGGGGAGGATGTCCCACAGCAGCGCCTCGACGTAGAACAGCGCCGACTGGGCCTCGTCGACCGGCCGGGGGCGGGCGCCACGGATCTCGTCGGTGACCCACAGCAGGTCGATGAGCTCGCCGAGGCGCAGATCGGAGCGCCGACGGTCGATGGCGCTGCGGCGCGGGTTGTGGGAGCGGTGCAGCGCCTGGGCGATGTCGGCCAGCTTGGTGAGCACCGAGCGGCGCGAGGCCTCGGTCGGATGGGCGGTGACCACCGGGCGGACCTCGAGGCGTCGGACCGCGTCGGCGATCTCGTCGGCGGGGACCTCGGCTTCGGCCAGGCGGTCGACCGCCATGGAGATCCAGCCCCGCTCCTGTTGCTCGGGCCGTTCGAGGACGGTGATGCGGTGGCTCTGCTCGGCCACGGTCGCCAGGTGGAAGTAGGTGGTGTAGGCGCGGGACAGGCGGATGGCGGCGAGGGCATCGACGGTGCCGAGGTGGCGCCTCAGCTCGGCAGCGGCGGTCGCGTCGCCTTCGGTGGCGAGACCGGACAGATGCCGGACCTGCTCGACCTCGTCGAGCAGCTTCTGGCCTCCCTGGCGGACCAGGGTGCGCCCGAGCTCGTCGCCGAGGTGGCGGATGTCGGCGCGCAGCTCGGCATCGACCGCGCTGCGCCACTGGTCGATCGGAGCGTCAGACGCTGGATTGCTGGAGTCGGACATCGCACCTCGCCGGGGGTTCGCGGGCCGTGCCGTGACCCTACCGACCGGAGTGCCCCGACCTTCGCTCGAGGCTCAGATGTCGAGTGCTTCCTGGTCGACGAAGCTGGCCCGCTCGAGCAGGAAGTCTCGGCGGCGGGGCACGTCGTTGCCCATCAGCACCTCGAACAGGTCGGCCTCGGTCGCCGCGGCCTTGGCGTCGGCGACGGTCATGCGCTTGAGGATCCGGGTCTCGGAGTCGAGCGCGGTCTCGGCCAGCTCGGCGACCTCCATCTCGCCCAGACCCTTGAACCGGCTCCACTGGATGTTCTCGGCCTTGCGGTTGCCGGTGGCCAGCTCAGCGGTGATGGCGTCGCGCTCGGCATCGGTGAAGGCCCGATGGGTCTGGCCCCCGACCTTGGTGGTGTACAGCGGCGGCTGGGCGGCGAAGATGCGCCCCTCGTCGAGCATGGGTCGCATGTAGCGGTGGAACAGGGTGAGCAGCAAGCAGCGGATGTGGCTGCCGTCGACGTCGGCGTCGCAGAGGATGATGATGCGTCCGTAGCGGGCGAGGTCGATGTCGAACTCCTTGCCCGACCCGGCGCCGATCGTGGTGAAGATGGCCTGGGCCTCGGTGTTGTCGAGCACCTGTTTGGTGGTGGCCTTGCCCGCGTTGACGATCTTGCCCCGGATCGGCAGCACCGCCTGGGTCTCGGAGTGACGGCCCTGGACCGCGGGCCCGGCGGCGGAGTCGCCCTCGACGATGATGAGCTCGGAGTCGAGTCCGTGCACCCGGCAGTCGCGCAGCTTGTCGGGCATGCCGGTCGAGCCGAGGTTGGCCGCCTTGCGCTTGTTCTCCAGCGCCTGCTTGGAGGTGACCCGGTTGATGACGGCGTTGGCGAGCTTCTCGCGGACCGCGTTGACGTGGGTCTTCTTGCCGTCGCCGCCGATCCAGGCCGACAAGCCCGACTTCACGACGTCGTAGACGATGCTCGACACGCCCGGAGTGCCCAGCTCCTCCTTGGTCTGACCCCGGAACTGCGGTTCGGGCAGGGTGACCTTCAGCGCGGCGACCAGGCCTTCCTGCACGTCGTCCTTGGTGGCCTTGTCCTTGCCCTCCTTGGCCAGCTTGGCGAGCTTGCGGACATCGGCCAGCAACACCTCGTTGACCACCCGGGTCATGGCCCGCTCGAAGCCGGCCACGTGGGTGCCGCCCTCGGTGGTGGGGATGGTGTTCACGAAGCTGACGACGTGTGGGTCGAAGCCCTTGACCCAGCGCATGGCCAGTTCGACGGTGCAGGTGCGCTCGATCTCGACCATCGAGCCGCCCTGGGAGACCTTCTCGGTGAAGGTGCCGTCGCCGGCGAGGCGGATGACCTCGGTGAGGTTCTCGCCGACGCTGAGGTAGTCGACGAAGTCGGCCAGGCCGCCCTTGGAGACGAACTCCTCGGGTTCGCCCCGGGCGCCGGGACGCTTGTCGGTGAGACGGATCTTGAGCCCGGGCACGAGAAACGACATGCGGGCCAGGCGCTCGCGCACGCTCGGGTAGGAGATGGAGGCGTCGGGGTCGAAGATCTCGGTGTCGGGCCAGAACCGGACCCGGGTACCGGTGGTGTTGGTGTTGCGGAGCTTCTTGACCTTCTCGAGCTTGGAGGTGGGCGTGAAGGTGCCGTCGGTGTTGAACCGGCCGGGCAGACGCTCGTCGAAGCCGAGGCGCCACGTGTGGCCGTCGCGATCGACCTCGGCGACGAGCTTGGCCGACAGCGCGTTGACCACCGATGCACCCACGCCGTGGAGGCCGCCCGAGGAGGTGTAGGCGCCCGAGCCGAACTTGCCGCCGGCGTGCAGCTCGGTGAAGACGATCTCGAGGGCGGTGCGGCCCTTGTCCTTGGCGTCGATGGGGATGCCCCGGCCGTTGTCGGTGACCTCGACCGAGCCGTCGCGGTGGAAGGTGACCTCGATCTTGGTCGCGTAGCCGCCCGCCGCCTCGTCGATCGCGTTGTCGATCAGCTCCCACAGCAGGTGTGACAGCCCGTCGGACCCGGTGCCGCCGATGTACATGCCCGGGCGCTTGCGGACCGCCTCGAGTCCCTTGAGGACCTGGATGTGGGAGGCGTCGTAGCTGGTGGTCTCGGGCTTGCGGTGCCTGGCCATCTAGAACCTCCGGGTTCCCGCGCCGAGGATGGGTTCGTCGGTCGGGGTGCTCTGGGTGTCGCGGCGGCTGGGGGTGAGGTGCAGGGCGACCGGCGTCGGGTCGGGCTTGGTCGGTGCGTCGGGCTGGCCGACCACCACGGCCAGGTCGTCGACCGGTCCGACGTGGGCGAAGGTGAGGTGTGTCTCGGTCTTGAACCGGGTGAGGCGGACCCCGCCCGCGCCGCGGCCCTTGGCCGGGATCTCGGCGGCGTCGGTGAGCTTGGCCGTGCCGGCGTCGGTGACCGAGAGGATCATGGCGCCGTCGGGAGCGAGGCCCGCGGCGATGATCGAGGCACCGGTCTTGACCTTCATGCCGGCGACACCGCTCGCGCCCCGGCCCTGGACGCTCACTCCGCCGACGGCGGTGCGCAGGGCCTGGGCATCGTCGGTGACCATGACGACCTCGGCGTCGTCGGGGGCGGACAGGGCGGCGACGAGGCGGTCGTCGCCCTTGAGGCCGATGACGGTACCGCCTGAGCGGGTCCCGGCCAGCTCCTCGCCGGTGATGCGCTTGGCGACACCCGAGCGGGTGACCAACAGGACCGTGTCGTCGCCGGGCACGAGCAGGGTGATCACCCGTTCGCCGTGCTTGAGGTCGACGACCTCGGCGGCGTTGGCGCCGCGGTTTCGCCCCGCCACCTCGGGGACCTCCATGGCGGTGACCCCGAGGGCTCGACCGGTGTCGGTGATGGCGAACACCGTGGCGTGGTTGGTGGTCTCGACCGCCGACACCAGCACGTCGTGGCGACCGAGCGACGGCTTGGTGACCCCTCCCTCGGGCTCGCGGCCGATGAGGCCCGATGTCGACAGGGTGACGATGCAGGGATCGTCGGTGATCTCGAGCGGCATCGGCTCGGCGGGGGACACGTCGTCGAGGTCGTCGGGCCCCAGGATCGAGCTGCGTCGGGGGCGTCCGAGCCGGTCGACGAGCTCGCCGAGCTCGCGGAGCACGATGGTGCGCCGGCGCTGTTCGGACCCGAGGATGGTCTCGAGGTCGGCGATGCGGGCCACCAGTTCGTCGCGCTCCTCCTCCAGTTTGAGCTTCTCGAGCGCGGTGAGACGGCGCAGCGCCATGTCGAGGATGGCGTTGGCCTGCACCTCGCTGAGGCCGAAGCGCTCGATCAACGCCGATCGAGCCTCGGCGGTGTCCTGTGAGCCGCGGATGATCCTCACCACCTCGTCGATGGCATCGAGGGCGACGAGAAAGCCCTCGACCAGGTGCAGCCGGTCCTGCGCCTTGCCCAGACGGAACCGGCTGCGGCGCACCACGACGTCGAGGCGATGGTCGACATAGGCCAGGCAGAGGTCATAGAGGCCGAGGGTCTTCGGTTCGCCGTTGACCAGCACCACGTTGTTGATGCCGAAGGTCTCTTCCATGGGGGTGAGGCGGTAGAGCTCGGTGAGCACGGCGCGGGGGTTCACCCCGGTCTTGCACTCGATCTGGATGCGCATGCCGTGGTGGCGATCGGTGAGGTTCTTCACCTCGGCGATGCCCGACAGCTTGCCGACCAGCATCAGCTCCTTGATCTTGGCGATGACCCGTTCGGGGCCGACCAGGTAGGGGAGCTCGGTGATCTCGATGCCCTGGCGCCGGGCGGTCACCTGGGCGATCTCGGCCCGGGCCCGCACCCGCACGCTGCCCCGCCCGGTCCGGTAGGCCTCGCGCAACCCGTCGTCGATGACGATGCCTCCCGAGGGGAAGTCGGGGGCGGGGAGCGCGTCCATGAGCTCGTCGATGGTGGGCTTGGGGCGGCGCTTGGTCATCACCACCTTGATGGCCTCGTACACCTCGCTGAGGTTGTGGGGTGCCATGTTGGTGGCCATCCCCACAGCGATGCCCGACACCCCGTTGACCAACAGGTTCGGCAGCACGGCGGGCAGGGCGACGGGTTCGTCGTTCTCGCCGTCGTAGGTGGTGCGGAAGTCGACGGTCTCCTCGTCGATCTCGCCGAGCATGTCCATGGCCGCAGGGGTGAGCCGGCACTCGGTGTAGCGGGCGGCGGCCGGCGGATCGTCGAGCGACCCGAAGTTGCCCTGTGGCTGCACCAGGGTGACGTTGCGACCGAAGTCCTGGCCGAGGCGGGTGAGGGCGTCGTAGATGGCGGCGTCGCCGTGGGGGTGGTACTTGCCCATGGTCTCGCCGACCACGCGCGCGCTCTTGCGGGTGGGGGTGTCGGGACGGATGCCCATGGAGTACATGGCGAAGAGGATCCGGCGCTGGACCGGTTTGAGGCCGTCGCGGACGTCGGGCAGCGCACGCGAGGTGATGACCGACATCGAGTAGGCGAGGAACGACTCGCTCAACTCGTCGGTGACGGGGGTGTCGATCACCTCGCGGGCGAAGGGAACGAGCTCTCCCTGCTGGGCCATGGGCAGTACTCCGGTGAGAACCTGAGGGGATTGGTCGCCGAGACGATGCTAGCGGGCGAACAGACGTTCGATGCACGGACCGAGCCGCACACCGCCAGGATGGTCGATCGTCGCGGGACGACGGCGGACCCGGGGGCACCGAGGGAGTGTGGAACCCCGCGTGTACATTGCCAGGGATGGCGAGGGAGCGGACAGCACCTGCATCGACGGGCTGGGGGGCCCTTCTGCCCTGGAGGCGACGTCCGCTCCGCCGAACCAGCGACCCCACGTTGCTGCTCGGCCACGCGGGCCCGCTGACGTCGGGCTCGATCGCCGCGGTGGTCGTGGGCGTCGCCCTGGCCCTGACCATGTCGCGCACCCTCGCACCGTACGCGTTCACGCTGTCGTCGGTCGTCGCGGTCGGGCTGCTCGGTGCCGCCCGACGGGCCGACGTCGCCGTCCGTCCCGACAACCAGCCGGACAAGTCGGCTCGCTCGCGGCGGGCAGCGGCTGCGGTCGTCGTGCTCGCGCTGGTCGGCACCGGCCTCTCGGCCTGGACCATCGCGCTGGACTTCGCCCGATGACCGCCATGCAGATCACCCGACCCAGGCGCTCGACCTGGCGCGGCCGGTTCGTCCGATCCTGGGTGTTGGTGGCGGTGGCGCTGGTCGTGCTCCCCTTCCTGGACAGCCCTGCGGGAGCCCAGAGCCCCGAGCCGGCCGGGTTCTTCGACGCGGTCGGTGAGTGTCCCGCCGATGCCGCGGTGCTCGTCGCGGTGCTCACCGACGACCCCGATCCGGCCAAGACCCGACCGGTGGCGGACATGGTGCGACAGCTCGCCGACCGCGAGCGCGCCGAGGTCCTCGTCGCCACGGCGTCCCCCGAGCTCGAGACGGTGGCACCGTGGGGTCCGGTCACCGTCGAGAGCGCCGATCGGGTGGAGGGATTCCTGGAGGCGGCGGCACCTTCCGATGGTGACGAGGCGCCACCGCTCTCGCTCGACACGGGGCTGGCCGGTGTGGGCGACGCCCTCGACGAACGGGCAGACGAGCTCGATGACCCCGCGACGGCGTGCCGGGTGGTGATCGTGCTCAGCTCGGGCCAGGTCGCCGCCGGCGCTGGTGAACGGGCCTGCGAGCCTGGTGGCCCGGTCGATCGCCTCCGAGACGACTCCACCGCGCTCTGGATCACCTCACCGGGACCCGACCAGCTCGGAGACGGTGTCGCCGAGACGTTCGATTCGGTGGTCTCGGGAACCGGGTGCGGTAGCGCTGCGGCCGAGCCCCCGGGCCGGTACCTGCCCACCGACGACGTCGGACCGGTCGCTGCCGATCTCGCCCACATCGTCGGTCGTCTCCGAGGCGGTCTGGTCACCGCCATCGACCTCGCGGTCTGCGATGGCGAGCCGTGTGACGAGGGGACCCGGGCGGTCACCTTCGACCCGGTGCTCGGCCGGCTCTCGGTCACAGCGGTGCTTCCCGACGACACCGCCCAGCTGGTCGTCGGTCTGCCCCGAGGCATCGAGTTCCCCGTCTCCGACCGCGCCGGTGGCCCCATCGGCGCCGGGTCGTTCACGCTCGAATCCACCTGGGTCACGCCCCGTGTGGTGCGCCTCGAGACCGAGGTGAGCCCGACCGAGACCGACTGGCCGGGCGAGTGGACCTTCACCGCCGTCTCCTCGGAAGTGGAGGAGACCACCGACGCCGGTGCTGCTCAGCTGATGATCGAGACGGTGCCGGGACTCTCCCCTCGTGTGGTCGGGTCCCCGCAGCTCGTCCCGGGCCGCGAGGTGGTCCTCGAGGTCGAGGTCACCGACGCCGAGGGCGGACTCGTGGGTCCGTCCTCGCTCACCGACCGGGTCGGGCTCGTCGCGGTGATCGAGTCGTCCGGAGACGAGCTGTTGCGCGTTCCCCTCGAGAGCGACGAGTCAGGTTCGTGGCGCGGCCTCGTCGAGCTACCCGACACGCTCGGCGTCGAGGGTGACAGGGAACCGGTCACCGTTCGCCTGGTGCTCAGCGCCGACAGCAGCCTCGGCCCGCTGCCCGACGTCGTCACCACCACCCAGGCGCTGGTGCTCGACCCATCAGAGTGGCCGTCGTTGTCCGGTGCTGCGGTCGCGCTGCGGGGCGAAGCTGGTTCTGTCGCCACCGGCGCGGTGACCGTCACCGCGGGCGACGAGACCGATGGGTGTGTCTGGCTCCAGCAGGGAGCCCTCGACACCGGCCCCGAGGGGAGTGCCCCGGCCCTCGCCGACGATGCTCGCTCGGCGCTGTCGTGCGTGGTGGTGCCCGCCGGCCAGACCGTCGACATCCCGCTGACGGTCGACCTCGGTGGACTCGAGACGGGGCGCTACGACGGTTCGGCCGTCATCGCCCTGTCCGTCAGCGGCAGCGACACCTTCGACGCGGTCGATGTCGACGTCGTGCTCGACGTCGTCGCACCGGTGGACACCACCCGGCGAGCGCTGATCGCGGCCGCCATGAGTCTCATCGCCCTCGTCATCCCGCTGCTGGCTCTCTGGCTCCTCGACTGGGTCAAGGCCCGGTTCCGCCCGTCGAGACAGGCGGTGGTCACCGACGTGTGGGTCGCCGTGTGGTCCGACGGATCGATCTACCGGGTCGACACCGACGGCAGTCCGCTCATCCTCAGCGACGACCTCTGCGAGGCGGCCGAGCTTCCGCGCGCCCGGCACTTCGACTGGCGCGACCTGCACTTCTCGGTCCGCAACGCAACCAGCCCGTTCCGTCCCCCGGTGGGCACCGTCGCCTCCGCCGACGCCCCCGTCGTGGCCAGCGGTGGTGCCGTCGTCGACGAGGACACGGTGGTTGGCCGGGTGCCGATGAACCTGTCGAGCACCTGGATCTTCGTGCTCCAACCAGACGCCACCCGCGACGCGGCCATCGACCCGTCGGCGCCGGACTTCTTCGCCGCCTACGGCCGCTTGGTGGTCATCCGCTCGTCGTTGGAGGCTCCACCGGTCGACCTCTCGGGGCTGGCCCGGCAGGCACAGCGGCTGGCCCGGACCGTCCGCACCGCACGCAGGGAGGACAGCGCCAGCGCCCAGGACATGCTCGACTTCGTCGAGGCCAACGCCTCGATGCCTCGCGACCTGCCCCGGATGGGGGGCTACGCCGACGACCGAGGAGAGGACGGGCCACCGCATCGCGCGTTGCCCCAGAGTGACGAGGCCTACGACTTCTCCGATCTGGACGGGCTCTACTCGGCTGACGAGGAGGTGCTCGACACCGCCGGGGAGGAGCACCTGGCAGAGGCCGAGCAGTGGGCGGAGGCCGAACGGTGGGATGAGATCGAGGCCGAGGAGCGGGAGGCGCGGGGAGAGGCCGGGGACCGGTTCGAAGGCGAGGTCGGCCACGCTCGCGACGAGGACGAGACGAAGCCGGCCGCGGGATTCGACGACGGTTCCGGGGACGACGCTGATTCGGGGGTCGACATCGGGTTCGGGATCGTGTTCGAGGACCGGGTCAACCCCAGTGCGTTCCTCGACCCCGACGACCTGCAGCCTGTCGCGAAGCCCTCAGCGCGACCCGAGCCCGACGACGACCGCGGTGACGACGAGGAGGACGATGACGACGAGGAGGACGAGGATCCCTCGGGCGCCGGTGACGAGCGACCGGCAGGCGATTCGACGCTGGACTGGGCGCGGCGCTCCCGTCCGAGCTGGCCGACTCCCGGCCGCCGCGACGACTCCTGATCGCATCGGGGGTCGCCCTCGTGACTCAGATCGTGAAGGCCATGCTGTCGAGGACGCGGCGGGCCAGATCGACGTCGCCGCTCAGCTCGGCCCTGCCCGTGTCGAGCGCGTGCTCCGCGCTCCACCGGCCGCACCCCAGGGCGTTGTAGGCCTCGGTGTCGAGGTGGATGGTGGCGTCGGGATCTGACGGCTCGCGGTCGAGGATGCGCGCCCGCCCGTCGACGAAGACCGGCAGGATCATGGGCAACGAGCCGGTGATGTCGAAGGTCACGGTGGTGCCGTCGGGGGTGCCCGCCTTCTTGGCGACGATGTAGCCGAGCTTGTTGGTCACCTCTCCGACGGAGTGGGCCGCGACCGGCCCGTCGAGGTGGCCAGGTCGGTCCGTCGCCCGGCGGATGTCTTGTTCGTGCTCCCAGCAGTCGAACACCCGGATCTCCATGAACCGGCGGTAGGGGCCTTCGCCCTCGGGGGTGAAGCCCACCTCGTCCCACGCCTCGGCCGGTCGGGCCCGCAGCTGCTCGAGGCGCCGGGCGGTGACGTCGCGGAACTCGTCGAGGATCTCCGCGCCGGGTCGCCCCCGGCGGGCGACGACCCAGGCCTCGTTGAACTCGCCGATGGCGTTGCGCACGTGGGGCCCGGGTTCGGCCGGTGGTTCGGGGGCGTCGTCGCCGAGCAACATCCGCTCGGTGCCGATCATGTGGGAGACGACGTCGCGCACCGTCCAGCCGGGGAGATCGGTCGGCAGATCCCAGTCGGCATGGCTGAGCTCGCTCAACAGATCGGCGATGGAGGTCCAGGTCTGGTCGAGCAGATCGATCACCGGTTCGGTCATGGGGCCCTCCCTGTGTGGTCCGTCGGGGCGAACCTACTCGCCACAGGTCCCCGACCGGCTGCCAGACTCAGTGCGATGGACGACCTGGTCGCTGCTCGGTACCGGCGTGACGGCCATGTCGTGGTCGCTTCGGCGGTGGACGACGTCTTCCTCCGGACCGCGCTCGACCACCTCGCCTCGTGCCCGCCTCCTCCCAACGGGTTGGTGGCGGTCAGCCCCGACCACGACCCGATCGCTGCCGAGCTCGGGACCGATCCCGGTCTCACCGGGCTGGCCGCGGGTCTGCTCGGGGCCGAGCCCCGCCTGTTCGGCTTCACCTACGTCGTGAAGCCGCCACGCTCCCCCCTGATGGTGCTCTGGCACCAGGACGGCCACCCGTGGCGAGAGCGGTTGGGGATCGAGCACGCCCTCACGCTGTGGGTCGCGCTCGACCCGGCCACGCCCGACAGCGGTGGGCTCCGGGTCATCCCGGGCAGCCAGTCGATGGGGTTGCACCCGTTGGTTGCCAGGGTCGACGTCGCCAACGTGTTCGGGTGGGCGAGCGACCCCGCCCTGGTCGACGAGGTGTCGGCGATCGACGTCGAGCTCGAACCGGGTGACGTGTCGGTGCACCACCCCGCGCTGCTCCACGCGTCGGGCCCGAACCACACCGATCGCCGCCGGGCCGCACTCGGGTTGCGCTTCCGGGTGTGAGCGGTTCGCAACCGCTGAGTGCCGAATGGGGCTAGCCCAAGGTGAGCTGGGCGATGTCGTCCTCGAGGGTCGACCGAACGCGGCGAAGCGTCGAGTCGCGCAGCCGCTTCTTGGTCTCGGCGACCGCACCCCGGCGCATCTCACCGAGCCGGCGCGCCTCCGCGGTCGCCGCGGCGATCAGCTCGTCGGGTTCGACGAGCCGGTCGAGAAAGCCGGCGTCGACCGCCCCGTCCGGAGCGTAGATGCAGGCCTGGGCGGTGGCTGCGGTGAGATGGGCGGACGACAGGCGGTCGCGAGCCAGCTCGACCGCGAACGAAGGGAGCGCCAGTCCGATGCCCACCTCGTTGAGCCCGATCTTGAAGTCGCCCGCGTGGCCGACGCGGGTGTCGGCGCTGAGCAACAGCAGCGCGCCACCGGCGAGGGCGTGTCCGGTGCAGGCGGCCACCACTGGCTGAGGATGGCCGTAGAGGCGCAGAAAGAGCTCGGCGCCGGCCAGTACCAGGTCCTGCAGCGGCTTGTCGCCGGCCTGCATCACCGACAGGTCGAACCCGGCGGAGAATCGTCCGGGGCGTCCCTGGATCAGGACGGACTGAGCGTCGGTGAGGGCCTGGTCGAGCCCGGCGTGCATGGCCTCGAGCACCTCGTGGGAGATGGCGTTGGCCCGACCGTCGTCGAGGTGCAGCACCGCCACCCCGTCCTCGATGCTCACCCGGAGCGCGTCGTCTGTGCTCATTCGGCCGACGTTACCGCGCCGGGTGGTGGGGTCAGCCCGGATGGGCGCCGGTGCGCGGAGGTGGCGGAGGAGCAGACGGTGTCGAGGTCGGGACGCGTCCGGAGCCGGCCTGGTGGATGAGCCGACTGAGGTCAGCGCGACTGATCACGCCCACCAGGCACAGGCGCGAGTCGTACACGACGATCTCGGGGCGGTCATCGCCCGGGATGCGATCGAACACCTGGATGAGCGGTTCGGTGTCCCAAGCGGTGGTGACCGCGGCGATGGGTGTCGCGATGTCGGCCAGGTGCACGAACCCCCGGCGGTTGGGTGGCACCCGTCGGATGTCGTCGAGGGTGACGATGCTGCGCAGGACGCCGTCGGACTCGCGAACGACGAAGGCGGTGTGGTCGCCTCCGTCGCCGAGCACGGCGATGAGACCGTCGACGGTGAGCCACTCGTCGACGATCGGCGGGTCGGGACGGGCTGCCTCGACCGCGGTGATGCCGGCCAGTGAGCCCCTGGCCACCGCCGAACGCCCCTCGGCCACCGCGCTCTGCCAGATGAACCAACCGATCAGGGCCGTCCAGAGCGCGACCATGCCGTCGCCGGTGAGGAACTGCCACCCGGCGAACCCGAGGAGCCCGGCGCCGAGCAGGCGACCGGCGTGGGCGGCGCCCACGAGCCCCTTGGTCCGGTCGTCGGTGCGCCACCACCACACCGCGGCCAGCACCCGGCCCCCGTCGAGGGGAGCGGCGGGGAGCGCGTTGAACGCGGCCAGCAGGGCGTTGATGAGGGCGAGCCAGGCCAGGACCTCGACCGCGAGTGGATCGAGACCGACCTGCGAGGAGGACCAGGCCATCCCCCAGAAGCCGAGTGCGAGCACGCCGCTGGAGATGGGACCGACCCCGGCGATGCGCAACTCGGCGCGCGGGCTCGGCGACTCGCCGCCCAGGTTGGCGACCCCTCCGAGCAGCCACAGGGTGATGCCCTCGACCGGCAGGCCATGGCGCTTGGCCACGATGGCGTGGGACAGCTCGTGTACCAGGATCGAGCTGAAGAAGACGGCGACGGTGATCAACGCAGCCAACCAGTAGGCCCCGATGCCGTACCCGGGGTTCGAGTTGGGGAACCGGCCCTCGGCCAGACCCAGTGCGAAGACGGCCGCGATGATCAGTAGTGACCACGACAACCCGACCGGGACACCGGCGATCCTGCCGAGTCGGATGCTGGCTGACTCCACTGCTTCCTCCCGTGGCGCTGCGTCGGGTCAGCGACCCACACTGCACAGGCTACCGGGGCCGATCCCCTCCTGAGGAGGCCGAGGCGCCGTCGGTGGTGCCGGTGACCGATCCGGGGCCGGGTCGCGCCCTATCGTGAGGCGATGCCACGAGCACACCTCACGACGACTCCCCCGTTCGACCACAGGCATCGGTGGATGCGAGCGCTGGCCGCGCTGGTCGCGGTGGTCGTGTTGGCGTCGGCCTGCTCCGACGACGCGACGACCGACGCGTCCGACGACGGTGGCACCTGGACCTGGCCCACCGACACCGCTCCGCCGTCGACCGATCCCGGTGACGACACCGGCGAGGAGGCCCCCGACTCCGGCGAGCGCACCGGATCGATCGACTGGAGCACCTCGGGCTCGTTGGACCAGGGCACCCTCGAGGTTCCCCTCGACCACTCCGATCCCGATGCCGGCACCATCGAGCTGGCGGTCGCCCGCCGCCCGGCTGCCGATCCCGACGATCGCATCGGGGCGATCCTGGTCAACTTCGGTGGGCCCGGGGCGTCGGGGGTCGAGATGGCGGGCTTCCTCAGCTTCTTGTTCTCCAGCGACCTGCGCGACCGCTTCGACCTCGTCACCTGGGATCCGCGGGGCGTGGGCGACAGCACCCAGGTCCGCTGCGGCGACGGCGAGCTCATGGATCGGTTCGTCGCGGCCGATCCCGTGCCCCAGACACCTGAGGCCGAAGCCGAGGTCGAGGCCATCGCCGCCGAGTTCGCCGAGGCGTGCGAGCGCGACAGCGGCGAGCTGCTTCCCCACCTGCACACCAAGGCGAGCGCCCGCGACATGGATCTCATCCGGGCGGCGATGGGGGAGGAGGAGATCAGCTACGTCGGGTTCTCCTACGGCACGGTGCTCGGGGCGACCTACGCGGAGCTGTTCCCCGATCGGGTCCGCGCCGCGGTGCTCGACGGCGCGTACTCGCGCAGCCTGGGGTTGGCTGACAAGAGCGAGGGCCAGGCCATGGGCTTCGAACGCTCGCTCAACGCCTGGTTCGACTGGTGCACACCGCAGGAGTGCTCGTTCGCGGCTGGTGGTGACCCCCCGACGCAGTTCGACCAGCTCTTCGAGACCATCCGGGCCGGATCTCTGCCCACCGACGACCCCGATGGCCGTCGCCTGACCGTCGGCCTGGCCTGGACGGGTGTGCTCGCGGCGCTCTACACGCCCGAGCTGTGGCCCCAGCTCGACCGGGGCCTCACCATGGCCCGCGACGACGGCGATGGCAGCGGGCTGCTGTCGCTGGCCGACTTCTACAACGAGCGGTCCTCGGGTGGCGAGTACAGCACCCTGCACTACGCGTTCACCGCCTACAACTGCATGGACTCTCCCGCGCCCACACCGGCCGAGGAGCAGGCCGCCGTCGACGCGGCGTTGGACGTCGCCCCGCGGGTGGGTCCGGTGTTCGTCTCGGCGCCGAGCCCCTGTGAGTTCTGGCCGGTCGAGGCCCACGGCAGCGATGATCCGTTCTCGATCCCCGACGCGCCACCGATCCTGGTGGTGGCCACCACGGGCGATCCCGCCACTCCCTACGAGTGGGGGGTGCAGCTCGCCGACGAGCTGGACACCGGCCACCTGTTGTCGGTCGAAGGCGAGGGTCACACGGCCTTCGGAACCGGGAACGCCTGTGTCGATCGCACCGTCGAGACCTACCTCGTCGATCTCGATCTGCCCGACGCCGGGTTCGAGTGCGCCGCCTGAGCGAACCCGCCGAGGCGCCGGGGCTGGGTTCTGGCCCTCAGCCCTGGGGTTCGGTGACGAAGTCGATGAGTCGTTCCACCGCTCCGACCAGGGGCGCCTCGAGGTCTCGGTAGCTGGTCACGCTCCCCAGCACCTGCTTCCAGAACCGCCCTGGCGCGTCGTCGATCCCCAGCCGCCGGCAGACGCCCTCCTTCCACGGCTCGCCCTTGGGAACCTCGGGCCAGGCGTCGATCCCGACCACCGACGGGCGGATGGCGGCCCACACATCGACATAGGGATGGCCGGTGATGCACACGTCGGGATGGTCGATCGCCGAAGCGGCTCGTTGCTCCTTGCTGCGGTCGACCAGGTGGTCGAGAAGGATCCCCAACCGGCGACCGGGCCGGGGACCGAACCCCCGCACGACCGAGGCCAGGTCGTCCATGCCGTCGAGGCGCTCGACCACGATGCCCTCGACCCGGAGGTCGTCACCCCAGACCTTCTCGAGCAGTTCGGCGTCGTGGACCCCCTCGACCAGGATGCGGCTGGCGCGTGCCACCCGTGCCGGCGTGTCCGGCACCGCGATCGAGCCCGAGGCGGTGGTGCCGGGGCCGCCGGTGTCTGCTGGGGCGGGTCGGACGACGAGGGTGCAGGGCCGTCCCTCGACGAGGAAGGCCCCGTCGGCGAGGCGGAGCAGCCGATCGCGCCCGTGACGATCGCGGATCGTGATGCGGCCCGTCGCCACCTCGACGACCGCGCCCACCGCTCCCGACGGCCGGTGCTCGACGACCATTCCCGGGGTGACCGCCACCTCTGGGTAGGTGGCTGGTCGGCGCCGGGGCCCGTCGATGTCGAGCGGTTCGGGAGCGAGATGGCGGGGGCGGCTCATGGGCCGCCGATGGTAGGTGGCGTGGCCCGGATGTCGGTGGACCGCCCCGAGCACCTACCCTGCCAGGCGTGATCCTGGTCGACTGCGCGCAGATCTCGGCCTTTCGGCCCGGTAGGGCCCTGTTCGAGGACCTGTCGGTCACGGTCTCGAGCGGTGACCGTCTCGGCATCGTCGGGTTGAACGGCACCGGGAAGTCGACCCTGCTGCGGGTGCTCGCCGGCATCTCCGAACCCGAGTCGGGCACGGTACGACGGGGGCGGGGCACCAGTGTGGCGATGCTCGACCAGGAGGCGGAGCTTCCCGCCGGTCCGGCGCTGGCTGCGGTGGGCGACTCCTGGGAAGCCGAAGCCGTGCTCGACCGGTTGGGCATGGGGCCCTTCGCCGACCGTCCGATCGCCGAGCTGTCGGGTGGTCAGCGCAAGCGGGTCGCGCTGGCTCGAGCGCTGGTCTCCGAGTGCGACCTGTTGATCCTCGACGAGCCGACCAACCACCTCGACATCGACGGCATCGCCTGGTTGGAGGACCGACTGGTCGGCTTCGGTGGCGGTCTGGTGCTGGTCACCCACGACCGCCATCTGCTCGACCGGGTCACGACCCGCATCCTCGAGCTCGACCGCGGCCGCGGCTACGTGCACGAGGGTGGCTATGCCAGCTACCTCGAGGCCAAGGCCGAGCGTGAGGAGCGGGCGGCGACCGCGGAGGCGGTGCGGCGCAACCTGGCCCGCTCCGAGCTGGCCTGGTTGCGGCGCGGCGCTCCGGCCCGGACCAGCAAGCCCAAGGCGCGGGTCGAGGCGGCGACCGCCGTCGTCGAGGGCAAGGCCCAGGCCCCGGCCCGATCCGGGGAGCTCGACCTGCACTTCGGGACGCCCCGCCTCGGCGACAAGGTGGTCGAGCTGTCGGGGGTCGGTCACCGGTTCGGCGACGACCCCTGGTTGTTCCGTGGCGTGGATCTGGCGCTCGACCGCCGCGAGCGACTCGGCGTCGTCGGCGTCAACGGCACCGGCAAGTCGACCCTGCTCGACATCATCGCTGGTCGCACCGACCCCGCCGAAGGCACCGTCGAGACGGGGCCCACCGTGTCGCTCGGTTACTACGACCAGCTCACCCGTGAGCTCGACCCCGCCGCGCGGGTCCGCCAGGTGGTCGCCGGTCCCCACCGTGACCCCGACTGGACCGATACCCGCCTGCTCGAGGCGTTCTGGTTCGACACCGACACGCAGTGGGCCCCCGTCGAGCTGCTCTCGGGCGGTGAACGGCGACGCCTCCAGTTGCTGACCGTGCTCGCCGCCAAGCCCAACGTGTTGCTCCTCGACGAGCCGACCAACGATCTCGACGTCGACACCCTGCGGGTGCTGGAGGACTTCCTCGACGAGTGGCCGGGCGCGCTGGTGGTGGTCAGCCACGACCGGGCGTTCCTCGAGCGCACCGTCACCGACGTCGTCGTCCTCGACGGCGAAGGGCGTGCCGGTCGCCGACCCGGCGGCTACGTCGCCTGGGAGGAGGAGCGCAGAGCCCTGCGGTCGACGAAGAACGCGGGTGGCGCCAAGGCCCGCAGATCGCTCGAGGCGACCAAGGCGGGCAAGGCGACCAAGGCGGGCAAGGGATCCAAGCCGGGTCGTTCCACGTCCGCCACACCACCGACGGCTCGCGCCGGCGCACCGTCTGGCCGCTCGCGGTCCACCGTGCGCAAGGAGCTGTCGTCTGCCGAGCGGGAGCTGGAACGGATCCAGGCCCGCCACCATGAGCTCACCGCCGAGGTCGACGCGGTCGGCGGCGACCACCAGCGTCTCGCCTCGCTGGGCGAGGAGCTGGCCGAGCTCGAGGACGCCCGTCGAGTCGCGGAGGATCGTTGGCTCCACCTCACCGACGAGCTCGACTCCACCGGATGAGCGCAGAGGTGCACGGCGGGGGCCGGCCCGCGTAGGTTCGAGCGGCACGCCGGCGGCTCGTATCCTGTCGCCAACCCGGATCGGGCGTCCCCGCCCGGTGCCCGAGTCCGACCAGTGGCCGGAACCCTCGCATGACCCTGCTCATCATCCTGCACGCCCTCGTCGCTGTGACCGCACCTGCCCTCGGCCGGGTGCTCGGCCGCCGCGTCTTCGCATGGATCGCCATCGCTCCGCTCGCGACCCTGGTGTGGCTCGCCCCCGAGCTCGGTCACCTGCTCGACGGCGGGGAGGTCACCGAGACCGCCACGTGGGTGGCGGGCTTGCAGCTCGAGCTGGCGCTGCGCCTCGACGCCTTCGGTGCACTCATGGTGCTGCTGGTCTCGGGCATCGGGACCCTGGTGTTCGCGTATGCGGGCTACTACTTCCACGAGCGCGCCGATCTCGGTCGATTCGCCATGCTGCTCTGCGCCTTCTCGGGTGCCATGCTCGGCCTCGTCCTCGCCGACAACATCCTGGCGCTGTTCGTGTTCTGGGAGCTCACCTCGGTCACGAGCTACCTGCTCATCGGGTTCGAAGACCTGAGGGAGAGCTCGCGCAAGGCGGCGTTGCAGGCGCTGATGATCACCGGCATCGGTGGTCTGGCGCTGCTCGCCGGTCTGGTGCTGGTCGGTCAGCAGGCCGGCACCTGGTCCCTCGCCGAGATCCTCGCCGATCCGCCGACCGAGGGCGCCGTCGTGTCCTGGGCCGTGGTGCTGATCCTGGCCGGTGCCTTCACCAAGTCGGCCCAGGTCCCGTTCCACATGTGGCTGCCGGGTGCGATGGAGGCCCCCACCCCCGTCAGCGCTTATCTGCACTCGGCCACCATGGTCAAGGCCGGCGTCTACCTGGTGGCCCGCTTCTCACCCGCCTTCGCCGACGTCGGGCTGTGGAGACCGCTCACCGCAGCCGTCGGTGTCGCCACCATGGCGTGGGGCGGCTACCGCGCCCTGCGCCAGCACGACCTCAAGCTCGTGTTGGCCTTCGGCACCATCAGCCAGCTCGGCTTCCTCATCGCCCTGTTCGGTTGGGGCTCCTCCAAGCTGTTGTTCGCTGGCACCGCGATGCTGCTCGCCCACGCCGTGTTCAAGGCGTCGCTGTTCATGGTGGTCGGCATCGTCGATCATCAGGCGCACAGCCGCGACCTGCGCCGCCTCAGCGGACTCGGCCAGCGGCTCCCGGGGGTGTTCGTCGTGGCGTCGATCGGCGCGCTGTCGATGGCCGGGATCCCGCCGTTGCTGGGGTTCGTCTCCAAGGAGGCCGGCTTCGTCGGGTTCGTCGACGCGCCGGGGCTCTGGTCGGGCGTGGTCCTCGGCGGGCTCGTGGTCGGCTCGGTCCTCACCGTCGCCTACACGCTGCGGTTCGTGTGGGGCACCTTCGCCACCAAGCCCGAGGTCGCAGATCCCATCGGGGCCGACGTGGCGCGCCCGAACCCGTGGTTCGTCGTTCCGGCCGCGCTGCTGGCCGTGGTGTCGGTGGCGGGTGGCCTGTTCACCGCTCTGGCCGACCGCCTCGTCCGACCTGCTGCCACCGCGCTGTCGGTGGGCGCCGGCGAGTACCACCTGCACCTGTGGCCGGGCCTCGGGGCGCCACTGGTCCTGTCGGCCGTCGCGGTCGGGGGCGGTCTGGTGCTCTTCCTGGGTCGCGGCGCCATCACCGCGCTGCAGGACCGTCTGGCTCGCGGCGGCGGTGCCGACCAGGCGTTCCATGCCGGCTACGCGGGGATGCTCCGTACCGCGGCCCGCATCACCAGGTTCGTGCAGCCCGGATCGCAGATGGTCTACATCTCGTTGATCATCGTGTCGTTCACCGTGTTGCCCGCGGTGGTGCTGGTCGGGCATCTCGCCATGCCCGACGACACCGTCATCGCCGAGTCGCCGTTCCAGGTGCTCGTCACCGCGGTCGTGATCGCTGGTGCCCTGGCCACGGTGCTCACCCGCCGCCGCTTCGCCGCGGTGGTCACCCTCGGGATCGTCGGGTACGGGGTCGGCATGCTCTTCGTCGTGCAGGGAGCGCCCGACCTCGCCCTCACCCAGGTGCTCATCGAGACGGTGGTGCTGGTGCTGTTCCTGTTGGTGCTGCGCGAGCTGCCGAAGCACTTCTGGTCGCGGCGCGAACGGGCCCTCAAGGCACTGCACGTCACGATCTCGGTCGGTGTCGCCGCCGTGGTCTTCGGGCTCATGGTCACCTCGTTGGCCGCACGCACCGAGGTGGCGGTGGGCGACGAGGCTGCCGAGCTCTCCTACCCCGAAGGCGAGGGACGCAACGCGGTCAACGTGATCCTGGCCGACATCCGCGCCTTCGACACCATGGGCGAGCTGGTCGTCATCGCGGTCGCGGCGATCGGCACCGTGGCGCTGGTGCGTGCTCCTCGGCCGCGCGAGGACGCCGAAGCACCCCCTGACGAGAGTCGCTCCGGCGCCGGACTCGAGGAGGCGACGTGACCGACGGAAGGCCCTTCGGCGGCGACCGCTCTCCCGTCCTCGACGAGTCGGTCAGGCTCGTCTTCCACACCGGTCTGGTGCTGTCGCTGTACCTCCTCTTCGTCGGGCACAACGCGCCCGGCGGTGGGTTCAGCGGCGGCCTGGTGGCCGGGGCCGCGATCTTCCTGCGCTTCGTCGCCGGCGGCCGGGCGGCAAGTGCCCTGCCAGGGCTGGGCTACGAGGTGCTCTGTGGTCTCGGTCTGCTCATCAGCTCGATCACCGGCGTGGCTGCGCTCGCCGGAGGGCTCGGCTTCCTCGAGTCCTGGGTGTTCGAGCGCGAGCTCCCGATCCTGGGGGTCGTGAAGTTCACCGGCACGCTGCCCTTCGACATCGGGGTGTACCTGGTCGTCGTCGGCCTGATCGCCGCCATCGTCGACTCGCTGGGTCGCGAGGCCGACGCCTCCGAGACCCACGCCCTCGATCCCGCCGATCGTCCTGGGGGGTCCCGGTGAGCCTCGCTCTCGCGGCATGCGCCGCCACCCTGTTCGGCTGCGGCACCTACCTGTTGCTGCAGCGGACCCTGACCCGGGTCATCGTCGGCCTCGCCCTGTTGGGCCACGGCACGGTGCTGTTGCTCCAGGTCGCGGGTGGTCGAGCCGGGGCACCACCCATCATGGGTCCCGACGTCACCGCCGACGCGGTGGTCGACCCGTTGCCACACGCCCTCGCGCTCACCGCGATCGTCATCAGCTTCGGGGTCACCGCGTTCCTGTTGGCGCTGGCCTACCGGAGCTGGTCGCTCACCGAGGACGACGAGGTCCGCGACGACGTGGAGGACCTCCTCGTCGCCCGGCGGGTCGAGGCCGAGCTCTCCCGGTCCGAGGCCGCGTCGGCGCGGGAACGTCGCGACATCCGTGGCGAGGCCCTGTCCTGGCCAGAGACCAGGACCGACGCCGAGCCTGGGGCCGACACCGATCCGAGAGGCGACCAGTGACCGCGCTGTTGCCGCTGTCGGTGATCCTGCCGCTCATCGGCGCCGCCCTGTGCCTGCTGCTCTCGCGTTCACGGATGCTGCAGCGCCTGGTCAGCGTGGCCACCCTCGTCGCCGGCGTCGGCATGGCCATCGCCATCCTCGCCAGCGTCGACGCCGATGGAGTGACCGCGGTCCAGGTCGGCGCCTGGGCCGCCCCGGTCGGCATCTCCCTCGTCGCCGACCTCATGGCCGCGCTGTTCCTGCTGGTGTCGCTGCTCACCATCCTCACCGTCCTGCTCTTCGCCATCGGCCAAGGGGTCGACAACCGGTCGGTGTTCCTGCCGTGCTACCTGGTGCTCACCGCGGGCGTCGCCGGCTCGTTCCTCTCCGGCGACCTGTTCAACCTCTTCGTCTGCTTCGAGATGATGCTGATCGCCAGCTACGTGCTGATCACCATCGGCGCCACCAGCACCCAGGTGCGGTCGGGCATGACCTATGTGGTCATCAACCTCACGGCCAGCACCCTGTTCGTCACCGTGGTCGCCTTCGTCTACGGGGCGACCGGCACCCTCAACTTCGCCGACCTCAGCCAGAAGTTCCCCGCCATCCCAGCCAACCTGCAGCTCGCCATCGGTCTGGCGCTGCTGGTGATGTTCGGCGTGAAGGCGGCGATCTTCCCGGTGTTCGGTTGGCTCCCCGACTCCTATCCCAACGCACCGACCGCGGTGACCGCGGTGTTCGCCGGGCTGCTCACCAAGGTGGGGGTCTACGCCATCATCCGCACCCAGACCTCGCTCGGGCTGACCGAGCTCGGCGACGTCATCCTCGTCGTCTCCGGCATCACGATGGTCATCGGGGTGATCGGCGCCATCGCCCAGGACGACATCAAGCGCATCCTCAGCTTCCACATCGTCAGCCAGATCGGCTACATGATCCTGGGGCTCGGTCTGTTCACGGTGGCGGGGCTGGCGGGGGCGGTCTTCTTCGTGGTGCACCAGATCCCGGGCAAGACCGTGCTGTTCCTCGCCGGCGGCCTGATCGAAGAGACCACCGGCACCGGCACGCTGCACCGGCTGGGAGGCATGTTGCGCACCGCGCCGGTGGTGGCGGCGGCGTTCCTCATCCCCGCCCTGAGCCTCGGGGGCGTCCCGCCCTTCGCCGGGTTCGTGGCCAAGCTGGCGCTCGTCGAGGCGGGGCTGGCGCGAGAGGCCTGGATCATCATCGGCGTGGCCCTGTTCGCCTCGATCCTGACCATGGTGTCGATGACCAAGATCTGGGCCGGCGTGTTCTGGGGAGCGCCCGACGAGGAGCCGCCAATGCCGGGTGCGAGAGGTGCCACCCGTCTCCGGCCACCACAGCTGATGACCGCCGCCACCCTTGCCATGGTCGGGCTCACGTTGGCCATCGCCGTGTTCGCCGGACCGATCTATGACCTGGCCGAACGGGCGGCGG
>JBKGZW010000171.1:0-5637 GCA_046543225.1 Acidimicrobiales bacterium
ACTCGGGCAGCTCGACCGATTCGGGATCGAACAGACTGCACGGCGCCACCTCGGGCCCGTCGTTGACCTGCCAGTCGCCAGGATGGTCAGCCGTCCAGCCGTCCTCGTCGTTGCTGCAGGTCTCCCATTCCACCGCCTCGCCGTCATCGTCCGATGGCGGCTGGGCACCGTCGTCGCCCGCGCAGGCGGTCGCCAGCAGCAAGACGGCGGTCGCCGCGAGTGCACACGTTCGGGTCACGAGCACCTCCTGGTTCATCGAGATGGCCGGGCGGTGACCGGTGCGCGGCCAGGGTAGGAGCCCAGCGTCGCCGAGCGAACGCGCCGCAGCTACTCGATGCGCATGCCACTGATGGCCCGGCTGATCACGAGCTGCTGGATCTGCTCGGTGCCCTCGAAGATGTCGTAGATCTTCGCGTCGCGATGGAACCGCTCGACCGGATAGTCGGTGACGTACCCGTAGCCACCCAGGATCTGCATGGCCCGCTCGGTGGACCACACCGCGACCCGGCCGGCCTTGAGCTTGGCCATCGAACCCTCGGCGTTCTCGAACTGGCGCTGCTTGCCCAACCAGGCGGCGCGCCACACCAGCAGACGGGCAGCGTCGATCTCGGTGGCCATGTCGGCCAGCATGAACGCGATGGACTGGTTCTGGATGATCGGCCGGCCGAACTGCACCCGCTCCTTGGCGTAGTCGAGCGAGAACTCGTACGCGGCGCGGGCGATGCCGAGCGCCTGGGCGCCGACCGCGGGTCGGGTGGCCTCGAAGGTCTGCATGGCGGCCTGGGCGTTGCCCGGCTTGCCCTCGCGCACCCGGGCGAGACGCTCGTCGAGCTTCTCCTTGCCGCCGAGCAGACAGGCGCCGGGGACCCGCACGTCGTCGAGTATGACCTCGGCGGTGTGGCTGGCCCGGATGCCGTGCTTGGCGAACTTCTGGCCCTGGGACAGGCCCGGCGTGCCCGGAGGCACGACGAAGCTGGCATGGCCCTTCGACCCGAGCTCGGGGTCGACCACCGCCACCACCACGTGCACATCGGCGATCCCGCCGTTGGTGATCCAGGTCTTGGTGCCGTTGAGGACCCACTCGTCCTTGGCCTCGTCATAGACCGCACGGGTGCGCATGGCAGCGACGTCGGAGCCGGCGTCGGGCTCGGAGGAGCAGAACGCACCGAGCTTCACGTCGTCGGCATCGCCGTAGCACTGCGGCACCCACTCGCCGAGCTGCTCCCCGGTTCCGGAGGCGGCGATCCCGGCCGCGGCCAGAGCGCTGCCCATGATCGACAGCCCGATGCCGGCGTCGCCCCAGAACAGCTCCTCGAGCGCGACCGGCATGGTGAGGCCCGTGTCGTCGCCCATCATCGCCTGGGCCATGAAGTCCCAGCCGTAGAGCCCGATCTTGGCCGCCTCCTGCACGACCGGCCAGGGGAACTCCTCACGCTCGTCCCACTCGGGCGCCGCGGGGCGGATGACGTCGCGGGCGAAGTCGTGCACCCACTGCTGGATCTGGCGCTGATCGTCGTTGAGGGCGAAGGAGGGGTCAGACATGGCGACCGCTTTCTCGAGGGGGGACGCGTTGGGGACGGAGTTGTTACCGATCGGTACCCCCTCCATCCTATCGGCGGTCGGGGCCTCAACCCCGACGGATGGTGGTGCCGGAGGGGCCGTCGTCGAGCACCCATCCCGCGGCCTTGATCTCGTCACGGAGCGCGTCGGCGGTGGCGAAGTCCTTGGCCGCGCGGGCCTCCTCGCGCCGCTCTGCCATGGCGATGATCTCCTCGGGCACCTCGTCGGGTTCGGCGGACAGCTCGAGGCCGACCGCGGCGCACATCGAGCGCACCGCCGACGCCAGCGGCTCGGCGGTGATCTCGTCGTCCATGTCGAGTGCCTGATGGACCGCACGCACGGTGCGGAACACCACGTCGAGCGCCCCCGCGGTGTTGAGGTCGTCGTCCATCAGGGCCCGGAACTGGTCGATCGCGTCGGGGTCGGGGGCGACCGTGGCCAGATCGGCCGTGCGGCGAGCGAAGGCGTCGAGGCGCTGGACCGCCTGGCGGGCATCGGCGATCGAGTCCCGGGTGACCTCCATCGGTGAGCGGTAGTGCGACCGCAGCACCAGCATCCGGTAGGCGCGCGGGTCGGTGCTGGCCACCAGGTCGGGCAGGTTGACGAAGTTGCCGAGCGACTTCGACATCTTCTCGCCCTCGACCTCGACGAAGCCGTTGTGCATCCAGTGCCGGGCGAAGGACCGACCAGCGGCAACGGCCTGGGCCCGCTCGTTCTCGTGGTGTGGGAAGCGCAGATCGATGCCACCGCCGTGCAGGTCGAAGTCCTCGCCGAGCAGACCGAGGGACATGACGACGCACTCGGTGTGCCACCCGGGCCGGCCATCGCCCCACGGCGAGGGCCACGAAGGTTCACCGGGCTTCGACCGCTTCCACAGGACGAAGTCGACCGGCGAGCGCTTCTCGTCGTTGGCCTCGATGCGGGCACCCGCCTGCAGGGAGTCGAGGTCCTGGCGGGCGAGCTGACCGTAGCCCTCGACGGTGGCCACCTCGAGGTACACGCCATCGGAGATCTCATAGGCGTGACCCGACTCGACGAGCTCGCCGATGAGCTCGACCATCTCCTCGACCCACTCGGTGGCGTGGGGGCTGTGGTGGGGACGAGCCACCCCGATGGCGTCCATGGCGGCGAACCACTCGCGCTCGTACTGCTCGGCCACCGCGGTGGTGGACCGGCCCTCTTCGTTGGCCTTGTTGATGATCTGGTCGTCGATGTCGGTGATGTTGGAGACGTGGTGCACCTCGAGCCCCGACCACTCGAGGTAGCGACGCAACACGTCGAACACCAGCGTCATGCGGCCGTGACCCACATGGGCGGGGCCATAGACCGTCGGCCCGCACACATACATCGACACCGTGCCGGGGTTCCTGGTCTCGAGCGGCACGACCGTGCCGATGGCGGTGTCATAGAGGCGGATCACGAGGTCCACGCTAACTCGCTTCGAAGCCCCGGTCGGCCGACTTGTAGCCTGTCGCGTCGTGAGCACCCCGACCCCGCGCGCCATCCCCGACAAGCCCACCCTCGATGGCCTCGAGGACAAGTGGGACGCGGTGTGGGACGACCAGCACACCTACCGGTTCGATCGGACCAAGACCCGTGAACAGGTCTTCGCCATCGACACTCCCCCACCCACCGTCAGCGGCTCGCTGCACGTCGGTCACGTGTTCAGCTACACCCACACCGACACCATCGCCCGCTACCAGCGGATGCGCGGACGCGAGGTCTTCTACCCGATGGGCTGGGACGACAACGGTCTGCCCACCGAGCGACGGGTCCAGAACTACTTCGGGGTGCGCTGCGACCCTTCGCTGCACCACGACCCCGACTTCGAACCGCCCGAGCAGCCGGGCAAGGACCAGATCGCGGTGTCGCGCCCCAACTTCGTGGAGCTGTGCCACCGCCTCACCGTCGAGGACGAGCGTGCCTTCGAGAACCTCTGGCGTCACCTGGGCCTCTCGGTCGACTGGCACCTCACCTACGCCACGATCGACGAGCGGTCCCAGCGGACCGCCCAACGGGCGTTCCTGCGCAACCTGTCGAGGGGCGAGGCGTACCAGACCGAGGCGCCGTGCCTGTGGGACGTCACCTTCCGCACCGCGGTCGCCCAGGCCGAGCTCGAGGACCGCGAGCGGCCAGGCGCCTATCACGCGCTGGCCTTTCACCGCCACGACGGCGGCGACGACGTCGTCATCGAGACCACCCGCCCCGAGCTGCTCCCGGCATGTGTCGCCCTCGTGGCCCACCCCGAGGACGAGCGCTACCAACCGCTGTTCGGCTCGACGGTCACCACCCCCCTCTTCGGTGTCGAGGTGCCGGTCATGGCCCACGAGCTGGCCGATCCCGAGAAGGGCTCGGGCATCGCCATGATCTGCACCTTCGGCGACACCACCGACGTCACCTGGTGGCGCGAGCTCGACCTGCCGGTCCGCGCCGTCATCGGCTGGGACGGCCGGTTCCACCACGATCCACCCCCCGGCATCGAGGGCGCGGGTGCCGACGTCTACGCCGAGCTGGCCGGCAAGACCGTGTTCTCGGCCCAGAAGCGGATCGTCGAGTTGCTGGGCGACTCGGGCGAGCTGCTCGGCGAACCCCGCCCCATCACCCACGCGGTGAAGTTCTTCGAGAAGGGCGACAAGCCGCTCGAGATCGTCACCACCCGCCAGTGGTACATCCGCAACGGCGGCCGCGACGAAGACCTTCGTGAGGCGCTGCTCGCCCGTGGGACCGAGATCACCTGGCACCCGCCGTACATGCGCTCGCGCTACGAGGCCTGGGTCAACGGCCTCAACGGCGACTGGCTGGTCAGCCGCCAGCGCTTCTTCGGAGTGCCCATCCCGGTCTGGTATCGCCTCGACGAGCACGGCGAGCCCGACTTCGACGATCCCATCGTCCCCGACGAAGCCACCCTGCCGATCGATCCGTCCGACGACGTACCCGCTGGCTACACCGAGGACCAGCGAGACGTCCCCGGCGGGTTCACCAGCGACCCCGACGTCATGGACACCTGGGCCACGTCGTCGCTGACCCCGTTGCTCGCCACCGGCTGGGAGGAGGACCCCGACCTCTTCGAGCGCACCTACCCGATGGACCTCCGACCCCAGGCACACGACATCATCCGCACCTGGCTGTTCTCCACGGTGGTGCGATCGCACCTCGAGTTGGACGAGGTGCCGTGGTCCCACGCCGCGATCTCGGGGTGGGTGCTCGACCCCGACCGCAAGAAGATGTCCAAGTCCAAGGGCAACGTCGTCACCCCGCTCGACCTGCTGCAGCAGTACGGCTCCGACGCCGTCCGCTACTGGGCCGCATCGGGACGGCCGGGAACCGACACCGCCTTCGACGACGGCCAGATGAAGGTCGGCCGACGCCTGGCCATCAAGATCCTCAACGCCAGCCGCTTCGCCCTGGGACTGGGTGGAGCACAGGGACCCGGCGGCGGCGCCTCGTCGGACCCGTCCGCGGTCACCGAACCGCTCGACCGGGCGATGCTGGTGCGGTTGGGTGCACTGATCGGCGAGGCCACGAAGGCCTTCGACGACTACGACTACGCCCGGGCCCTCGAACGCACCGAGACGTTCTTCTGGAGCTTCTGCGACGACTACCTCGAGCTGGTGAAGGGACGCGCCTACGGCGCCTTCGGCGACGACGCCGCCCGGTCGGCACAGACCGCACTCGAACTGGCGCTGTCGGCGCTGCTGCGCCTGTTCGCCCCGTTCCTGCCCTTCGCCACCGAAGAGGTCTGGTCGTGGTGGCAGGACGGATCGGTGCATCGCGCCGCGTGGCCGACCGTCGCCGAGCTCGGCGACCACACCGCCGCCGACCCGGCGCTGCTCGACGTGGCCGCGACCGTGCTCGGCGAGATCCGCCGCTCCAAGACCGAGGCCAAGCGCTCGTTGCGCACCGCTGTCGATCACGCGGAGATCACCGCGCCCGAGGCCGCGATCGCGGCGTTCGAGCTGGTGCGGCGCGACGTCTGCGAGGCCGGCAACGTGGCCGAGGTGACCACCAACACCGACGAGTCGGCCACCACCCCGCAGGTCGCGGTCGAACTGGAGCCGGCCGCTGCCAGCTGATCCC
>JBKGZW010000172.1:0-5626 GCA_046543225.1 Acidimicrobiales bacterium
CCGGATGACACCTTCTGCGGCGGTCCAGCGGTAGCGGATCGGAGCGGTGTCGGGTTGCCCGACACGCTCCCACCAGCCGTGGTCGAACCGGTCGATCTCGAGCTCGATGACATGGTCATCGGCGTGGATGGTGTGACTGGCCGCCGCCGACGCGACCTCGAACAGCTCGGATCGCTCGGTGGCCCGGCACCCCATGACCACCTCGTCGTCGGCGGGGCCAGGCAGCAGGTGCAGGATGCAGCGCGGATCGCGGCGCAGGTCGCGCCACTTGGGCGACCAGTCGCCGATGGCCACGAGAAGGTGGGCATCGGTGAGGACCGGGGCGACCGGGTGCACCCGAGGACCGCCGTCGGGACGAACGGTGCCCAGGTAGGCGAGCCCGTGCTGGGCGAGGAGTCGACGGGCGGCGGCCGCCAGATCGGGGGCGCCCATCTCGAACTCGGCCCACGAGCTCATGCCCCGACGGAACCCGGAGGGTGACGGTCAGCTCTCGGCAAGGCGTTGGGCCAGGGCGGTGTCCTTGTCGTGGGCCGCCTGGGCGAGGTCGGCTTGGAAGGACTCCATGGCCGGGCGCAGATCGGGGTCGGTGGCCGCGAGGATCCGCACCGCGAGCAGGCCGGCGTTGCGGGATCCGCCGATCGACACGGTGGCCACCGGCACTCCGGCGGGCATCTGCACGATGGACAGCAACGAGTCCATGCCGTCGAGATGTGCCAGGGGGACCGGGACGCCGATGACCGGAAGCGGCGTCACCGACGCCAGCATGCCGGGCAGGTGGGCCGCGCCTCCGGCCCCGGCGATGATGACCTGCACCCCACGGTCGGCGGCTTCGTGGCCGTAGGCGATCATGGCGTCGGGGGTGCGGTGAGCCGACACGACGCGCACCTCGCGCTCGATGCCGAACTCGTCGAGCACCTCGACCGCTCCCTGCATGGTCGGGTAGTCCGAGTCGCTTCCCATCACGACGGCGACGCTCACTGGTTCGGCTCCTGTGGTGATGACGGATCGGGGCTCATGGTCGGTCGGGGACCGGATCGCCGAGTGCTGCCACCGCGGCCCGGGCGCGGTTCCTGGCGTCGGCGACGGTGTCGGCGAGCACGGTCACGTGGCCGAGCTTACGGCCGGGCCTGGGGCCCTTGCCGTAGAGGTGCACCGCGGCGCCCGGCACCGCCAGGGCGGTGTGGAGGTGATCGAGCGGGTCGCGGCCGTCGGTGTGGCCGAGGATGTTGGCCATCACCGCCACGGGGGCGGTGGTGTCGGTGACACCGAGAGGCAGTCCGGCGACCGCCCGCAGGTGGTTGGCGAACTGGGAGGTGACCGATCCCTCGATCGTCCAGTGACCGGAGTTGTGGGGGCGGGTGGCGACCTCGTTGATCATCACCCGCCCGCCGTCCCAGAACAGCTCGACGGCGATGATGCCGATCGCCCCGACCACATCGGCGGCGGCGATGGCGACACGAACTGCCTCGGCGGCCACCGCCGGGTCGATCCGAGCGGGCACGATCGTCTCGCGACAGATCCCGTCGGCTTGGACGGTCTCGACGACGGGGTAGGCGGCGGTGGCCCCGTCGGGGCTGCGCGCCACGACGACCGCCAGCTCGCGTTCGAGGGGGACGCACTCCTCGAGCACGAGGGTCGGGGTGGGCGTGCCCATCTCGTCGAGGAGCACGTCGAGCGCAGCCTGGTCGTGGAGGATCCACACGCCCCGCCCGTCGTATCCGCCGCGGGCGGTCTTGGCCACGACCGGCCAGCCGAGCTCCGCGGCGGCGGCCGCGACGCGTGAGCGGTCGTCGGTGACGTGATGGCGGGGGAGGGGAAGTCCGGCCGCGGCGAACCGTCGGCGCTGATGGGCCTTGTCGGTGGCGAAGGTGAGTGCGGTGGCCGGTGGTCGGGCGACGGCGGCGCCCGATGCCTCGATGGCGTTCAGGGCGTCGAGGTCGACCAGCTCGTGGTCGAAGGTCAGCACGTCACAGGTGGTGGCGAACGCGACGAGATCGGCGGCCGAGTGCGGATCGCCGGCGGTGGTGTCGGGGCTGATGAGGGCGGCGGAGTCGGTGGGGGAGGCGACCATCACCCTGAAGGGGATGCCGAGCGCGATGGCCGCTTGGTGGGTCATGCGGGCGAGCTGTCCTCCGCCGACCATGCCGATGGTGGGCGGAGGGTGTGGCGTGGGGTCGGCAGCGGTCTCAGGCATCGCCAAGAAGCGTCGCACATCGCCGAGCTTGGCCCCCACACGGGCGTCTCAGAGCTTGCGCATCACCGTGACGACCTTGCCGAACACCGACACCTCGGCGGGGTCGAAGGTCATGGGTTCGAGGTCGGCGTTGGCGGGGACCAGCACGACCCGGTCGCCGTCGCGGGTCCAGGTCTTGACCGTGGCTTCGTCGCCGGGGATGCCTGCCACCACGACATCGCCGGGCTCGGCCTGGGCCTGGGCGCGGGCGACGACGAAGTCGCCGTCGAGGATGCCGGCGTCGATCATCGAGTCTCCGCGGACCCGGAGCATGAAGAGGTCGCCGTCGCCGGTGAGGTCGGCGGGCAGGGGGACCACCTCTTCGATGTTCTCGTGGGCCAACACGTCGGTGCCGGCGGCGACGTCGCCGACCAGGGGAACGTGGCGCACGGGCCGGCGTTCGATGTTGGGGCCCGAGTTGGCGTCCCAGCGCACCTCGATGGCGCGCGGCTTGGTGGGGTCGCGGCGCAGGTAGCCGAGCTTCTGGAGCGTGCGGAGGTGCGAGTGCACGGTGGACGGGGAGCTGAGCCCGACCGCCTCGCCGATCTCGCGCACCGACGGCGGATAGCCACGGTCGCGCATGTGGGCGTCGATGGTCTCGAGCACCTCTCGCTGGCGGATGGTCAGCATGGATTCGGTCACGGCAGGTCCCCTTCGGTCGAACGCCTGTTTGTGTCACGGTACCAGGAGCGAGGGCGGGAGACAAACATCTGTTCGATCTCGGCTTGACACGAACGCATGTTCGTGTTTGGGTGGAGCTCGAACAGTCGTTCGTCGAACGATCGTTCTACCAGCTCCACCTCTGCCGGGCGCGGATGCCCGCCATGGCGGGGTCGAGGTTTCGCTGTCACACCCCCTGGAGAAGATCAGAACCATGGTTGCCATCTCCACCGACTCACCCCGCTGGCTCGAGCCCCATCGTCGGGGCGGCACCGACATCGACCCGCCACAGCTGCGGCTGGCCCCGGGCGGCGAGCGGGTCGAGCCCCTCGACGCCGTGTCGCGCCTGCTGGTCGTCGTGGCCGTCGTGGCGCTGGCGGTGATCGTGGCGGCGGGCACGATCACCTTCGGGCGCGTCCTCGACTCCCAGCGTGGCATCCCCGCCTCGGCACCGGTCGCGGCCGAGGTCGATCCCTCACCGCCGACCGGCGGATAGCACCCGGAACCGAGGTGCGCGGTGGCAGGTTCGGCCACTAGCGTGTCGCCGGTGAAGTGCCCCGGCTGTGCGAACCTCGACGACAAGGTCGTCGACTCGCGCCAGTCCGATGACGGCAGCACCATCCGTCGGCGCCGCCAGTGCCTCGAGTGTGGGCGGCGGTTCACCACCTTCGAACGGCTCGAGGAGCTGCCGCTGGTGATCGTGAAGCGGTCCGGCGACCGCATGCCCTTCGACCGCACCAAGGTCATCGCCGGGGTGATGGCGGCGGCCAAGGCCCGTCCCGTCACCGAGGACGCGGTCCAGGCGCTGGCCACCCAGGTCGAGGACCAGCTGCGGCTGCTCGGCACCGAGGTCACGACCGAACAGGTGGGGCTCAGCGTGCTCGAGTCGCTCCGCGAGCTCGACCAGGTCGCCTACCTGCGCTTCGCCAGCGTCTACAAGGGCTTCGACGAGCCCGCCGACTTCGAGCGCGAGGTCGCGGTGCTCACCAAGGCGACCGAGCCCAAGCGCCACTGACCCCGCAGGGTCAGCTCCCCGACTCGTCCCACCAGAGCCCGCACCCTCGCGGCCGGAACGGGTCAGCTCCCGGCGTGGTGAGCGATGAACTCCAGTTGACGGTCGGTGGCCATCGTGCCGATGGCGGTGGGGAACGCCACGAAGCCGTGGGGCCCTTCGGGGAACACCAGGACCTCGGCGGGGTTGCCGGCAGCGCGCCAACGCACGCCCATGAACAGCGAGTCGTCGAGGAGCGGGTCCTGGTCGCCGACGGTGAACAGGGCAGGCACCAGCCCGGCCAGATCTGCATAGAGGGGTGACAGCGCCGGGTCTCGGCGCTGCTCGTCGGAGCGGTCGGGGGTGAAGCAGTCGCTGAACCAGGCCAGGGTGGCCCGCGACAGGATGAGGGTGCGCTCACCCCAGTTGCGGGCGCTCGGCGTCTGGGTCAGGTCGAACACGCCGAAGACCAGGTTGGCGGCGACGAACGGGGCCACGGTCGCGTTGCGGTCGCGCAGGCGCAACAAGGTGAGCGCGGCGAGGTGGGCGCCCGCGGACTCGCCGCCGATGATCAGGCGGTCGGTGCCGAACTCGGTGGCGGCGTGGTCGATGAGCCAGACCGCCGCGGCCTCGCAGTCGTCGGGACCCGCCGGGAACGGGTGCTCGGGAGCCAGCCGGTACTCGACGCTCACCACCGCGACCCCGCATCGGTGGGCGATGGTCGACAGCAGCAGGTCCTGTTGGTCGGCGGCACCGAGGACGAACCCGCCGCCGTGGAGGTGCAGGTACACCGCGCGCGGGTCGTCGGGCACCACCACCCGCACGTCGATCGGGCCGATGTCGGTCTCGATGGTCCGGGTGGTGGCGTCGTCGCTGGTCACCACCGGCCCCATCCAGCTGTCGCCTTGGAGCCGGGCCCGCCTGGTCGCCTCGGCCCCCACCTCCTCGATCGGTGGCTGACCCGCGATCAGCTGCTCGACCGCGGCGTTGACCGCCCGCATCTCCTCGACGGCCTCGTCGGATGCCTCCACCCATTCGATCATCGTCGGAGGCTAGCTCGCGGTCAGTGGCGCACGTAGCGAAGGAGGAGCTCGCCGTCGTGTTGCCAGGCCCGGGCGAGGTCGAGGGTGAGGGGCTCGGCCAGGGTGGGCCCGTGCGAGCCCCGGTGCGACTCCCCGCCGGCGAGGGTGGGGCCGATGGTGAGGCACCACTCGTCGATGAGGTCTCCGGCGAGCAGCAAGCCGTTGAGGGTGGGTCCGCCCTCGCAGACGACGACCGAGGCCCCGGCCCGGTCGCCCAGCAGGCGCACGGCGGTGGCGGGGTCGACCAGGCTGTCGCCGGCGTCGATCACCTCGGCCACCTGGTCGAGCTGCTGGCGTCGCTCGTCGTCGACGGCGTTGGTGGCGACCAGCACGATCGGGCGTGACTCGGGGGTGGCCTCGCTGAACAGGGGGAGGTCGAGGTCGACGTCGCCGCGGTTGGAGACCACCGCGAGGCGCGGGAGCGGAGCCTGGCCCCTGGCGATGCGTTGGTCGCGGCGGGCGGGGCTGGCCTTGGGCGGCCGGTAGCGCTCGGCGGTGACGGTGCCCGACCCGGCGAGGACGACGTCGGCGATCGAGCGGAGGGCGCCGAACACCGCCATGTCGGTGTCGCTGCCCAGGTCGCCGGACACCCCTGCGGAGGTGGTGGTGGCTCCGTCGGCCGAGGTCACCATGTTGACCGCGACCCACGGGCGATGTGGG
>JBKGZW010000173.1:0-5585 GCA_046543225.1 Acidimicrobiales bacterium
TGAGCTCGACGCGCGCCGTGGAGCGGATGTCGGTGGCCGACGCGGCGATGACCAGGTCGTAGCGGCCGGGATCGATCGTCCAGCCGTGGGCGGCATCGTCCCAACGGCGGAACGCCTCTGGCCCGAACACCAGCTCCACCGTCGTCGTGGTGCCCGCCGACACGACCGACTTCGCCCAGGTGCGCAGCGCCTTCACCTCACGTTCCACGGGTGGGTCCACTGGCGCCACGTACCCCTGCACCACCACCGTGGCAGCCCGCGTCGCCCCTGCGGTGACCGGCACCGACACCGACACCGATCCCCCCGGCTCGATCGACGTCGCCGACACCGATGGCTCGCCCCACTCCGCCTCGCCGTAGGACAGCCCGTGGCCGAACGCGAACAGCGGCTCGATGCTGTTGCGGTCGTGGCCCCGGTAGCCCATGTGCAGCCCCTCGCCGTAGCGCTGCAACCCGTCGACCGGCGCGTAGTGCTCCCACGCGGGGGAGTCCTCCAACCGGCGCGGGAACGTCGTCGGCAGTCGCCCGCCCGGGTCGGCGTGACCGACGAGGATGTCGGCCACCGCCCCGGCCATCTCCATGCCGCCGAAGAACGGCAGCACCACCGCCTCGACGTCGTCGACCCAGGGCATCGCCACCGGCGCCCCGGCGTTCACGACCACCACCGTGCGGTCACACACCGCTGCCACCGCGCTGACGAGCTCGTCCTGGCGGCCGGGCAGGTCGATGGTGGTGCGGTCGTGGCCCTCGGTCTCCCACTCCTCGCTGGTTCCCACCACCACAACGGCCACCTCGGCCGACTCCGCGGCCTGCACCGCCCGGTCGAACATCGTCTCGTCCACCGGGGGCCGCACTCCGAGGCGGATCGCGGCGAAGGGTCCGCCCACCTCGAGCTCGAGCTCGACCGGGATCGGCTCGCCGGCGATGGCCTCGACGGTGCCCAGCTGTTCGGAGGAGCCCATCCCGTAGAAGGCCTCGCCTTCGGGGAGCCGCTCGCCGGCGCGGGCCAGCTCGATCTCGCCGATCCGACAACCCGGTCTGCCGCTGGCGATCAGGCCGAACTCGTGCGGGCCCGACACCTCGGGGACATAGGCCCCCCGAACCGAGACCAGACACGGCGTGACGACCCCGTCGGGCATCGACCCGAACCAGCGGACCAGGCCGTTGGTGCGTCTCGTGTACTGCACCGCACCGCCTGCTTCGGTGCCCTCGTGGATCGTCAGCTCGAGCCCGGGCTCGCCGTCGGGACCGATGAAGCGGTCGAGCGGTGCCAGCGGGGTGCCCTTGTCGATGGTCACGCCCCGCTCGTGCACCAGGTCGGGGAGGTGGCCGCGCAGCGCCTCGAGGATCGAGCGGTGGGGAAGTGGCCGCAGCGCAGAGCTGCCCCCGCCCTGGATGCGGGTGTCGGCCGCGTTGGGGCCGATGAGCGCGACCGACAGGCCGCTCCCGGCATCGAGCGGCAGCGCCCCGTCGACGTTTCGGGCCAGCACCGTTCCTGCCACCGCCACCTGGCGGCACAGCTCCCGCTCCTCGGGGTCGTCGACCGACTCCTCGGGGTCGTCGGCGGATCGTTCGTCGGCCCGAGTGCGCTCGATCAGGCCCAGCACGTCGGCGACCAGCCCGTCGACGGTGGCTTCATCGACCTCGCCCCGCTCCACCGCGTCGACCAGGTGGTCACCGTAGATCCGTGGTGGCCCGGGCATCTCGATCGAGAGCCCGCCGGCGGCCGATCCCACCGTGTCGTGGGCCCCGTACCAGTCCGACATCACCGCCCCGTCGAACCCCCACTCGTCGCGGAGGATGCCCCGTAGCAGCCCGGCGTTGGCCGCGCAGAACTCGTCGCCGAGCTGGTTGTAGGCCGACATCACCGCCCAGGCGTCCGCCTCCCGGACGCATGCCTCGAAGGGCACCAGGTACAGCTCGCGCAGGACACGCTGGTCGACCTCGACGTTCACCGTGTGGCGCTCGACCTCGGTGTCGTTGGCCACGAAGTGCTTCACCGTGGCCGCCACCCCGTGGAACTGCACCCCGCGCACGTATTCGACTGCGAGCCGGGCGGTCAGCTCGGGATCCTCCGAGTAGTACTCGAAGGTTCGTCCGCCGACCGGTGTTCGGTGCAGGTTCACCGCTGGGGCCAACAGCACGTGCGAGGTGCGCCGCCGGGTCTCTCGGCCGAGCAGGTCGCCGACCTGGCCGATCAGCCCCGGGTCCCAGGTGGCTCCCTGGGCGATGCCGACCGGAACCAGCACTCCCGGGGTCGACTCGCCGACGCTGCCCTCGCCCCGGGCGCCGTTGGGGCCGTCGGTCATCTTCACCGCGGGGACCCCGACCCGCTCGATCGGCGGGGTTCGCCAGTTGCTCGCTCCCGCCACCAGCGCGCACTTCTCGGCCAGGGTCAGCTGTTGGAGTCGGTCGGTCGTGTCGCTCATCGAAGCGAACCTAGCCCAGGCTGTTCAGTAGGCGGCTGGGGTCGGGTGGCTGTGGCTGGCTCTCGGGCCGATGCCTGACCGTTGCGTGGCGACCAGGACGCGGACGCGCCCACCCCAGCGACACTCCGCCTACTGAAAGGGCTGGGCTAGCGCAGCGTCCAGCAACGATCGCGACGTTCGTCGCGTGCCCATGAGCCGGTGTTGGAGGATGCACTCAGCGCGGTAGATGCCGGGTTCTAGGTCGTGGCGAGCGCGGCGAGAATCTCGTCGTGTCGTAGCCCGTTGGAGTAGATGGCGGTCCGGGTGTCCAGCCGTTTGCCACCAGCGTGGTCGGCAAATCGTCCACCAGCCTCTTCCACGATGATCGACGGCGCGGCGTGGTCCCAGATGTCGCCGCCGAACCAGACACAAACATCGACCTCCCTCAGCAACCAGGTTCTGGTGACTCCATGGACGGTCGACGGGGCGGCCACCCGCGAGGTGCTCGGGGATCTGCCGGCGCTCTCGGGAGAGGGCGTCGACGGCTGGAAGGCACACCTATCTGTGCGGACCCGGTTCGCTGCGCTGAGTGACGCTGAGACGGGCCGCGGTCGAGCCGTCGGGTCGGCCCACCCGGCGTTTCGAGGTGCAGTCGACCGCCATTGCGGTGCGGCAGGTGGTCGAGAGGTCGTGGACCGTGCGTTCAGCGACCGGCAACGTGTCCGGCGATGCGGATCCAGTCGGCGCTACCTTGACCGGCTTCGGATGCTGCGTTGAAGAGGCGGTGCAGCGCGTCGTACATACCTGCGTCGAGTCCGAGCTCGCGCAGAGCGTCGGCGTACTCGGCCGCCGCGTCACCCCACACGTCGATCGACGCCTCGACGCCACCGGTCTCGAGATCCCCGTCTGCGTGGGCCCGTTGGAGAAGTGACTGGATGTGGCGCGGGTAGAGCTCGCTGACGGTCGCATCGAACCACGCCTGCGGGAGCCCGAATTGCTCGCAGACACGCACGCCCTGGAGGAGACCGACGGCCATGGGGAAGTAGCCGAGCAGAACTGCCATCTCGCTGATGAACGCTGAGCCGGGCGTGTCGCTGACATACGACGTTCGACCGAGCTGGTCGAACTGGTGGCGGTGTCTCTCGTACACGCCGGAATCACCCGACACGATGAACCAGCCGTTTCGGGATCGGACCTCACTGGGGTAGGCGGCGACGGCGAGATCCAGGCAGTGCCCTCCCTGTCCGGCCACCACCTCAGCGAAGGCTCCTGCCTGCTCGGCGGTGGCGAAGGACGTGGACGCCACCACCTTGTCGTCCAAGTCCGCTTCCGCTTCTTCGATGAGCTGTCTGCAGACGTCGTGATCCGACACTGCGACGATAGTGAGCGGGCTCGCAGCCAGGGCCTCCTGCACCGAAGGCGCCGCCCTGACCTGCGGACCGGACAGGGTGTCGAGCTTCTCACTGGTCCGATTCCAGACCGTCACGTCTGAGCCCGCTGCCACCAGACCCTCGATCAGCGCACTTCCCAGTGCTCCAGCCCCGATCACGGATACGTGACTCATGTGCCTGCCCCCTTTGGTTCAGCCTTGGAACCACCACAACACGGGGCCCGGGGGGTACGTCAACAACCAACGCGCGCCCATCCCGGAGGTGCCGTTGGCGGACAGGGCGAACGTTGCCTGGCACGGCAGTCGTCGGGACCCGTCGGGTCGATCCGGTGTGGGCTCACAGGAGGCGGGTGGGGTCGGCCGTCTCGTCGGCGATGCGCACGACCTTGTCGCGGCTGGCGCGGCCGCGCACCAGCTGCACGTCGCGGCGGGCCACCATCAGGGTGGCGGCCAGGAACCGCACCAGCTCGGTGTTGGCCTTGTTGTCGTCGGCCGGCGCAGCCAGACGGATCTTCAGCGCCTCCCGGTAGGGTCCGGCCACCTCGGTGCGCCGCGCGCCCGGTTGCGCGCGGATCGACAGCACCCACCCGGTGTCGGTCCTGCGTGCCCAGACGGGCGGGGCCACGTCGATCAGGTGAGCTTGGCGGCGATCGACCCCGACATCCGCAGCGCCGCGCCGTCGCTGGTGGCGGCCCACTGGGGGAGCCCCGGCTTGGCCGCTTCGGCCTCGGCGACGAGATCTCGGTACAGGCGCAGTCGGGGGACGCCACTGGCCTGCCACAGGTGGTTGCCCCACGCTCCGGGGACCGAGTTGACCTCGCACAACACGACCTGATCGCCGCCGTCCCAGAGGAAGTCGATGCGGGGTGCCCCGGACAGGTCGAGCACCGGCACCAGGGTCCGCGCGTGGGACCGGATCGTCTCGGCGATCGTGTCGGGAATGTCGGCGGGCAGCTCGCGGGGCGCAGCATCCATGCCCTGTCCGCCGGTGAGGTACTTGCCCGTGTAGTCATAGACGGTGTCGTCGGCCCGCAGGGGCTTCTCGATCTCGGAGAGCTCGAGGGCGGGATGGGTGCGCACCGAGATGTTGAGATCGATCCACCCCTTCAGGAACGGCTGCACCACCATCCCCGCCCGGCCGGCGCCGGTGCGCCCGAGCGCCCGGACCGTGTCGAGGTCCTCGACCCCTGCCTCCACACCGATCGAGCTGCCCCCGAACCGGGGCTTGGTCACCCACGGCGTGGGCGGAAGCTCGGTGCTGGCGTCGTCGGTCACCGCGGCGGTGTCGATGGTGGGGATCCCCGCGGCGCGGGCCGCGGCCGCCGAGGCCACCTTGTCCATGGCGAGGGCGGCGGCCTGCGGCCGCGGGCCGGTGACCTTCAGCCCGGCCAACATGAGCATGCCCGCCAGCGTTCCGTCCTCGCCCGGTCCCCCGTGGCAGCAGTTGAGCACCACGTCGACCTCGATGGGCGAGTCGCGGAGCCGCTTGGGCTCCACGAAGCCACCGGGGACCCGCAGCTCGAGATCGACGCTGCCGTCGATCGACGGTTCGAGGAACGCGGCGGCCTCGGTGGTCGCCCGTACCTGCTTCCACTGGCCGGCCTTGGTCCAGTAGAGGCAGACGACCTCGGCGCCGTCGTCGTGGAGGGCGCGGGCGGCCTGCAGTCCGGTGAGGATGCTGATGTCGTGCTCGGGGGACGGCCCGCCGAACACGACTCCGATCGTGGTCATGGTTTGCTCCTATGTCAAGCGGCCGCTGCGAGGTGGGTGCTCGCTTGGGTCGCTGAG
>JBKGZW010000022.1:0-24022 GCA_046543225.1 Acidimicrobiales bacterium
GCTGGTGCCGCTCACCTTCGTGGTCGATCACGACGCCGGCACCGTCACCATCGACCCACCAGCCGGCCTGTTCGACCTGTAGGTCCACGGCGCCCCATGAGCCCGCACCCGCGTGGAAGGCTGGACGGCGCATGAGGATCGACGTGTTCACCATCTTTCCCGGCATGGTCGAGGACTTCGCCACCCACAGCCTGCTGGGCAAGGCTCAGCAGCGTTCGCTGCTCGAGGTCCGCACCCACGACCTGCGAGCCCACACGACCGACGCGCACCGCACCGTCGACGACGCCCCCTTCGGCGGGGGAGCGGGCATGGTCCTCATGCCCGAGCCGGTCTTCGCCGCGGTCGAGGCGGTCGAGCCGCCCCGACCCCTGCTGCTGTGCGACCCCGGCGGTCGCCGCTTCGACCAGGCCATGGCACGCGAGCTGGCCGCCACCGAGGGGTTCTCGCTGTTGTGCGGGCGCTACGAGAACGTCGACCACCGCATCCGCGAGCACCTCGTCGACGGCGAGGTGTCGATCGGCGACTACGTGTTGGCCGGGGGAGAGGTGGCGGCCATGGTGATCCTGGAGGCGGTCGGTCGCCTCGTCCCCGGCGTGATGGGCAACGATGCCTCCGCCGACGAGGAGTCGTTCAGCGACGGGCTGCTCGAGTACCCGCAGTACACGCGCCCGGCCGAGTTCCGGGGGTGGGCGGTGCCCGAGGTCCTGCGGTCCGGGGACCACGGCCGGGTCGCCCGCTGGCGCCGGGCCCAGGCGATCGCCCGGACACTGGACCAGCGTCCCGACCTCATCGTCGAACGTGGCGGCCTCGGTGACGAGGACCGTGCCCTGCTGGCAGAGTTCGGTCTCGACACCCCGGCTTTGGACTGACGGGCGCGATCCTCTATCCTGCTGAGTCCGCCTGAACCAGGGTGAGCGCCGCCGGCCCTCCCCGAACCCGCGCAGGAGCGCCACCATGCAACCCACCGATCTCGTCGATCAGAGCAGTCTTCGCGACGACATCCCCGACTTCGCGCCGGGTGACACGCTCAAGGTGCACGTCCGCGTGGTCGAGGGCAACCGCGAGCGCATCCAGGTCTTCCAGGGCTACGTGCTGCGCCGCCAGGGCGGAGGCGTGCAGGAGACCTTCACCGTCCGCAAGGTCAGCTTCGGCGTCGGAGTCGAACGCACCTTCCCGCTCCACACCCCGATCATCTCCAAGATCGAGGTGGTCAGTCGGGGCGACGTGCGCCGAGCCAAGCTCTACTACATGCGCGACCGCGTCGGGAAGGCCGCCAGGATCCGCGAGAAGCGCGAGACCTGAGCCACCCACCCGGGGCTGTCACACTCCCTCTGTAGCGTCGTCGGTGACCCACGACGACGGGAGCGGCGATGCCTCACCCACGACAGGTCCTCGGCGCGGCGGGTGAGGCGCTCGCCGCCGAGTGGTACCTCGACCACGGCTACGACATCGTCGATCGCAACTGGCGGTGCCGTGACGGCGAGCTCGACCTCGTGGTCCGCAAGGGCGCAGCGGTGGTGTTCTGCGAGGTCAAGACCCGCAACTCCCGCACGTTCGGGTCCCCCGCCGAGGCGGTGACGCCGGCCAAGCAGCGGCGCATCCGCCGCCTCGCCGCCATCTGGCTCGACCAGGCGGTGACGCGCCCCCACGAGGTGCGCTTCGACGTCGCGGCCGTGATGGGGCGCCAGGTCGAGGTGATCGAGGGGGCCTTCTGAGCCCGCGGCCGCTGCAGGCTCAGCGGGTGCGCATCTGGTCCGGCAGGTGCTCGGCATCGCCCAGCTTGAACAGGTTGAACGACCAGCCGTGGCCGACGCGCATCGGCCGTAGCACCGAGAACGAGGCGTGAAACATCACGAACCGCTCCCACTCCCAGGGCAGTGGCTGGATGCCCAGCATGTGCCCGATGATGGTGGCGTTGGTGCCGGCGTGGGCCACGACGAGGACCCGGGCGTCCTCGTCGTCGATCTCCCAGAGCGGAGTGTCGTCGTCGGTCGGGAAGGTCCCCAGCGGCGCGAGGGACGCTTCGAGGCCCTTGGTGATGCGTTCGTGGAACGCTCGGAAGCTCTCGCCTCCGGCCATGCCGTCCCAGTGGTCCTCGATGGGTCGGGCCATGGCTCTCTTGAACAGCTCGTCGACCTCCTCGGACGGCGTGCCGGTCCAGTCGGGCATGCGCAGCTCCTCGAGCCAGTTCTCGAAGCTCGGCTCGGCCCCCAGCACCTCGACGATCGGCGCGGCGGTCTGACGTGCCCGCCGCATGGTCGACACCATCACCGTGTCGAAGTGCTCGTGGGCCAGACGGTCGGCCAGCCGGCGCGCCTGGTCGCGTCCGCGTTCGGTGAGCGGCGGGTTGTCGACGCTCAGACCCTCCCGGACCCACTCGGGTTCGGCATGACGTACCAGCACCAGCTCCATGGTCGGAGCATAGGGCTCGTGCTCGCCGCGATCGCCGGCTCGACATCGGGGCGGTGTTGGCCCGTCGCGGGCGCTGCGTTCAGGGCCGGCCCGGCCGTCTCCGGTGTCGGTGGCTCCAGCATCCTCGGTGCCAGTGACGGCGAAGGTCCGGATCGGTGTGGGGGACGACGACCATGTGACCGGTGCCGGGGGTGATGTCCTGGTTGCACCCGGGGCACAGATAGGTCTTGGTGGCGGCGTAGGGCTGGATGAACCGCACCTCGAGCTCGTCATCGGGGAGGGTGGCGGTGAGGTCGGGGTTCATCCCAGTGCCGCCCAGGCGACGAGCGCGGCGCACACCACCAGGGCGACGACCACCAAGGCGATGTCGGCGACGCGCGAACCGCGACGAGGGCGGAATGGGTTCATTCCCATTCGATCAGTATCGTGCCCCGGATGCAGGCGATGCAGGTCGAGCGACGAGTGTTGGCGTGGGTGCTCGGGGTCGTGGTGGTGGCCGCGATGGCCCTCGGTGGCTGCGCTGGGTCCGAGGCGCCCGAGGTCCAGGTCGACGATGCCGGGGACGCCGATCCCGTGCTGGTCGAGGGTCGCGAGCTGTGGACCGCCCAGTGCTCGCGGTGCCACGGCGCCGACGGGAGCGGAGGTGCCGGCCCCGACGTGCGGGGTCCCTGGTCGTCCGATCGCCAGCCCGACGCCACGACCATGGCCACGATCATCGCCGAGGGCCGAGGCGCCATGCCGGGCTTCGGCGGCGAGCTCTCCGACGACGAGATCGACGCCATCGTCCGCTATGTCCGCGAGGTCCTCTGAGCCCCGGAACCGGTGGGGAATCTCGATGATCCCCCTTCCCAGCGTCACACCGGTCGCCTAGGCTGACGACCACTTCCCCCTCCCGACCACCGATCGTGTCAGGAGGGTCCGGTGATCGCCACCGTCCCGTCGGCCACGCTGCTCGGCGTGCAGGGCCGTGCCGTGTCGGTCGAAGTCCACGTCTCCAACGGCTTGCCCGGGTTCACCGTCGTCGGGTTGCCCGACGCCTCGTGTCGCGAAGCACGCGACCGGGTCCGAGCCGCACTGTTGTCCAGCGGCCTGCCGTGGCCGCTCAAGCGGGTCACGGTCAACCTCGCACCCTCGGGTGTGCGAAAGGCGGGCTCTCAGCTCGACCTCGCCATCGCCATCGCCTTGCTCGTGGCTGTGGAACGCATCCGACCCGATCGCGTCCAGGGGATGGCCTTCGTCGGCGAGCTCGGCCTCGATGGCTCGATCCGCCCCGTCGCAGGCACGGTGCCGCTGGTCCACGCGCTGGGTTCGCCCACCGTGGTGGTGCCGGCCCGATCGGTGGGCGAGGCCGAGCTGGTCGGTCACCACCGGGTCAGGGCCGCCACCGACCTCATCGCCCTCGTCGCCGCCATCGACGGCGACGAACCATGGCCCAGGGCTCCCGTGCTGCCGGTTCCCGAGCGCGACCGCGAACCCGACCTGGCCGACGTGCGCGGCCAGCCGATCGCGCGGCTGGCCCTCGAGCTGGCGGCGGCCGGTGGGCACCATCTGCTGATGGTCGGTCCGCCGGGGGCCGGCAAGACGATGCTGGCCAAGCGCTTGCCCGGCCTCCTCCCCGATCTGACCCCTGACGACGCCCTCGATGCGACCATGGTGCACTCCGCCGCGGGGGTGCCCCTGGCGGCCGGACTGGTCCGGCGCCCACCGTTCCGGGCGCCGCACCACGGCGCCTCGACCGTGTCGCTCACCGGCGGTGGGTCGACCATGATGCGTCCCGGCGAGATCAGCCTCGCCCATCACGGCGTGCTCTTTCTCGACGAGCTCGGCGAGTTCCAGGCCCCGGTCGTCGACGCGCTGCGTCAGCCGCTCGAGGAGGGCGTCATCCGGGTCAGCCGGGCGGCGGGCACCGTCACGTTCCCGGCTCGGGTGCTGCTGATCGCGGCCATGAACCCCTGTCCCTGCGGTCAGGGGTCCGCCCCCGGGTTGTGCACCTGCTCGGACGCGGCGCGGGCCCGGTACCACCGACGGGTGTCGGGCCCCATCCTCGACCGCTTCGACCTGCGGATCGACGTCGCGGCGCCAGAGGTCGACGACCTCATCGGTGGCGAACCCGGCGAGGCGACGGCGTCGGTGCGCGAGCGGGTGGCGACGGCGCGCGAGCGGGCCCGGCACCGGGGAGTGCGGTGCAACGCCGAGCTGGCAGCCGAACACCTCGACGAGGTCGCACCGCTGTCCGACGACGCCACCACGTTGCTCGAGGACACGCTCAGGGCGGGCCAGCTCACCGGCCGTGGGTTGCACCGCATCCGCCGGTTGGCGCTCACCCTCGCCGATCGGGAAGGTCGTGGAGGACCGCTGGCGGTCGAGGATGTCGCGCTGGCGCTGCAGCTTCGTGCGGTGCCCGCGCCATTCGAGATCGGGGCGGTGGTCTGAGGTGGAGCGTCCGAGCCGTGAGACCGCGGAGGCGGCCGTGGCGCTGGCTTCGCTGCCTGCCATGGGGCCGGGCAGGCTCACCGCCCTGGTGCGGGCGTTCGGGTTCGCCCGCGCCTGGGATGCTGTGTGCCGCGGGCAGAGGTCCGACGAGCCCGACGTGGTTCGGGCCCTGGGCCCGAAGGCCACCGAGATCCAGGGCGAGTGGACGCGCGCGTCCCGGACGCTCGATCCACCGGCACTGCTCGACCAGCATCATCGGGCCGGCATCGAGGTCACCACCGTCGGCGACGATCGATATCCATCGGTGCTGGCCGACGATCTCGAACCTCCCATGGTGCTGTTCTCCATCGGCGACCTGGAAGCGATCAGCGGTCCGCGGGTGGCCATCGTCGGAACTCGCCGGTGCACCCGCGGCGGTCGCCTCACGGCACGCGAGATGGGCCGACAGCTGGCCGAAGCAGGTGTGGCGGTGGTGTCGGGACTGGCCCTCGGCATCGACGGCGCCGCGCACGAAGGCACGCTGGAGGCCGGCGATGGTGCCGCGGCGATCGGTGTGGTCGGGACCGGTCTCGACACCGTGTACCCGCGTCGTCACCAGCGGCTCTGGGATGCCGTGTCGGCCAGGGGTGTGCTGGTGTCGGAGGTGCCGATGGGTGGAGGTGCGCTGCCGTGGCGGTTCCCGGCCCGAAACCGCATCATCGCGGCACTGTCCGAGGTGGTCGTGGTGGTCGAGTCCCACGCCACCGGTGGTGCGCTCCACACCGTCGACGAAGCACTTCGGCGCGATCGGCCAGTGCTGGTGGTGCCCGGATCGGTGCGCAGCCCCGCCTCGGCAGGCACCAACGCGCTGCTGCACGATGGTCTTGGTCCTGCCCGCGACGCCACCGATGTGCTGATCGCACTCGGGTTCTCCGGTGTCGTCACCGGCGATGCCGCCGACCCCGACCCCGTCTCGGGACGCGCCGACCTCGACCCGGTGGACGCCGACCTGCTCGACCTGGTCGGCGACACACCGGTCAGTGTCGACCAGCTGGCCGCACGCTCCGGTCTGGCGCTCGGCGACCTGGCAGTACGGCTGATGCACCTCGAGCACCAGGGATGCCTGGTGCGCTCGGGCGGCTGGGTCGAGCGGGTACGGGCATGAACACCACACGTCACCACCCGGTCGTTCGGGGGCATGTGGGACCTCACGCGGCGTTCCGCCCGGTACGGTGGCACCGTGGGCTGGGACCTGGACCGCTTCGAGGCCGTGCTGACCGGGGTGTCGTCGGCGACACGCCGGGCATATCGGTCCGACCTCGACGCCTTCGCCACCTGGGTGGCCAGAGCCGGTGTCGACGAACCCGCTGCGGTCCGCAGGATCCACCTGCGGCGCTATCTCGCGCACCTCTCCACCAGGGGGTATGCCCGACGCTCGGTCGGCCGCAAGGCCTCATCGTTGCGGCGGTACTTCGCCTGGGCGCACTCGAGTGGACTGGTCGACACCGATCCCGCGGTCTCGTTGTCCGCGCCGTCGGGCACCGGTCGGTTGCCGCGGGTCTTGCGCGACGACGAGCTCGACGCGCTGCTCGAGCCATCGCCATCCGCAGACCGAACCGGCCCCGCGGCCGACGACCCGATCTCGCTGCGCGACGATGCCGTCATCGAGCTGCTCTACGGTTCAGGGCTTCGGGTCGGCGAGCTGTGTGGCCTCGTCGCCGGCGACCTCGACCTGCGCCGGCGTCAGGTCCGGGTCTGGGGCAAGGGCGACAAGCAGCGACGTGTGCCGTTGTCGGCCGCCGCGGCCCAGGCGGTCCGCACCTGGATCGACCTCGGGCGGGGTCAGCTGGACCGAGGCGAAGGCGGCGATGCGCTGTTCCTCAACCGTCGGGCCAAGCCGCTCACCCCACGGGACGTGCGTCGCATCCTCGATGCCCGCGCCCTCAACCCGGTGAACCCCCACGCGCTGCGCCACACCTTTGCCACCCACCTGCTCGACGGCGGCGCCGACCTGCGCTCGGTTCAAGAGTTGCTGGGCCATGCCGACGTGGGTACGACACAGATCTACACGCATGTGAGCACCGAGCGCCTCCAGCAGGTGCACGAGGCCACCCACCCCCGCGGATAGGGAACTCAGTGGATCACGACCCCCTCGACATCGACGAGATCTGGAACGAGTTCAAGCGCACGGGTGATCGGGGTGTCCGCGACCAGTTGATCCTGCACTACTCGCCGCTGGTGAAGTTCGTCGCCGGGCGCATGGCGGTGGGCCTGCCCCAGAACGTCGAACAGGCCGACCTGGCCAGCTACGGGGTCTTCGGGCTCATCGACGCCATCGAGAAGTTCGAGCCGGCAAGAGGGTTCAAGTTCGAGACCTATGCGATCTCTCGCATCAAGGGCGCCATCCTCGACGAGCTCCGATCCATCGACTGGGTTCCTCGCTCGGTGCGGGCCAAGGCCCGAGCGGTCGAGAACGCCTACGCGACGCTCGAGTCGAAGTTGCACCGCACACCCACCGACAGCGAGATCGCCACCGAGCTCGACGTCACCGAGGAGCAGCTCCAAGCGACCCTGAGCCAGATCTCGTTCGTGGGCCTCGCGGCGCTGGACGAGACGTTGTCGATGGGCGGGGGAGAGCGCGAGTCGTTCACCCTGGGTGACACGATCGCCGACAAGCGCGACGGCCCGGTCGACGCGTTCGAGGTCGAGGAGATGCGGTCGCTGCTGGCCGACTCCATCAACCGGATGCCCGAGCGCGAGAAGATCGTGCTCACCCTCTACTACTACGAGGGACTCACCCTCGCCGAGATCGGCGAGGTCCTCTCGGTCACCGAGAGTCGTGTCTGCCAGATCCACACCAAGGCGGTGCTGCAGCTGCGGTCCAGGATCTCGGCATCGCAGCGCGAGCTGGCGTAGCGGTCATCCGGTCGCGTCACACCGTGGAGCGGCCCGGAGCCTGACCTGCCCGCCACCACCTTCCCCGGACCACTTCCCCCCGAACCGCTGTTGTCGGGAGTGGTCCCATGGTGGTGCGCGTCACGGCGCTGGTTGTTGTGTTCGGGGCAGTCGCTGCCCTCCTCGTCCCCGTCCCCGCGCTCGCCGACGACGGCTCCGGCGCCGTCACCTACGAGCATCCGGTCGATGCGGAGATCATCGACGGGTTCAGGCCTCCGCTCACCCGCTTCGGGCCCGGCAACCGGGGGGTGGAGTACGCCACCGCGCCGGGTGAGGAGGTCCGGGCCGCGGCCGACGGCGTGGTCACCTTCGCCGGCCAGGTCGGGGGCGCCCTGCACGTCACGGTCGAGCACCCCGACCGGCGCCTCACCAGCTACTCGGGCGTCGGTGAGCTGTCGGTCCGGCTCGGCCAACAGGTGGCCGCCGGCCAGGTCGTGGCCCTCGCAGGTGGCGTCACCCACGTAGGCGTTCGCGAGCAGGGTCGCTACGTCGACCCCGAGGTGCTCTTCGGCGCGGGGCGGATCGCGGTGCGGCTGGTGCCGGAGTCGCCGCTCGGTGACAGCGCCTGGACCACCCCGGGCCAGCGTGCGGCCGAACTCCGGCTGATCGCCCTCGACCTGGGGGGAGGTGGCGGTTTCGGCGTGCTCGGCCGCGTGGGAGGCGCGCTGATGGGCGCCGGCGGGTGGATGATCAACGGCGGCGCGACGGTGCTCGGGATGCAGCTCGAGTCCACCCGGTGGTTGGGCACCTCCACCTCCGAGCTGGTCATGGCTGCCGCCCCCTACGTGGCGGAGGTGAGCTGGTACCTGGCCCCCTACGCCCTCGGGGCGGTCAACCCGTACCTCTCAGGGGTGGTCTTCGGGATCCTGGTCCCGCTCGCCCAGGGGGAGGTGCCCCCGATGCTGCTGTTCACCTTCGACGTCCTCGAATCCCCCTGGCGCACGTTCGGCGCGGTCGCCGAGTGGTGGCACCATCGCCAGATCTGCACCCCGGAGAGCGTCGTCGCCGAGCAGCCGGGGGGTCGCCGGGTCGCGGTGATGGTGGCCGGTCTGGACTCCAGCAGCGACGGGGCATCGGTCGGTGAGCTCCGGACCGACGAGCTCGGCTACCACGAGGGTGACGTCATCGGGTTCAGCTACGCGGGCGGACGCACCACCGGTCACTTCGACGAGGAGACCGTGTCGGCGACCGGGGATCTGGCCCACATCGAGACCACCGACTACGACCGGGCGGAGTCCTCGACGGGGCTCGGTTCGCGTGGAGCGCTGCTCGCCGACCTGTTAACCGAGGTGGCTCGCTCCGCGCCCGATGCCACCGTCGATGTCTACGCCCACTCCCAGGGCGGGGTCGTGGCGCGCCTGGCCCTGCGCGAGCTGGAGTCTCGTGAGCGGGGACGGGAGGTGATCGAGCGCCTGGGGCTGGTGGCCACCATGGCCACGCCCCACCAGGGAGCCGATCTGGCCACGCTGGCGGTCGAGGCCAGCACCCTGTCCGGGGGCCCTTCCCTCCTCGAGTCCATCGAGGCGGCCACCGGCTCCACCACCGATCCGCGGGGCACCAACCTCCCCGATCTGTCCCGACGCTCGGACCTGCTCCTCGAACTGCAGTCCAGGCCCCTCCCCGGCGGTCCCGACTACCTCAGCATCGGTGCCAGCGGCGACCCGGTCGTGCTCGACCGCCGGACCCGACTCGACGGCGCTCGACAGGTGACCGTGCCCATCGTCGGTGCCGGTGCTCACGGAGCGGTGCCCGGACACGAGGCCACCACCAGGGAGCTGGCGCTCGGTCTGGCCGACATGGGTCCCGCCTGTCGCGGCCTGTTCGAGACCATGGGCGACCACCTCGCGTCCGAGATGGTGTTGACTGCGACCAGCCTGGTTGGTCTGGCCATCACCGGTGCGACCCTGCCCATCGGACCCGACGATCTGGCCGGCGACCTGCTCGGCGATCCACTCGATGCCTCGGTCGCCTGGTGATCGGGCTGGTGATGAGCTGGCTCCCGCCCGCTAGACTGCCGGGTCGGCCTGCTCGCGGGTCGCGCCCTCGGAACCCCGAAGGCGAATCCTCATCTCCAGCCGCATCGAACCACGGTCGCCTCCGGGCGTTGGTGCGGTGTTCGTCCAACCGATGGAAGGAGCCGTCATGACTGCTGTCGTGACCATGAAGCAACTGCTCGAGGCCGGGGTGCACTTCGGTCACCAGACCAGACGCTGGAACCCCAAGATGCAGCGGTTCATCCACGGAGACCGCAACGGCATCTACATCATCGATCTCCAGCAGACCCTCCAGCGCATCGAGACCGCCTACACCTTCGTGCGCGACACCGTCGCCGACGGCGGCACCATCTTGTTCGTCGGCACCAAGAAGCAGGCCCAGGGGCCGGTGCAGTCCTATGCCGAGAAGTGTGGGATGCCCTACATCAACGAGCGCTGGCTCGGCGGCATGCTCACCAACTTCGAGACCATGTCCAAGCGCGTGGCCAAGATGAAGGAGTACCAGCGCATGCGCGCCTCGGGTGAGTTCGAGGCGATGCCCAAGAAGGAAGCGCTGATGATCTCCCGTGAGCTCGACAAGCTCGAGCGGAACCTGGGCGGCATCCGCGACATGGACCAGCTGCCCGACATCGTGTTCGTGCTCGACACCAAGAAGGAGCACATCGCGGTCACCGAGGCCAACAAGCTCGGCATCCCGATCGTGGCGGTGGTCGACACCAACTGCGACCCCGACATCATCCAGTACGTGATCCCCGGCAACGACGACGCCATCCGCTCCGGCGACCTCATGTGCCGGGTCATCGCCGACGCCGTGCTCGAGGGACGCTTCATCCGGTCCCGCCGCGAGGGTGGCGACGGCGGCGGCCCCCGTCGCAGCCTCCGCGAGGAAGACGAGATCGCCGCCCAGCAGGCCGAGGCCCGTCGCCAGGCTGCACTCGCCGCGGCCGAGCGCGAGGCCCGGATCGCGTCCGGTGCCAGTGCCGAGGCCGCCCCGGCAGCCCCGGCCGAGACCGCTCCTGCCGAACCTGAGGCCGCCCCTGCCGAGACCGTCTCTGCTGAGAGCACCTCTGAGACCGCCCCTGCCGAGACTGCGTCTGCCGATGCCGCCCCCCAGCCCGAGTCCGCCCCCGACGAGACCACCCAGGAGTCGTGACCCCCCATGTCCAGCATCACCGCCAAGGACGTCCAGGCGCTGCGTCAGGCCACCGGCGCCGGCATGATGGACGCCAAGAAGGCGCTCACCAACAACGACGGTGACTTCGACGCCGCCGCCAAGTGGCTCCGCGAGCAGGGACTGTCCAAGGCGGCCAAGCGCAGCGACCGCGAGAACACCCAGGGCGCAGTCGCCATCGCCAGGGCCGACGGTGCGATCGCCATGGTCGAGCTCAAGTGCGAGACCGACTTCTCCGCCAAGGCCGACGACTTCGTCAAGGTCGTCACCACCCTGGCCGAGGCGGTGGCGGCTCGGGGCGAGGACGCAGTCAGCGAGCTGGCCGCCGAGGTCGACCAGATGAAGATCACCAAGAAGGAGAACATCGAGGTCGGCAAGGTCGTGCGCTGGGAGATCGGCGAGGGCCACATCGTCGACGCCTACCTCCACCTCCAGGACGGCCGTGGTGTCAACGGCGTGCTGGTCGAGCTCAGTGGTGGGTCCGTCGAGCTCGCCCACGACGTCGCGGTGCACATCGCGTTCTCCAAGCCCGACTACCTCAGCCGTGACGAAGTCCCCGCCGAGCTGGTGGAGGCCGAGCGGTCTGCGCTCACCGACCTCACCAAGGCCGAAGGCAAGCCCGAGGCCGCGCTCGACAAGATCGTCGAGGGTCGTCTCACCGGCTGGTTCAAAGAGCGGGTCCTGCTCGAGCAGAACTTCGTACGTGACGAGAAGCAGACCATCGCCCAACTCCTGGGCGAGGCCGAGCTGGTGCGCTTCGACCAGATCGTCATCGGCAGCTGACCGTGACCGCGGCCGACCCCGACACCGGCACCGAGGCGAACCTCGATCCCGTGGCGTCCAAGCGCACGGCTCGATGGGATCGTGTGGTGCTGAAGGTGTCGGGTGAGGCCTTCGCGGGCGCCGCCAGCTACGGCATCGACGGCGCCACGGTGCGCGACATCGCCGAGGTGATCGTCGCGGTCAAGGTCGAGTTCGACGTCGACATCGCGGTGGTGGTCGGCGGCGGCAACATCTGGCGAGGGATGACCGGTCAGGGCGCGGGCATGGACCGTGCCCAAGCCGACTACATGGGCATGCTCGCCACCGTCATCAACGCCTTGGCCCTCCAGGACGTGCTCGAGCAGCTCGGTCAGCCGACCCGGGTGCAGAGCGCCATCCACATGGCCCAGGTCGCCGAGCCCTACATCCGTCGACGGGCCGTGCGCCACCTGGAGAAGGGTCGCGTGGTGATCTTCGCGGGTGGAAGCGGCAACCCCTTCTTCACCACCGACACCACTGCGGCGCTCCGGGCGGTCGAGATCGAGGCCGGGGCGCTGCTGAAGGGCACCCACGGAGGTACCGACGGCATCTACACCGACGACCCCCGCGCCAATCCCGACGCCACCAAGCTCGATCAGATCACCTACCTCGACGTGATCAAGCAGGGGCTGCAGGCCATGGACTCCACCGCGGTCACGCTGTGCATGGAGAACGAGATGCCGGTCGTCTACTTCGACCTGCTCGGCCCCGGCAACGTGCGGTCCATCCTGGCGGGTGAGCCGGTCGGTACGCTGGTCACATGACCGTCGGTCCCCGATCTCCCGCGTCTCGCCCGGTGACGATCCCCACCCCAGAGGCGGCAACCCAGTGAGCGACGAGCTGGTCGAGCTCGTGCTCGACGACGCCAGCGACAAGATGCAGCGCGCCGTCGCCCACGCCCGCCAGGAGTTCAGCTCCATCCGCACCGGGCGGGCAGCCCCGGCGCTGGTCGAGCGCCTGCCGGTCGAGGCCTACGGCGAGGAGATGGCCATGCAGCAGCTCGCCAGCTTCCAGGTCCCCGAGGCGCGCCAGCTGCTCATCACCCCGTTCGACAAGAACAACCTGGGGGCCATCGAGAAGGCGCTGCAGCACTCCGACCTGGGGCTCACACCCAGCAACGACGGCCACTCGATCCGGCTCAGCTTCCCGCCCCTCACCGAGGAGCGGCGCAAGGACCTGGTCAAGGTCGTCCGCCAGATGGCCGAGGATGGCCGCATCGCGATCCGCAACGCCCGCCGCGATGCCCGCAAGGACCTCGAAGCCGCCAAGAAGGATGCCGAGCTGTCCGAGGACGACCTCGCCCGGGCCGAAAAGGAGCTCGACAAGCGGACCCACGCCTACGAGGCCGAGATCACCGCAGCACTGGAGCAGAAAGAGACCGAGCTGCTCGAGGTCTGACCACGGTACCCGCCGTGGTCAGCTCCCCGGGAGCATCAGGAGGTCCTCCGTGAACGATCGACCCACCCACCCCGACGATGACGAGCAGGAGGGTTTCCGGCTGCTCGGTGCGATGGATCCATCGGATGAGTCCGATCGGCCGGTCGAGCCCGACCAGGGTGCTGATCCCGGTGCCTCCGAGGAGGACACGCCGCGACCGTTCCGTGCTCGCGATCTGCTCGGCGAACCCGAGGAGGGATCGGAGTTCGGCGGCGCCTCCCGCGACGAAGGCGAGCCCGACCGCGGCGCAGAGCCCGTGGGCGAGGGATCGGGATCGCACTCGCTGCCGCACTGGACCGACCCACCCACCGGTGAGGTCCCCCGGATCTTCAGCGATGGCGACGACGACCTGGCCCCGTGGGCGCGGGTGAGCACGTCCCAGCCGCGCTGGCAGGACCCGTCGAGTGGTTGGGACGACGCCGACCTGAGCGTGCTGGGTGACGAACCGCCCCGCATGGGGATGCGCGACGACCGCGCCGCGTCGGACGACTTCTTCACCTTCGATGATGCGAAGGCGCCGCCCGATCCGTTGTCGGTGCCGCGCGACCCGTCCGACCCCTACGGAGACCGCAGTGCCGATCCCTTCGCCGCCGAGCGGGCCCAAGGACCCGCCACGGGGCGCAACATGGGTCTCGCCTCGGTCGTGGGAGCTGCCCTCGCGGCAGGTGCGCTGGCACTGATCAGCGTCGGACCGGCGGCGGCCATGGTGCTGGTCGTCGTCGTGCTCGTTCTGGCGTCGGCCGAGCTGATGAGCACCCTGCGCCGGGTCGGCTACTCGCCCCCCGCTCTCATCGCGCTCGCGGCGGCGGTCACGATGCCGCTCGCCGCGTACTGGCGTGGCGAGACGGGACTGTTGCTGGGTGCCGTGCTCACGGTGTTGGTCGCACTGCTGTGGTACGTGCTCGACATCGGCGACGACCACGCGGTGCCCAACGTGGGTGTCACCACGTTGACCGTGGCCTATGTGGCCGGGTTCGGCTCGTTCGCCGCCCTGTTGCTGCGCCTTCCCCACGGCACCGGGCTGCTGCTCGCCGCGGTGCTCGGGCCCATCGCCTACGACATCGTCGGTCTGCTCGTCGGCCGCTCGATGGGACGCTCGCCGCTGTCGGCGATCAGCCCCAACAAGACCATCGAGGGCACGGTGGGCGGCATGGCCGCGGCGTTCCTGGTCACCTGGATCGGGGTCGGCGGCGTGATCGGCGGGGGCATCACCCCGTTCAGCTCGCCGGGCGACGCCATCGTGCTGGGTGTCGCCCTCGCCCTGATCTCACCGCTCGGCGACCTGTGCGAGTCGATGATCAAGCGAGACCTCGGGGTCAAGGACATGGGCACGGTCCTGCCCGGTCACGGCGGGGTGCTCGACCGCTTCGACGCCATCCTGGTCTCCCTGCCGGCCACCTACTACGTGGCCCACCTGGTCTTCTGACTCCGGAGCGACCCATGCGCGATGACCAGGCACGCACCAAGGTGTGCCTGCTCGGTTCGACCGGTTCGATCGGCACCCAGACCCTCGAGGTCGTCGAGGCCGAACCCGACCGCTTCGAGGTGGTGGCGCTGGGCGCGGCCCGGTCGGTCGAGCTGGTGGCCGAACAGGCGCGCCGTCACCGGCCGCAGGTCGTCGCCATCGCCGACCCCGACGCCGCAGCGACGCTCGAAGGCCGTCTCCCGTCCGGTGTCGAGCTCGTGTCGGGTCCCGATGCGTTGGCCACTGCGGCCGCCATCGGCGATGTGGTGGTCAACGGGGTGGTCGGCTTCGCCGGATTGGACGTCACCATCGCCGCGCTGGAGGCGGGTCACCGCCTGGCCCTGGCGAACAAGGAGTCGCTCATCGCCGGGGGTCCGGTGGTGAAGGCGGCGATGACCACGCCGGGAGCCGAGATGGTGCCGGTCGACAGCGAGCACGCCGCGGTCCACCAGTGCCTGCGGGCCAACGACCGCCCCGAACGGGTGAGGCGCATCATCCTCACCGCCAGCGGAGGTCCGTTCCGCGGGCGCACCCGCGCCCAGCTGGCCGAGGTGACGATCGAGGATGCGCTGGCCCATCCCACCTGGTCGATGGGACCAAAGATCACCGTCGACTCGTCCACGCTCATGAACAAGGGCCTCGAGGTGATCGAGGCCAACCTGCTCTTCGACGTGGGGTTCGACCACATCGACGTCGTCGTGCACCCGCAGTCGATCGTGCACTCGATGGTCGAGTTCACCGACGGGTCGACGATCGCCCAGCTGTCGCTGCCGGACATGCGCCTTCCCATCGGCTACGCCCTGGCGTGGCCGGACCGGATCGCCACCCCGTTCGGTCGCATCGATTGGGGTGAGCTCGGCCGCCTCGACTTCGAGCCGCCCGATCACGAGGCCTTCCCCTGCCTGGGCCTCGCCTACGAGGCCGGCCGGCTGGGCGGCACGGCACCGGCCTGGCTCAACGCCGCCAACGAGGAGGCGGTCTCGGCGTTCCTCGCCGGGGAGATCGCCTGGGACACCATCCCCGACGTCGCGAACGGGGTCCTCGACCGGCATGATGGAGAGACCGCGACATCGGTCGACGAGGTCGTGGAAGCCGATCGCATCGCGCGAGCCCTCGCCCGTCAACACATCGAGTCGAACCTGTGACCAACGTGGACGCCCGTTCCGAGCCTGCCGACGCCGGCTCGGACCGTCCCCCCGCACACCCTCCACAGCACCCGGCGCGGCCTCCAGAGCCGACCGGATCGAGCGCGCTCCGTCTCGCACTGCTCGTCGGCAGCGTGGTGCTGCTCGGGCTGTGGGCGGGGTTGTCGGCGCTGGTGGTGGTGCTGGCCATCGTGGTGATGATCTTCCTGCACGAGCTCGGCCACTTCGTCACCGCCAGGGCAGCGGGCATGAAGTGCACCGAGTTCTTCATCGGGTTCGGACCTCGCATCTGGTCGTTCACCCGAGGCGAGACCGAGTACGGCATCAAGGCGATCCCCGCGGGGGCCTACGTCAAGGTGATCGGGATGACCAACCTCGACGAGGTCGATCCCGCCGACGAGTCGCGCACCTATCGCGAGAAGCCCTACTGGCGGCGGATGTCGGTCGCGGTCGCGGGTTCGACCATGCACTTCCTGATCGCGCTTCTCGTCATGTTCGTGTACTTCGCCGCGGTGGGGGCACCCGAGGACGACAACTGGGAGGTCGGGTACCTCGCGGGCCCCGAAGCCTCGTCGGTGAGCCCAGCCGAGGAGGCCGGTCTCGACGTCGGCGACCGGATCGTGGCCATCGACGGCACTCCGCTCGTGACCTTCGAGGACCTCCAGGACGTCATGAGCGACCACCGTCCCGGCGAGACCGTCGCGGTGACGGTCAACCGCGACGGGAAGGCCGTCGAGCGCAGGGTCGATCTCGGCGAGTCGGGCGACGGCGGCGCGTTCCTCGGCATCGGTGCGTACCACCCGCCGCAACGGCTGTCGCTTCCCTCGGCCGCAGGCCGGACGGCCACCGAGTTCGCCGAGGTCTCCCGGCTCACCGTCGAGGCCATCGGCCGGATCTTCAGTCCGTCGGGTATCTCCAACTTCCTGGGCATGGCCGTCGACACCGCTCAGACCGACGCCCCCGACGCCCCCACCTCCGACGAGACCGACATCGAAGCCCAAGGCGACCGGGTCCTGTCGATCTACGGCGCGGCCCGACTCGGCACCCAGATGACCGACTCCGGAGCTGCGGGACTGTTGCTGTTCCTGGCGCTGATCAACATCTTCATCGGCATCTTCAACCTGGTCCCGCTGCTCCCGCTCGACGGCGGCCACGTGGCCATCGCCACCTACGAGCGGGTCCGCGAGCTGCTGTCGCGCTCCAAGGCCCGCTACCACGCCGATGTCGGGAAGCTGATCCCGCTCACCTACGCGGTGGTCTTCGTGCTGGTGGGCATCGGCTTGGTGGCGCTGTACCTCGACATCGCCAGTCCTCTCGAGCTCCCCAACTGATCGGTTGACGATGGACCCAGGATCGGTCACCTTCCCCCGCCGCCCGACCCGCCAGATCATGGTCGGGTCCGTGCCCGTCGGCGGCGATGCGCCCGTCACCGTGCAGTCGATGACCATCACCAAGACCGCGGATGTCGAGGGCACCCTCCAGCAGATCTACGCCCTCGCCGCGGCAGGGTGCGACATCGTGCGTTGCACCTGCAACGAGAACGAGGCCGCCGAAGGCCTGGCGCGCATCGTGCCGCGCTCGCCGGTCCCGATCATCGCCGACATCCATCACCAGTACCGCATGGCGCTGGCCGCGCTCGAGGCGGGGGTCCACGGGCTGCGGCTCAACCCGGGCAACATCCGCAAGCCCGAGCACATCAAGGCGGTGGCCACCGAGTGTCGCGACCGGGGTGTGCCGATCCGCATCGGTGTGAACGGCGGATCACTCGATCCCGCCCTCTACGAGAAGCACGGCGGTCGGGTCACCCCCGAGGCGATGGTCGAATCGGCCATGATCGAGCTCGCCTACTTCCACGAGGTCGACTTCGACGACGTCAAGATCTCGGTCAAGGCATCCAACGTGCCGTTGATGATCGAGGCCTACCGCCAGCTCAGCGAGGCAACCGACCACCCGCTGCACCTCGGGGTCACCGAAGCCGGCCCGCCCCCCGCGGGTGTGGTCAAGGCCACCGCGGGTCTGGCCACGCTGCTGGCGGAGGGAATCGGTGACACGATCCGGTACTCGCTCACCGCCGATCCCGTCGAGGAGGCCCGAGCCGGGCGGCAGCTGCTCGAGGCCCTGGGGCTCCGTGAACGCAAGTCGATCGACCTCATCGCCTGTCCGAGCTGCGGGCGGGCCGAGGTCGATGTCATCCAGGTGGCGGCCGATGCCCAGGCCGCGTTCGGCGAGCGTGAGATCCCGCTGCAGGTGGCGGTGATGGGATGTGTGGTGAACGGTCCGGGTGAAGCGCGCGACGCCGACCTGGGCATCGCCGCAGGGCGGGGAAGAGGCCATCTGTTCGTGAAGGGTCAGAACGTGGCAGTGGTTCCCGAGGACGAGATGGTGGCCCAGCTGGTCGAGTGGGCCGAGTTCATCGTCGAGCACGGCACCGACGCCGCCCTGGCCAGGGTCGACACCCAGAAGGCGGCGCGCGAGGCCGAGCGCGACCGGGCGCGGCTGCTCGACGACAAGGGCACCGACGCCAACGCCAGCGAGGCCCGGATCGAGGTCATCCGCAACATCACCCGCTGAAGGGGAACCGACAGCGCATCGGTCCGCGCCGGCGACCTACTCGTCGTCGACGACCACCACGGGGATCTCCTCGGTGTCGAACAGCGGCTCGTCCTCCTCGTCGTAGGCCTCGGGGTACATCGCCGACACCAGCACCGACGAACCCCGGACGGGAACGGGGGCGAAGTGGGTCTGTTCGCTGATCGGTCGCGGCGGCCGGACCACGATCCGCCACGCGGCGAACACCGCCACCGCCACGTGCACGATGGTCAGGAACCAGAAGAACCCCGCGGCGCCGACGGTGGCCATCGCGGTCGATGCGAGGATCGGTCCTCCGATGGCTCCCATGCCGCTGGACATGATGAGCCGGCTTCCCGCCCCCACCATCTGCTCGTGGGCGATCCAGTCGTTGGTGTGGGCGTTCACGAGCGGGTAGAGCGGGAGCGAGAAGCCTCCGAGGAGCCCGATGACCACCAGCAGGACGAGCCCGTTGGGGCCCATGGTGCCGACGACGCACAGGCCCGCCGCCACTGCCGCGGCGGCGCTGATGATGCGGCGCCGGTCGGTGTGGTCGGAGATCCATCCGATCGGCCACTGCAGCACCGCGCCGCCGAGGATGGCCACGAGCATGAACGTCGCGGTCTCGGCGAGGGTCAGCCCTCGGAGTTGGGCGTAGATGACTCCGACCCCGAAGATCGCGCTCGACGCGGCGCCGGACAGGATCGCCCCCACGACCCCCAGCGGCGCGGCCTCCATCACCGTCTTGAGCCTGACGGGCGTGGGTTGGAGGAACCGGGGTGCGGAACGTACCGACAGGGCGGCAGGGACCAGCGCGAGCGAGACCAGCACCGAGGTGAGGATGAACAGCTCGAAGCCGCTGGGATCGGCCAGGTTCAACAGCAGCTGGCCTGCTCCCATGCCGCCGCTCACCACGACTCCGTAGAGCGAGAGCATCGAGCCGCGGGTCTCGTTGGTGGCGGTGTCGTTGAGCCAGCTCTCGGCCACCACGAACAGGCCTGCCATGCAGAACCCCGAGGCCACACGGAAGGCGACCCAGCCCGCGGGAGCGACAGCGAGGGCGTGGAGCAGCACGGTGCTCGATGCGATGGATGCGAAGGCGGCGAAGACCCGGATGTGGCCGACGGTGGCCACGAGCTTGGGTGCTTGGGTGGAGCCGAGCAGGTAGCCGAGGTAGTAGCTCGACATCACGACACCGACGGTGGTCGTGTCGAAGCCCTCGAAGTCGGCTCGGAGGCCGAGCAGGCTTCCCTGGAGTCCGGTGCCGAGCATCAGCAGGGTGATGCCGACGAGCAACGCCCACGCCGAGCCGACGGCGTGGCGGAGCGCGACGAAGCTGGAGACGTGGTGGTCGGCGTCGGCGATCCTGGTCGCAGCGCTGGCAGAGAGGGCAGTGGGATCCGACACCGGTCGATGACCCTAGCGGGTCCAGCGTCGAAGCCGATTCGGCGATGGTGCCCATCCGGGTAGGCTCGCCGTCCATGGCTGCCCGAGTGCTCACACCCCAGGCCGAGGACTTCCCTCGTTGGTACCAGGACGTCGTCGCCAAGGCCGAGCTGGCCGAGAACGGACCGGTGCGCGGGACCATGGTCATCCGGCCCTACGGCACCGCCATCTGGGAACGGATGCAGCGCGAGGTCGACGACCGGATCAAAGATGCCGGGGCCGCCAACGTGTCGTTCCCCCTGTTCATCCCCGAGTCGTACCTGCAGCGCGAAGCCGACCACGTCGAAGGGTTCAGCCCCGAGCTCGCCGTGGTCACCCACGCCGGGGGCAAGGACCTCGACGAACCGGTGGTGGTGCGGCCCACCTCCGAGACGGTGTTCGGCGAGTACATGGCCAAGTGGATCCAGGGCCACCGCGACCTGCCGCTGCTGTTGAACCAATGGGCCAACGTGGTCCGTTGGGAGCTGCGTCCGCGGATCTTTCTGCGCACCACCGAGTTCCTGTGGCAGGAGGGACACACGGCGCACGCCACCGAGGTCGATGCCCGCGAGTACGCGCTGAGGATCCTTCACGAGGTCTACCGCGACTTCATGGTCGAGGTGCTCGCCATCCCGGTGTTCATCGGTCGCAAGACGGCGAGGGAGCGCTTCGCCGGCGCGATCAACACCCTCACCTGCGAAGCGATGATGGGCGACGGCAAGGCGCTGCAGATGGGCACCAGCCACGAGCTGGGCCAGAACTTCGCCAAGGTGTTCGGGATCGACTACCTCGACGCCGACGGAGCCCTCCAGCTCACCTGGACCACGTCGTGGGGTGTCTCCACCCGCATGATCGGGGGTCTGATCATGGCCCACGGCGATGACGACGGGCTGAGGGTGCCGCCCCGGCTCGCACCGATCCAGGTGGTCGTCATGGTCGTCCGCGACGACGAGGAGTGCCTCGAGCGAGCCCGTCTCATGGTCGAGGAGATCCGCCTCGCGGGGATCCGGGCCGAGCTCGACGACCGCGTCGAGGTGTCGTTCGGCCGGCGCTCGACCGACTGGGAGCTCAAGGGCGTTCCCGTCCGGGTCGAGGTCGGTCCTCGCGACCTCGCCGCCGGGGTCGTCACCGTGGTGCGCCGGGACCTGCCCACCGACTCGCCCGATCGCAAGACCACGACCGGGGTGGTGGACATGGCCGGGTCGGTCCGCTCGGCGCTCGATGCGGCCCAGTGGTCGCTGCACGACCAGGCGGTGGCCGCGGTGACCAACGGGTTGGTCGACGTCGCCAGCATCGACGAGGCGATCGAGGCCGCCGCCACCGGGTTCGCCCGCATCCCGTGGGACCTGGTCGGCGATGCCGGCGAGGACGCCCTCGCCGAGCACTCGATCAGCGTCCGCTGCCTCCAGCGCCCCGACGGCTCGGTTCCCGGCTCCGCCGACGAAGCGGATCTCGTGGCCCTGGTCGCCCGAGCCTACTGATCGCCATCGCGAGATCGTGACCAGCGTGCCGCGACGGGGCGGGGAGGAGCCGCGAGCATGGGAATCGAGGTGCTTGTCGTTCAGCACGGCGAGAAGGTGCGTTCGCCGGGGGATCCGGGCCTCACAGCCAAGGGACGGCAGCAGGCCGCCACGGTCGCGACCTGGCTCGTGGAGCACCACCGAGACATCGACTCGATCTGGGCGAGTCCGCTCCGTCGCGCTCGGGAGACGGCCAGGCCGATCGCCGCTGTCTTCGGGCTCGAGGTGCGAACCGAGGCTCGACTCCGGGAGCGCATGAACTGGGACGACGCCACGGCGATCGGTCTCGAGGAGTTCCTCGCCGAGTGGCGGCGAGCATCTCACGATCACTCGTACCAGCCGATGGTCGGGGATTCCGCGAGCGAGGCTGCCATGCGCTTCATCGCCGCACTCGTCGACATCGAAGAGCAGGTGGGTGAAGGAACCGTCGTGGTGGTCGCCCATGGCGGCGTCACGGTCGACACCCTTCGCTCCCTCGTCGGCGACGAAGCCGTCACGCGCGCAGACCCCGACCTCATCGACGACGGCGTCCCCTCCTGTGCCATCACCAGGCTCCGCGTCGAGGACGGCCGGGTCACGGTCGGCTGCTATCCCTCGACGAGCCACCTCGACGTCGGCGACCAGTAGCGCGTCGGACCCCCCCCGTCCCGGGCCGGTGACAGGGACCGAAGGCCCTGCAGGGGCTGTCGGCCCGCGCCGAGGTGGGTGCCGTGAGGTATACTCCCTGTTCGCTCTAGTACGCGATGTCGCACGAAGGCGTGGGCTCCGGCCCACGCCTTTGTTGTGAGAGAAGCCGGACAGAACCCGCTGGGAGGTGACGATGACCAGGATCGACGAGGTGCGTGCCATCGCCGAACCCATCGTCGCGGCCCACGGGTTCGAGCTCTACGATCTCGACCAGCACGGTCCTGCCCTGCGGGTCACCGTCACCGGCGTCGGGGGTGCCGAAGCCCCTGGGATCGACGATCTCGGCACCATCACCAAGGAGCTGTCGCGGGCCCTCGACGACGCCGATCCGATCTCGGGGCGCTACACCCTCGAGGTGTCGAGTCCGGGGCTCGAGCGACGGCTCCGCAGCCCCGAGCACTTTCGGAGGGCGGTCGGCGAGACGGTCAGCGTCAAGGTCCGCGTTCGCGGAGAACCGGCCACCCGGATCCGGGGGGTGCTGGTCTCCGCCGACGATCAGGGCATCGAGGTCCTGGCCGATGAGGCCGATTCCGGCGAGGCCGCCGAATCGGACGAGGCCCGCCGCCGGCTCGAGTTCGACGTGATCGACTCCGCCCGGACCGTGTTCGACTGGGAGATGGTGGCGGCCCGCTCCGACAAGGGCGACACCGACGGCGCGACGAGGACGAGGAGGTCCAACCGATGAGCAACCCCGAGATGATGGAGGCCCTGCAGGCGTTGGCGGCCGACAAGGGCATCTCGGTCGAGACGCTCTTCGGCGCGCTCGCGGACGCGCTCGAGTCGGCCTACAAGCGCATGCCCGAGGCCCACGAGTACGCCTGGGTGACCATCGACCCCGACACCTTCGAGATCCGCGTGCTCGCCCAGGACCTCGACGAGGAGGGCGAACCGGTCGGCCCCGAGCTCGACGTCACCCCCGCGAACTTCGGTCGCATCGCGGCACAGACCGCGAAGCAGGTCATGATGCAGCGCATCCGCGAGGCCGAGCGCGAGCTCAAGTACGAGGAGTACGCCGGCCGCGAGGGCGACATCGTCACCGGCATCGTCCAGCAGAGCGACAGCCGCTACACCCTCCTCGACCTCGGGCGGGTCGAGGCACTGCTCCCGCAGGCCGAGCAGGTCCCCTACGAGCGGCCCGAGGCCAGCGGGCGCCTCAAGGCCTACATCGTCGAGGTCCGCAAGACCGCGAAGGGCCCCCAGATCGTGGTGAGCCGCACCCACCCCGGCCTCATCAAGCGGCTCTTCGAGCTCGAGGTCCCCGAGATCGCCGACGGCATCGTCGAGATCAAGGCGTGCGCCCGCGAACCGGGGCACCGCACCAAGATCGCCGTCTGGTCCAACGACGCCAACGTCGACCCGGTCGGTGCCTGCGTCGGGGCCCGGGGCGCCAGGGTCCGCATGGTGGTCAACGAGCTGCGTGGCGAGAAGATCGACATCGTGCCCTTCTCCGACGACCCGCCCGACTTCGTCATGAAGGCGTTGTCGCCGGCGAGGGTCAAAGAGGTCCGCATCGACGAGGAGACCGGCACGGCCACGGTGATCGTGCCCGACTACCAGCTGTCGCTCGCCATCGGCAAGGAAGGCCAGAACGCCCGGCTGGCGGCGCGCCTCACCGGTTGGCGGGTCGACATCAAGAGCGAGACCCAGCTCGCCGAGGAGGAGTCCTATGCCGGCGAGGAGTGGGCAGAGGGCGAGTGGATCGTCGATCCCGAGACGGGCGAGCAGATGTGGCAGCCCGCCGAAGGCGGCCCCGCACTGTCGCTCGAAGAGTGGTCGGCCAGCGTCGACGAAGGCTCGGAGAACGAGGCGGCGCTGACCGACACCGAGCCGCTCGATGCCGAGGAAGCAGCGGTCGTCGACGGCGGTCGTGCATCGCTCGACGATCTCGCGGTCGAGGCCGAGGAGCCCGACCAGGCCGAAGAACCCGACCAGGCCGAAGGATCCGAGCCGAGCACCGCATCCGCAGACACCGAGCAGGCGGAGTCCGCATCGATCCCCGACGAGACCGTCCTTGCCTCATCCGATGCCGC
>JBKGZW010000174.1:0-5534 GCA_046543225.1 Acidimicrobiales bacterium
ACGCCGAGATGGGCTTCGTGGACGGGTGGGGTACCGCCCTCGACCAGCTCGTCGCTCTGGCCAGGACCCTGTAGACACGCCGCTCGCTGTCCAACGGCGCGGCTCGGTTGTGCACAGTCATGTCGACAATGCGGCCGACCCGGCTCGGTCAGGTGGAACAATGGGGAGATGGCCGACCACCCGTCCCCTGAGCCGCCAGTCGTCGACCGGCTCCGCGCCGAGATCCTCTCGGGCGCGCTGCTGCCCGGCGAGCGCCTGATCGAGCTCGGGTTGGCCGAGCGCTACGGCGTCGGGCGGGCGGCGATCCGGGCCGCGCTGGTCGAGCTCGACGGCGAGGGGCTGGTCCAGCGCGAAGCGCACCGGGGGGCGATGGTCCGCCGCGTCAGCCTCACCGAGGCGATCGAGATCACCGAGGCCCGCGGCGTGCTCGAAGGGTTGCTGGCGCGTCGTGCTGCAGAGCGGGCCACCGCCGACGAGCGGATCGAGCTGGGCGAGATCGTCGCCGGCATGGAACGGGCCGTGGCTGCCGGTGCGCTGGCCGACTATTCCGAGCTCAACCGCCGCTTCCATCAGCGTCTGCGCGAGATCGCCCATCACGAGGTGTCACGGGAGCTGGTCGACAACCTCCGGAACCGGGCGGTGCATCACCAGTACCGCCTCTCGATGGTGCCCGGCCGAGCCGACGAGTCGCTCGAACAGCACCGCGCGGTGGCCGCTGCCGTCGTCGCTGGCGACGCCGGGACCGCTGAGACCGCCATGCGCGAGCACCTCGATTCGGTCGCCGCGGTGCTTCGCCATTGGAACGAGCTCGGCGTTCCGGTCTGACATCCTGAGGCCGATGAGAACGATCGGGTTGATCGGTGGGATGAGCTGGCAGAGCACCGAGGGGTACTACCGGCTGATCAACGAGCAGGTGCAGTCGCGTCTCGGAGGCCATCACTCGGCCAGGCTCGTGCTGTGGTCGGTCGACTTCGCCGAGATCGAGGCGATGCAGGCCGAGGGTCGATGGGACGAGGCGGGCGAGGTGCTGGCCGACGCTGCTCGCCGCCTCGAGGTGGCGGGCGCCGAGATCGTCGCGCTGTGCACCAACACGATGCACAAGGTGGCTGACGTGGTCATCGCCGCCATCGAGGTGCCCTTCGTGCACCTCGCCGACGTCACCGCCGAGGCGGTTCTCGCCGAGGGGGTGAAGCAGGTCGGACTGCTCGGCACCGCCTTCACGATGGAACAGGCCTTCCATCGTGACCGGCTCGCGTCGCACGGTCTCACCGTGGTCGTCCCCAGCGAACGCGATCGGGCCGATGTCCACCGCATCATCTTCGAGGAGCTGGTCCACGGGATCACCGACGACGTCTCCCGACGCCGCTATCAGGAGGTGATCGAGCGTCTGGTCGAGGAGGGCGCCGATGGTGTGGTCCTCGGCTGCACCGAGATCGAGCTGCTGATCGACCAGGGCGACGTGTCGGTTCCCCTGTTCCCGACCACCAAGCTCCACGCCAACGCCGTCGTCGACGCCGCGCTCTCGGACTGAACGCGCCGGCCGACTCAGGGCAGGTCGGGAACCTGGGACTCCCCAGATTCGATGCGGCGGAGCGACTCGACGGTGCCGCGGGTCATCACCGGGTCGACTCCCAGTTCGGCGAGCAGCTCGGCGGTCGCCTCCATCTCGTGGAGGCGGCGCGGCGCGTGGGGCGCGGTGCCCTCCACCATCCGGCGCATGAGGTCCTCGTCGGCCTCGGTGAACTGGTGGACGAGGTTCTCCCACGTCTCGTCGGCCAACCCGGCGGCGCGCGCGGCAGCCATCGACTCGATGATGAGCGCGGCGAATCCCTTCATGACGACCGACCGCAGGAGCTTGCGGGCAGCAGCGCGTCCCGCGTCCTCGCTGTCGTAGGTCACGCTCATGCCATACGGAGCCATGGTCTCGACGAACCGGGCAGCGCCGGGCCCCGATGCCAGCGCGGGGGTGCCGATGCCCGTACCCGGCACCGGAGACATGAGCGCCACGTCGACGAAGTCCAGCCCCGCCGCGGCGGCGGTCGCGGCGAGCTGTCGCTTGAGTCCCGAGGAGGCGGTGGCGCAGTCGGCATAGACCGCGGTGCGGGGGATCGCGTCGAGCGCCTGGGCGATCGCGTCGGGTGCGTCGGCGGCCGCGGTCAGCGCCAGCACCACGTCGACGTCGTCGACCGCAGCAACCGGGTCGTCGTGGCGGACCACGCCGGCAGGAGTCGCCACCTCGGCGGGGTCATAGCCGTGCACCTCGGCGCCGGTGGCGGCGAGATCGGCCGCGTACCGCGAGCCCGCCTCACCCAGGCCGAAGACCGCGACCCGCACGGTTCAGCCCTCGAGCTCGTCGATGCGCTCGACGTAGGTGACGCCGAGATCTGCCAGCAGTGGCCGCAGGTTGTAGATGTCGACGCCCAGCTCGCCGTCGTTGAGCCGCTCGCGGGTGGCCGCCTCCTTGTCGATCCGAGCGTGGGACAGCTCGACCGCCTGGGCGGCTTCGGCTCGCGGCACGATGACCACGCCGTCGTCGTCGGCGCACACGACGTCGCCGGGGTGCACGACCTGCTCGCCGAGCACGACCGGCACGTTCACCGAACCCGGACTGGCCTTGACCGTGCCCTGGCACGACACGTGCTGGGACCAGACCGGGAAGCCCATGGCCCGCAGATCGGCGGTGTCGCGCACCCCAGCATCGATCACCAGGCCCCGTACGCCACGGGCCATGAGCGAGCCCGCGAGCAGGTCGCCGAACATCCCGTGGGTCGACGGGGCGGTGTTGGTGACCACGAGGATGTCGTCGGGCTGGCACATCTCGACCGCGGCGTGGATCATCAGGTTGTCGCCCGGGTGGGACGACACGGTGACCGCCGACCCCGCGACCGAGATGCCCTGCTGGATGGGGCGGAGATGGGGTCCGACGAAGCCGCGTCGCCCGATCGCCTCGTGGACCGTCGCGGTGCCCATGCCTGCCAGGGCGTCGATGTGGGCGAGCTCGGCCCGGTCGATGCTGCGGACGACGAGATGGCGGGGCCGACTCATGAGCGCTCCTCCAGGATGGCGTCGAGGCGGGGGAAGACTCGGCGGATGTTGGTGTCGTAGATCATGGTGCGTTCGGCGCCGGTGAGGTCGGCGGCGTCGATGTAGCGGCGGGTGTCGTCGAAGTGGTGGCCGGTCTCGGGATCGATGCCGCGCACCGCGCCGACCATCTCGGATGCGAACAGGACGTTGTCGACGGGGATCACCTCGAGCAGACAGTCGATGCCGGGTTGGTGGTAGATGCAGGTGTCGAAGAACACGTTGTTCAGCAGCAGCTCGTCGAGGGGTGGCTTGCCCATGTCCTGGGCCATGCCCCGGAACCGGCCCCAGTGATAGGGGACGGCGCCACCACCGTGGGGGATGATGAAGCGCAGGGTGGGGAAGTCGGCCAGCAGGTCGGAGGTGAGCAGCTGCATGAACGCGGTGGTGTCGGCACCCAGGTAGTGCGACCCGGTGGTGTGGAAGTGGGGGTTGCAGGTGGCACTGACGTGGATCATCGCCGGCACGTCGAGCTCGGCCATCGCCTCGTAGAGGGGGTACCAGTAGCGGTCGAACAGCGGGGGACCGTCCCACATGCCGCCGGACGGGTCGGGGTTGAGGTTGGCGCCGATGAACCCCATCTCCTCCACGCAGCGTCGCAGCTCGTGCACCGACGGTTCGATGGGGGCCCCGGGTGACTGGGGCAGCTGGCACACCGGGGCGAAGTTGTCGGGGAACAGGTCGCACACCCGCCGGATGAGCTCGTTGCAGTGCTCGGTCCAGTGGACCGAGGTGTGGATGTTGCCGATGTGGTGGCCCATCCAGCTGGCACGGGGCGAGAAGATCGTGAGGTCGGTGCCCCGCTCGCGTTGCAGCCGCAGCTGGTTCGCCTCGATCGAGGTGCGGATGGCGTCGTCGCTGATGTCGAGGGTGCCCTTCTCGCCCACGTGGTCGGGATCGGCCGCCACCGCTGCCTTCTGGGCGTCGCGGTAGTCCTCGACCTGGGAGGGGAAGGTGGTGTAGTGCCCGTGGCAGTCGATGATCATGGCCGCTCCGATTGTCGACAATCCTGTAGACAGCCAGAACTGTACCGCCCGGATCGAACCGGGTGCCTGCGCTCGGACAAACTGTGCCCATGGCCCGCATCGAGGTCGCGCGCACCGATGAGCTGAGCGCTGTGGTGCTCGAGGACATCCGGGCGTTGATGGACGCGGCGTTCGATGGCGACTTCACCGACGACGACTGGAGCCACTCGCTCGGTGGCTGGCACGTGATGGCCTGGGACGGCGACGACGTGTTGTCCCACGCGTCGCTGGTCGAGCGTCGCCTCTTCGTCGATGACCGAGCGCTGCGCGGCGGCTACGTCGAGGCGGTGGGAACCGCGCCGGCCCACCAAGGTCGCGGGCTCGGCCGGGCGGTGATGGGGCCGATCGGCCAGCTGATCCTCGAGCGCTTCGACCTCGGAGCGCTCTCGACCAGCGCCCACGGGTTCTACGAGGGGTTGGGCTGGGAGCGCTGGCAGGGGCCGACCTCTGTGCGCCACCCACGACGAGTGGTGCGGACCCCCGACGAAGACGACGGCCTCATGGTCCTGCGCACCCCGGCGTGTCTCGATCTCGACCTCACCGGTTCCCTCGCCTGCGAGAAGCCGGTCGGGGGACGACTGGTAGCCGGGGTCGGCGACCGGGTGATTGTCAACAATGTTGTCGACAGGTAAGCTCGGCGGTGATGGAGGGCCCACCCCGCGACTACGACGACATCCCTGGCACCTACGTGTTCGACGGGCGTCGCAGCCGCATGGGGTACGCGCTCAACATGTTCTGCATGTCGCTCAACGACGCCGACAACCGCGAGGCGTTCCGGGCCGACGAGGAGGCCTACCTCGATCGGTTCGACCTCACCGACGAGCAGCGCGCCGCGGTGCTCGAGCGGGACTGGAACCGCCTGCTGGAGCTCGGCGGCAACGTCTACTACACCTTCAAGCTGGCGGCCTGTGACGGCATGTCGTTCCAGCAGCTGGCAGCGAAGGAGACCGGCATGGCCGCCGACGACTACGCGGCCATGATGCGAGCGGGCGGTCGCCCCATCGACGGCAACCGCTCGCGTTCGGAGTGGGCCGCCCGATCCGACCAGGGAGCGTCGACCGATGGCTGAGATCGTCGGCGGCATCGGGACCTCGCACGTGCCCGCGGTCGGGGTCGCCTTCGACAAGGGCCTCACCGACGACCCGACGTGGGCGCCCTATGTCGAGAAGCTGGCGCCGGCCCGTGACTGGATCGCCGAGCTCGACCCCGACGCCTGCATCGTCGTCTACAACGACCACGCCTGCGCCTTCTCGCTCGAGCTCATCCCCACCTTCGCCCTCGGCATGGCCGCCGAGTTCCCCATCGCCGACGAGGGGTTCGGCCCCCGCCCGGTCCCGCCGGTCCCCGGTCACCCCGAGCTGGCCTGGCACCTCGCGGAATCGCTCATCCTCGACGAGTTCGACATGACCCTCGTCAACGCCATGTCGG
>JBKGZW010000175.1:0-5500 GCA_046543225.1 Acidimicrobiales bacterium
GCCACCACCCGCGCCGGGGCTGTCCGCCCGCCTCCAGGTCGACGACCGCCGGTGCCTGGTCGTCGGTGGCGGTCCGGTGGCGGCCCGGCGGGCCCGGCGACTGCTCGATGCCCGAGCGGCGGTCACCGTCGTCGCCCCCGAGCTCGGCGAGGCGATCCGCGAACTGCCCGTCGACCTGGTCGAGCGGCCCTACCGCGCCAGCGACCTCGATGACGTGGTCCTCGTGGTGACCGCCACCGGGAACGACCCGGTCGACCGCCAGGTGGTCGACGATGCCATGGCGGCGGGGATACTGGTCAACGACGCCACCGACCCCTCACGAGGCACCGTGGTGTTCCCCGCCGAGGCGGTGGTGGGTCCGGTCACGGTGTCGGTCGACACCGGCGGTCAGAGCCCGGCGTTCGCCGTCTGGCTCCGCCGCCGGATCGAGGAAGGTCTCGGCGACGGGATCGACGAGGTGGTCGCACTGCTGGCATCGGCCCGCGACGAGTTGCGCGCCGCTGGTCGACCGACCGAGCACCCGGGTTGGGCCGTCGCGCTCGACGGCGGACTGATCGAGCTGGTCCGCGACGGGCGATCGGACGACGCTCGACGGTTGCTGCACGAGGCGCTCGGGATCGACCACCCTGGGCCGTGACCCCGCGTTGGCCGGGTCACCGGTTCGACAACAGCGCCTCGGGAGGGACGTGGGACCGGTCGAGCGCCTCGGCCACCGCAGCGTTGGTCACGCTGCCGTCGTGGACGTTGCAGCCGGCCGCCAACGACGGATCGGCCTCGACCGCCGCCGCGGGACCGAGCCTGGCCAACTCGACGATGTGGGGCAGCGTCGCGTTGGTCAGCGCATGGGTGGAGGTGTTGGGTACGGCGCCGGGGATGTTGCCGACCGCGTAGTGCAGCACCCCGTGCTGCTCGTAGACGGGATCGGCGTGGGTCGTCTCGTGGGCGGTCTCGATGCAGCCACCCTGGTCGATGGCGACGTCGACGATCACCGAACTCGGCTTCATCTGGCGCACCATGTCCTCGGTCACCACCGTCGGGGCCCGTCCACCAGCCACGAGCACTGCGCCGATGACCAGATCGGCCTCGGCCAGGGACCGCTCGACCGCCCCACGGTTCGAGGCGAGGGTGGTGATCCGGCCCTTGTGGATCTGATCGACGAAGCGCAGGCGATCGAGGTCCTTGTCGAAGAGGTGGACCTCGGCCTCGATGCCGGCGGCCAGCCATGCCGCGTTCCACCCCACGTTGCCCGCGCCGAGCACCACGACCCGGGCCGGACGGACGCCTGGCACCCCGCCGAGGAGCACGCCCCGGCCGCCGTGGTGGCGCTCGAGGTGATGAGCCCCGATCTGGACCGACATCCGACCGGCCACCTCGCTCATCGGCGCGAGCAGCGGCAGCGCGCCGGAGGCCAGTTGCACGGTCTCGTAGGCGAACCCGGTGACCCGGCGATCGATGAGGGCATCGGCCACGTCCGGATAGGCAGCCAGGTGGAGGTAGGTGAAGAGGGTGAGTCCCGGTCGGAGGTGGCGCACCTCCTCGGGCTGGGGTTCCTTCACCTTGCAGACGAGGTCGGCCCGCTCCCACACCTCGTCGGTCCCGACCACGTCGGCTCCAGCAGCGCGGTACTCGTCGTCGCCGATGCTCGATCCGTCACCGGCCCCGCGCTCGACGACCACGGACAACCCGACCGAGGCCGCCTCGCGCACCCCGTCCGGGGTCATCGCCACCCGATTCTCCTCGATCTTGACCTCGCGGGGAACACCGATCGTGCGCGTCGTCATCGCGACAGGATCCCACGGTGTGGGTGCCGGGCGCGCCACCGCTGGGGGATCGACTCGACGGCCACGAAGCAGGCGAACCCGACCCCGAGCAGCTGGTACGGGAACAGGATCCCCATGACGGCGAGCACCCCGAGGTGGAAGATCCAGGCGGCGACGACCCACGCCATCCGCACGCGCCCCCCGAAGAGGGCGACGGGGGCCAGGAGCTCCACGGCGAGGCTCAGCACCGCCATCGGCGCGAAGACCCAGGCGTGGCGCAGGGCCACGATCCCGATGGGCGAACCGGCGTCGCCCACCAGTTCCTTCCGCAAGGCATCGTGGGCGACCAGGTTCCGGAGGGCGTCGCCGCTGGCCCACCCGACACCCGATGCCCGCAGCTTCGCCCAACCAGCCAGCACGTAGGCGACGACGACCACCACGACCATCAGCTGGGCGGGCCATCCGTAGCGCGTGCTCGCCGCCGGGGGCGACGCCCCACCCAAGCAGCGTCGCCGGTCGTCGAGCGACCAGGCGTCCGATGCCGGCGCCGCCGCCAGGATCCCCAGGTGCAGCACCAGCAGGTTCTCGGTGTGGAACACCTGGCCCCAGGAGTTGCGGTAGCTCAGCACCAGCAGCACCCCCAGCGCGAACACAGGGCCACTCACCCGCCATCGCCAACCCGCCACCGCCGTCACCCCGGCAGCGAGGGTCGCGGCCAGCACGGCGATGGCCACCGGCGGCGACACCGGCCCGGCGAGGAGGACCAGCGGCCCGACCGGGTCGAACCGGCCGGGTGCAGCGTCGGACAGCTGCGCGATGTCGACCAGGTGCGGGAACCGAACGACCAGGTAGACGAGGGCGAAGACGGTGACGAGCACCCGGAGGGCCGCGAGCCGCTCGGGTGCGGCCACGGTGAGGAGTCCTCCCGGAGTCGCCAGGCTCACCGGGGCTCCACCGGGCAGGTGACGTGCGGGACGACCCGAAGAGGTTCAGCCGTGCCGGCCAGGGTGGCCACCGCGTCGTGGGTCTCGGTGACGACCTCGATCGTCACCACCCGCTCGGAGGAGACGACGGCGCCGGGCAACGCTGCCACCCTCGACGCGACCTCCTCGCACCACCGGTCTGGGTTCTCCTCCGCGACCGCGATCCTGGCGGTGCGGACGGCGAGGATCGCTTCGTCGGCCCCGGCCAGCAGGTACGGCGACAGCCGCACCCGCTCATCGGCGTCGGTGACACCGACCGCGGTCGTGACCGAGGTGACCGAACCCCGGTCGAAGGCGAACATGGGGTAGGTCGACAGGGGAAACCCATCGCGGGGCGGGTCGAGGACTGCTGGCGCGACCATGGCGGCGACGATGACCGCGGCGAACGCTCGTGGACCCCAGCGGTTCATGAGCCGAGGTTAGACAGACGCCTAGGGTGCATGGTCATGTCTCCCCGGCGCGTGCACCACCGCCTGCTCGGTGCCCTCGCGTCGTGGGCGGTGCTGGCGACGGTCGTGCGGGTGGTGGTCGCCCTGCCCGAGCACTGTCCCGCGGTGAGCGCCGACACGCTCATGGACGGGGCGGTCGCCGCGGTCGAGTGGCTGGACCGCAACCAGCTCGACGACGGGCGGTGGCTGTACCGCTACGACGCGAACGACGACGAGGTCGTCGACGACTACAACACCGTCCGCCACGCGGGGGTGGTCATGTCGCTGTATCAGGCGGCCAGCTTCGACATCGACGGCGCGCTGGAGCTGGCCGACGCGGGGACCGGCTATGCCCTCGACCACTTGGTGCGCCACGACGACTGGGCCGCGTTCGAGCCGTCCGCCGACCGGGTCACCACCGGCGCCTCGGCCCTGCTGGTCGCCGGGCTCGCCGAGCGGCGCATGCACACCGGCGAGGACCGCTACGACGACGCGATGCGCGACCTCAGCCGGTTCCTCGTCGCCCATGTCGAGCCGTCGGGCGCGGTGATCGAGTCCTGGGACCGGCGGCGCCGCGAGCCTCGCCACGGGCTGCGCTCGCCGTTCTTCACCGGTGAGGTCTACTGGGCGCTGGCCTCGATGCATCTCCTGTTTCCCGACGAGGGATGGGACGAACCGGCGCTGCGTATCGGCCACTACATCGCCACCGAGCGGGACGAGGCCGAAGGTTGGTGGCCGGAGCTTCCCGACCACTGGGCGGCATATGGGATGTCGGTGGTGACGAGATGGCCCGACCGCCCCGATCCCGGCCGTCCCGTGCCCGATGCCCAGGTGCCCTATGTCGAGCGCCAGGCCGGGCTCGGATCGATCCAGACCCGCTACGAGTCCCAACGGGTCGACACCTGGCCCCGCTATCTCCTACGGGGCCGCCGCACCCTCGGGGCCGGACTCGGCACGGTGGGCGAGCAGCTGGTCGGGCTCTGGCAGGTGGCGACCAGCGACGACCGTCTCGAGCATCTGGCCGACCCGATCGCCGAGCGAGCGCGCTGTGTGGCGGGGATGCTGGCCGACCGTCAGGTGAGCCCCGACGAGGCACAGGAGTATCCCCGACCCGATCTGGCACGCGGCGCGTGGTTCCAGTTCGGGTTCACCCAGATGGACGACCAGCAACACGCGCTGTCGGCGCTGTTGCTCACCCTCTCGATCATCGACGCCGAGGAGACACGCCCGTGAACGGACCTGGCTGGCTGGCCGCGGTGGCCATCGTGACCACCGTCAATCCTGCGCGGGTCGCCAGGGTGGCGGCAGGGCTGGCCCGGACCTCGCTGTCGGCGGACGGCTCGCCTGCTCGGGTGGCCGCGCTCGGCGCGGGGATCGCGGCGACGTTGTTCGTGGTCCTGGGAGCGGCCGCATCTCTCTTGCTCGCGGCCATCGACGTGAGCGCTCCGACGGCGATGGTGGCGGCCGGACTGGTCCTCATGGGCGCCGGGGTCAAGGACCTGTTCGTCGGCCCACCGCCAGCGGAACCGGCGATGGACGCCTGGAAGGCGGCACTGGTGCCGGTCGCGATCCCTGCCGTGGCCCGACCTCAGGTCGGACTGCTGGCCGTGGCCGCGGGCGCGACCTATGGGATGGGCCCGGTCGTCGTCGGGTCGGTGGCGATGGTGATCGGCGTGAGCGCGGCAGCCGCGCTCGGCGACGCTGGTGTACGAGGCCGCCTCGTGCGGTGGCTCGGGCTCGTAGGGTTGGTGGTCACCGTGGTGGCGGGAGCGGCCTTCGCGGTCGAAGGCGTGTTCTCGGTGTGACTCAGCTGGCCTTGGCGGCCCGGAACGCCCGGGCCAGCATGGGGCTGGTCGGGTCGACCGCGCTGAGCGACACGCGTGGCTCGGGGCGGGTGCGCTCGTCGGTCAGCGTCCAGCCGGCGGGCACGGTGAGGCGGTCGGCGTGGGTGTCGCAGAGATCGTGACCGATCGCGCGCCGGTCGTCGGCGAGGTCGCCGATCCATGCCGCCAACTGCGCGGGTGCGTATGCGAAGGTCGCAGTCGCTGGTTCGGCACAACCCGGTCGTGAGCACACCCGTGACATGGGTCCACGCTAGCGACCCGGTGGACCGAACGGGGGGATGGCGGGTCGATCCACGAGGTGGTGCCACACCAGGTCGAGGACGCCGGACGCGTCGACTCCGGTGGCCACGGCAACGGGTGGCGACGCATCGGCGTCGTCGGGGGCGCCGGCCGGTCGCGTGGCACCCGCGTCGGGTCCTTCGGTCACGATCCGCACCCGGTGGTGTTCGGTGGAGAAGAGATCCGGTCGAAGCAGGTAGGCGATG
>JBKGZW010000176.1:0-5475 GCA_046543225.1 Acidimicrobiales bacterium
TGACCATGGCGCCGTTCGCGGTGGTGGCACCGCTCATCGGGCCCGCCGTCGACCGGATGATGGGCGGGCGGCGCTGGATGATCGTCGCATCGGGAGCGGCGCGGGCGCTCATCGCCCTGTTGATGATCTGGAACCTGGACTCGCTGCTGCTCTTCCCGTTGGCGTTCGGGATCCTGGTGCTGGGCAAGGGCTACCACGTCGCCAAGAGCGCGGCGGTGCCGGCGACGGTCGCCACCGACGACGAGCTGGTCGCCGCCAACTCGAAGCTGTCGTTGCTCTCGGGCCTCGCGGGCGCGGCCGCGGTCGTCCCGGCCGGTCTGTTCCTCTGGTTGGGCGGCTCGGCGTGGGTGTGCGGTCTCGCCGCGGTCACCTTCGGAGCGGCCGCGGTGGTGGGCAGGAAGCTCCCGTCGGTGGTGGTGGCCACCGAACCGCCCGACGAGACCGAGCGCGCCGAGCTGCGCGGCGGGGGGATCCTGCTCGCGGCGTCGGCCATGGGGCTCATGCGGGGCCTGGTGGGATTCATGACCTTCCTCATCGCCTTCACGCTCCGCGGCACCCAGGAACGCCCGTTCGTCGAGGAGTTCGGTTCGCGGCTCGGTTCGGCCACCCGCGACCTGCTCGGAGCGACCGTCACCGAGGTGTCCACCGGTGCCCCCACCTGGCACTTCGGCGTCGCGGTCGCCATGGCGGGGCTGGGAGCGCCCCTCGGGGCGATCGTGGCCCCCCGCCTCCGTCGTACCGTCCCCGAGGAGCGCATCCTCGTCGCCGCGCTGGCGGTCGTGGTGAGCTGCGGAGTCGTCGCCGCCCTCTACGGGAACCTCGTGGGTGCGGCGCTCGCCGCGTTCAGCGTCAGCATCGCCGCAGCCACCGGCAAGGTCGCGTTCGACTCGATCCTGCAGCGTGACGCCCCTGACGCCAACCGCGGTCGGTCCTTCGCCCGGTTCGAGACCCGGTTCCAGCTGATCTGGGTGCTGGGCGCCGCGATCCCGGTCGTGGTCCCCATCCCGGGTCGGATCGGGTACCTCTTGGTGGCTGCCGGGGCCGCGTTCGCCGCGGGGAGCTACCTCCTCGGTCGCAAGTTCCTGCTGGTCCACGGCCGGATGCGGCGTCGCAAGACCGACGAGGTCACCGACCGCATCAAGACCGAGGCCAAGGTCCGGGCTCGGCGGGTGCGCCGGACCGCCACGCTCAAGCTGCGTCCCGGCACCGGCGGGACCGGCCCGAGGGGCGAGCCCCTGCCGCCCGACTACGAGGTCGAGCGCGAACCGGATCCCGAGTCCCGCTGACCTGGACGGAGGCGGGCTGGTCAGCCGTCGTCGTCGGGCAGGTCGATGCGGGCGAGCCACAGACCCGGCGCGTCGATCTCGGCGGGTGTCGGCAGCTCGCGCTCGCTCTGCCACAACCGGTCGAGGCCCTCGGGTCCGGCCCGTTCCACCACGCCGCCGACGAACGACGAGCCCCGGTCATAGAGCGCTTGGGTGAGGTCGAGGCCCAGCAGCTGGCCGACGAAGCGGTCCGACGCCGCCGCCTCGACCCGGCGCCGGCGCATCGCCTCGGTGATCTGGCCGTACCCGGACATGATCCGCCCACCGACGGTGTCCATCACCCAGTCGACATAGCCGACGATGGCGGCGACGAGCGCTTCGAGCTGGGGCAGGATCGCTTCCTGGGCGGGGGAGCGGATCGCCCCGACCAGCACCTCGGGTTCGGCGAACATCGACTGCATGGCCGACAGGCCCTGGGGATCGCTCGGGTCGAAGGTGCCCAGCCGTTCCTCGAGCGCAGAGCTGTCGGGGTCGAACGACGACGCGAACCGCTCGAGGAGGTCGACGAGCCGGGCACGGACGTGGGGGACCGTCAGGACCGCGTGGTGGGCGATCTCGTGCAGGCACAGCCACAACCGCAGCTCGGAGCGGTCGAGGCTCCACTCCGAGCCGAGCTCGTCGAGGTTCCGGACCACGACCATGATCTCGTCCTGGCCGGGCTGGCGGGGGATCGGGAGGTCGTACTGGCCGAGTGACCGGGTGGCCAGATGGCCGACCATCGACCCTGCGGTCATGCCCAGCATCATCGGTGACAGCATCTGCATCATGCCGCCGAGCCAGGCCCCCATCGCGGCCTCGGGGTCCTGTTCGAACGCTTCGGGGTCGGCGGGCTCGGGCTGATCGGTGTGTCCCTCGGCAGGGGTCAGCGCCGAAGCGATCGCCTCGAACAGCGGCTTGTAGGCGTCGAGCGCACGGGTCAGCCACTGGGCTCGGGTGACCGGGACGATGCTGGCCCCGGTGCCCGACACCGAGGTGGCGAGCCCGGTGGTGGACCCAACGTGCAGGTCGGCGACCCGGGCGAGCTGTTCGAGCTCGATCCGTTCGGCGGGATCGACGTTGGGTTCGGACTCACCGCCGAGTGCGATGGAGTGGGCGAGTTGGCGCGCCGCGTCCCACGACACCGGCCCCTGCTGGGACAGCATCTTCGCCAGGTCGGCGAAGAACGGCACGCCGTCGAAGGGATCACCTGCACCGAATGGACCGAAACCGCTCACACGGGCATGGTAGGCCCATGAGTGGCGTCGTCCTCACCGGGTCCTCGGGTGCACTGGGCAGCCGGGTCGCGACGCGGCTGCTGGCCTCGTCGTCATCGGCCCCGGTCATCGGACTCGACCTGGTGCCGGGCACCTGTGAGCCCTCGGAGCGGTTCCACGAGCGTCACTTCGACCTCGCCACCGATGATCTGGTGCCACACCTGGAGCAGGCCGACACCTTGATCCACCTCGCCTCGGTGCTCGCCGCCGGTCCGGGTCGAGACGACTCCGGTGTCGACGTCGAGCTGACCGAACGGGTCCTGGCCGCGGCCGGTGCAGCCGATGTGCACCAGGTGGTCCTCGTGTCGAGCGCCACCGTCTATGGGGCCTGGCCCGACAACCCCATCCCCCTCACCGAGGACTCACCGGTGCAGCCCAACCCGGGGTTCGCCTTCGCCGAGGACAAGGCCAGGATCGAACATCTCGCCGAGCGGCACCGAGGCGAGCACCCACGGGCCCGGGTGGCGGTGCTGCGACCCACGACGACCCTGGCCGAGGAGTCGGCCAGCTGGGTGGCGTCGGCACTGCTGCCCGCCGCGGGACTCCGAGCCGGGGAGTTCGATCCCCCGGTGCAGTTCCTGCACTTCGACGATCTGGCTTCGGCCGCGGTCCTCGTGGCCGAGCAGCGATGCGACGGTGCGTTCAACGTGGCCCCCGACGGGTGGATCCCACCCGATGCCATGCGGGCGCTGGCGGGGATTCCCCGGCCCCGGGTCCCGGTGGCGATCGCTGGCCGATTCGTGGCGACCCGCTGGCGTCTCGGCCTGTCGTCCACACCTCCCCAGATCCTGCCATGGATCATGCACCCGTGGGTGGTGGCCAACGACCGTCTCCGTTCGCTGGGGTGGGTACCCACCCACACCAACGAAGAGGCCTATGTGGCCGGTACATCACCCGGCCCGCTCGACACCCTCAGCCCCAAGCGGCGCCAGGAGCTGGCCATCGGAGCAGCTGCTGCAGGGGTCGTGGCCTCGTGCGCCGCCGGGGTGGGGATCCTCCGCCGGGTGCGTCGCGGGCGCTGATCGCTACCCCTGGGTGGGAGTCGGAGCCGGTTCGTCGCGAACCTCGAGCTCGGCGGCGATCTGCTCCTCGACCCCGTCGCGCTGGTAGGTGATGGTGATCGTCTGGCCTGGTCGGTGCCCTCGCACCGCGGTGACGAAGGCGGCCATCGACGGGACCGGCTCGTCGTTGACCGCGACGATCACGTCCCGGGGGAGCAATCCGGCATCGTGTGCGGGGCTGCCCTCGACGACCCGCAGCACGACCGGATGCGCTTGTTCCTGGCGACCCTCGATGCCCAGCCAGGGGTGACGGGCGCGACCCACCTCGATGATGTCGGTGGCGACGACGCGTGCGGCGTCGATCGGGGTGGCCAGGCCGAAGGGCGCGCCGTTCCCGGCGCGCACCGTCACCCCGATGACCTCACCGTCGCCGTTGAGCAGGGGGCCACCGGAGAGCTCGACGGGCACCGGGGCGTCGAACCGGATCATGTCGTAGAGCGTGAGCTCGCTCTCGAGACGGGCAGGGGTCCCGACGGCGTTGACCATGGCCGCGCTGGCCGCCACCTTGCCGGTCTCGTCGGGCTCGAGCACCAGCACCACCCCACCGGGGGTGAGATCGCGGGGATCGCCCAGCGCAGCCGGCGCGAGGTCGTCGCGCCCCACCTTGATCACCGCCAGATCGGTCAGCGGGTCGATGCCGACCAGCACCCCCTCCTCGGTGGACCCGTCGTGGAGACGGACCGTGATGGACGAGTAGTCCTCGAACGGCTGGGCCTCGGTGAGCAGATGCCCGTCGGTGGTGATGACGACACCGGCGCAGTCGGTCGAGTCCTCACCGTTGACCACGGTGATCCACGCCATCGAGGGCGAGGTCGCTTCGGCGAGCTCGCTCATGGTGGGCGGTGGGGGCGAGGCCTCGGTGGTCGTCGTGGTGCTGCTGACGGTGGTGGTGGACGGTGCCGCGAGCTGGACGGGCCCTGGCGCCTCGACCCAGCGTTCGACCACCCGCTCGCCGACCCCGGTGATCATGATGACCGACACGGCGACTGCGGCCCCGACGAGACTCGACACCGCCACCGCAGCCGCGACCGTCCTTCGCCGCGGGGCCGGGGCGAAGTCGACGGTGTCGGGGATCGAACGAGCGCCGGGAGGCGGGACCTTGTGGATCTCCGACGGGTGACGCCACAGGCGGTCGTCGGGATGCACCGGATCACCGAATCTGGCTGCTTCGTCGTCGAAGGAGTCGTCATCGGGCACGCAGCGGAGATTATCGACCGATGCGGCACGATTGTCCGCGGCCCTGCAACGTCGGCTGTTCGATCTCCTACCATGGCCGAGTGCACGCGCCACGAGACAGCGACACCTGGGTCGGTCTGAGCACCGATCCCCTGCCGGTCGAGGCGGCCGCCAACTGGGCGGTCCTGCCTCGGTGCGGCGCGGTCGTGCTGTTCTCGGGAACCGCCCGCGACCACGCCGAGGGACGGCCCGGTGTCTCGCTGCTGGAGTACGAGGCCTACACCGAGCAGGTCGAACCCCGGTTGGCGGCGATCGTCGAACGCGCCCGCGACCAGTGGCCCGACCTCGGCCGCCTGGCGCTGTTGCACCGGGTCGGACCGGTGCCGGTGGGCGAGTCGGCGGTGGTGGTCGTGGCGTCGGCACCCCACCGCGACGCGGCGTTCTCCGCGGCACGCTTCGGCATCGACACGTTGAAGTCCACGGTGCCGATCTGGAAGCGTGAGCACTGGGACGGCGGTCAGAGCTGGGGTCTCGAGGCCCAGCACCTGGTCGACGTCGCCTCGACCCCATCCGGTGGAACCATCCCCCCTGCGGGCACAGGAGGACCCCAGTGAACCCGGTCGGCTTCCTGCTGATCGCCTTGGTCGTGGCCGCGCTCGG
>JBKGZW010000177.1:0-5456 GCA_046543225.1 Acidimicrobiales bacterium
TGGTAGCCCGCCGGCCGACGCGCTCGATCCCCACTCCGACGCCGCCGCCCTTCGCCGAGCGGCGTCGATGACGGCGCGAGGCAGCCCGCTTGGCCTCCTTCGACAGGCGTCCCTCGGCGTCACGGGCGCGCTGGTCGGCGGCCGCGACCCGCTCGTCCGCCTCGATGCGGGCCTGCTGCTCCTTCTCGAGCTCGAGCTCGGCGAGGCGCGAGGCGGTCTCGGCCTGTTGGAGTCGCTCCTTCTTCGACCGGAACGGCACCACACCGAGGGTCACCACCGACACGGTCTTGCGGATCGCTCCCATCTGACCTCCCATTCGCGACGACGGAGTCGATCTACCCCGGCGGCGGCAGGATCAACCCCGGCTGGGGTCGGGTCGGGCTCGGCGGTATCCTGTGCGGGCGACCACCAGGAGGTGCCCGATGGCCGAGCTCCGGCTCCCGTTTTCCCGTCCGAGCTTCGAGAACCCCGCCGAAGAGCGCCTGCACCTCAAGCAGCGGCTCGCCGCCTCGTTCCGGCTCTTTGGCCGGTTCGGCTTCTCCGAGGGTGTCGCCGGACACATCACCGCCCGCGATCCTGAGCATCCCGACCGGTTCTGGGTGAACCCGTTCGGCATGAGCTTCAGCCACATCCGCGTGTCGGACCTGATCTGTGTCGATCACGACGGCGAGGTCGTCGAAGGCGAGTACCACGTGAACCGCGCGGCGTTCGCGATCCACTCCCAGGTCCACGCAGCCCGACCCGACGTCGTCGCCGCCGCCCACGCCCACTCGGTGCACGGCAAGGCCTGGTCGGCGCTGGGACGCACGCTCGATCCCATCACCCAGGACTCGTGCGCCTTCTACGACGACCACGTGCTCTTCGACGACTTCACCGGCGTCGTGCTCGACACCGAGGAGGGCAAGCGCATCGCCCACGCGCTCGGCGACAAGAAGGCCGCCATCCTCCGCAACCACGGCAACCTCACGGTCGGCACCACGGTCGACGAGGCGGCCTGGTGGTTCATCACCATGGAACGCACCTGTCAGGCCCAGCTGCTCGCCGAGGCGGCCGGGTCGCCGGTGTCGATCGACGACGAGTCGGCGGCGCTCACCCGAACCCAGGTTGGCTCCGAGGGCGCGGGATGGTTCAGCTTCCAGCCCCTCTACCAGTGGATCACCAGGGCCGAACCCGACCTCTTCGACTGACCCGGTGCGGTCCGGCCTCTAGCCTTCGTCGCCGGATCGTTCCCGCTGGCGCTGGAGGGTCTCGGTGAGGGCATCGACCGTCGCTCCCGCGTAGGCGAGCAGGTCGTCCATCGCGATCAACCCGTGCAAACGACCGTCGTCCTCGGTGACGGGCAGTCGACGGACACCACGCTCGTGCATGATCGTGTGGGCCGTCTCGACCGGGGCGTGGGGACTCACCGTGGCAACGTCGCGGGTCATGACCGAGTCGATGGCCACGTCGCCAGAGCGGCCCTGGCCAACGACCCGCAGGGCCAGATCGCGGTCGGAGACGATGCCGACCAGTCCACCACCCTGGTCGACGACCATGACACAACCGACGTCGCGGGCCTGCATCAGCTGGGCGACGTCTCGGACCAGGTTGCTCGGGTCACACACCACCGGTGGAGTGTGCATCAGCTCGCTCACCTTCATCTCGCCCTCCCTTGTTCACCTCGAGTAGATGGCGGACGAACCGGAACGACCAGGGCCAAACGTCACTCGGCGGCCGATGGGAACGATGGGCGAACGCCCGGCTCAGCGCTCGTCGCCGACCGCGCGCTCGGCTGGCAAGGTCGTGGGCACATCGGGCTCGGTGGCGGCGTCCGACGGGCGGAGCTCGACGATCGCCGAGTCGACCTCGTCCTTGACGCTGCCGAGCGGCAAGATGTTGAGCACCCCTTGTCCCTGGCGCAACACGTCGAGGATCTCCTCGTCGCTGCGGACCAGCACGCTGGAGCCTCGGATGACCAGGTTGGCGGTGACGATGTCCTCGCCCAGGTGCTCGCGCAAGAAGGCGAAGGCGTCACGCACCGACTCGAGACGGATGCCGGCGTCGAGCAGGCTCTTGACCACCTTCAGCTCGAGCAGGTCCCGGTAGGAGTACTGGCGCCGGCTGCCGCTGCCGTTGGCGTCGGCCAGCGAGGGTCGCACCAGGTCGGTGCGAGCCCAGTAGTCGAGCTGGCGGTAGGTGATGCCGACGACCTCGGCGGCCTTGCGGCCGCTGAACCCGTGGGCGACAGCACTGTCTCGGGCGGACTGGGTCATGGTGAACTCCCCGTCGGGATGTGGTGCCAGGCGCTGGCTGCCTCGGCGGCACAGATGTTCGACACCGGCGGAATTACGCCGGTGTCAGCCGCACCGAGCGTACGACGGGCCCGCGCGCCCGTCAATGCCCATCGGTGTCGGCCGAGGCCGCGAGCTCAGGACGCGAAGTCGCCGGGGTCGACGCTGTCGATGAACTCACGGAACTGCTCCACCACGTCTTCGGGCTCTTCGGGCTCGGCCTCGACGAACCCGGCCTCGTCGAGCACCGCTTCCTCGGCGTGGATCGGGGTGGCCGTGCGCACCGCCAGCGCGATGGCGTCGGAGGGCCTGGCCGAGATGACACGGGTGCCGTCGGCGAGGCTCAGGTGCAGGTCGGCGTAGAACACGCTGTCGCGCAACTCGGTGACGACCACCTGCACGAGGGTGGCTCCCAGCTCGTCGAGCACGATCTTCAACAGGTCGTGGGTGAGCGGACGACGCGGCTCGAGTCCTTCGAGGGCCACCGCGATGGCCGTCGCCTCTGGTCCACCGATCCAGATGGACAGCATGCGCTGCTGCCCCTCGGTCTCGCGGAGCACGACCATGGGTTGGTTCGAAGGGACCTCGACTCGAACGCCGATCAGCTCCATCTCCACCATGACTCGACCCTATCCCGATGGCGGCCGGTCTTCACTCGTTTCGCCGAGAATCGCCCATGCCGGGGAGCCCGACGCGGTCAGGGGCTACCCAGGTACTCGCGCAGCGCGTGGTGCAACATGGCCGCACGCAGGCCCTCCCCCAGCTCCGCCAGCTCCCCCAGGGTCTCGACCGCCTGTTGGCGAGCCGACGGATGCCGCTGCTTCAGCAGCGGCATCACCACCTGCTGGAAGAACGACGCCTCACGCTCGGCAGCCACCTTGTACATCCGCAGGTGACGACCCTCGACGCCGTGGCGGAAGAACCCGGCGGCGAGCCGGGCCACCCCCAACGCCGACTCGTCATAGAGCACGGTGGGGCCGATGGTGCGCCCCGACACCAGGCCGAAGCGCTCGAGATCGGCCACCTCGGCCGGGCTGATGCCCGCCGCGTCGGCCAGCTCGTCGCGACTGAGGGCGACCGACGCCGACCCCGGATCGAGCGGCGCGGTGCGGACCGCGTCGCGGGCGGCCCGGGCCGCACCGCGCCCGCGGTCGGAGTCGGCCGCGCCGGAGCCCGATGCGGACTCGCTCCTGCCGCTGGTGGCAGCGGGCGCAGGCAGGTCGAGCTCGCTGCTCGCGGGTGGGTCCGGGGAGACGGGATGAGCGGCATCGTCGGAGACCTCGTCGAGCTCGCCACGCTCGAGGCGCTCCTTGATCACCTTGAGCGGCAGGAAGTTCTCGCGCTGTTGCACCAGGATCCACCGCAGGCGAGCGATGTCGGCCTCGTAGAACTTGCGATAGCCAGACGGGGTCCGCTCGGGATCGATGAGCCCCTGGCTCTCGAGGAAGCGGATCTTGGAGATCGTGATGTCCGGGAACTCGTCCTGGAGCAGGCTCAGCACCTCGCCGATCGACAGGTGTCCCCGGTTGGCGTCGGCTGCTTCGCTCACTCGTCGTGGCTTCCTGTGTCGCTGGCGACGAACATCAGCTTGAACTTCCCCACCTGGATGAGGTCGCCATCGTGCAAGGATCCCCGGTCGACCCGCTCACGATTGAGGTAGGTGCCGTTGAGCGATCCGACGTCGACGACCTCGTAGCCGTCGCCGGTGCGGCGGATCTCGGCGTGACGACGCGACACGGTGACATCGTCGAGGAACACGCGGCTGTCCGGATGCCGACCCAGGCTTGTCACCGGATGATCGAGCACGTAGCGCGAGCCGGCGTTGGGCCCTCGCCTGACCAACAACATGCCGGTGCCCGGCTCGATCTCGGCCTCGTCGAAGACGTGCTCCTCGTCGACCGGCGGGAACTCGTCGACCGGTATCGACAGGGTGCTGTGCTCGTCGTCGCGATCGGTGAGGGGCGACCCGCAGGAGGAGCAGTAGTTCGCTCCCAACGGGTTCGGGTGCCCGCAGGCTCCGCACACGACGTCGGACACGGTTCAGCCCTCGACGAGCGAGCGATAGGCGGCGGCGTCGAGCAGGTCGTCGACCGCGGCGGGATCGGCCGGTTCGATGACCGCGATCCACCCGTCACCGTAGGGGTCGTCGTTGAGCCGTTCGGGGTGGTCTCCGAGGTCGGCGTTCACCTCGGCGATGGTGCCGGCCACGGGTGCGTAGATGTCCGACACCGACTTGGTCGACTCGACCTCGCTGAACGACTCGCCGGCAGCGACGCTGCGTCCCGTCTCGGGGAGCTCGACGAAGACGACATCTCCCAGGGCGTCCTGGGCATAGTCGGTGATGCCGAGCCGGAGCCGACCGTCTTCGACGCGCACCCATTCGTGATCTGTCGAGTACCGGAGATCGTCGGGGATGTTCATCGACGAAACGCTACAAGACAGCGAGGCATCTGGCGACCGGTGTCGATGCCACGTCCGAACCTCGACCAGAGGTTGAGGTTCGGCTCAGCTCGGCTGGCCGCGGCGGGTGGCACGACCCTCCGCCAGCGCGCTCCTCGCCGCTGGCAGATACCCCCAGGCGGCGTAGTAGGCGATCACCAGGCCAGGCGCGCCGCACGCCCACGCCAGCCACCACGAGGGGTCGGCCAGGTCCCACTCGGCGCCCGAGGCGAGGAACAGTGGAAAGCTGATCATCAGCAGGAAGGTGCCGGTCTTGCCCCACCAGGTGACGTCGATCCGCCGGGCACCGAGCGCGCCCAGGATCACCGCCATGACCGACACCAGTCCCTCGCGGGCGAGGGTGAGCCCCGCGAACCACCAGGGAACGTGGCCCGCGACCGCGATGGCCAGCACGGCCACCAACAACATGATCCGATCGGCGGTGGGGTCGAGGATCTTGCCGATCTCCGAGACCTGGCCGAACCGTCGCGCGATGTAGCCGTCGACCCAGTCGGTCGCACCGAGGAAGGCCAGCAGCACCGCCGCTCCCAGCGGAGCGTCGAGACCGAACAGCAGCCACAGGAACACCGGTACGCAGCCGAGCCGTGCCACCGACACCAGGTTGGGGACCGTGAACAGACCGGCATCGGGACCATCGGGCGACTTCGACACGGCGCCACTCTACGATCTGGGCATGGCCACCATCTTCACCCGCATCATCCGAGGCGAGCTTCCGGGACGATTCGT
>JBKGZW010000023.1:0-23757 GCA_046543225.1 Acidimicrobiales bacterium
CGCGGCATGATCACCCCACAACCAACCCGTCCGTGAGCCCGGGGTAGGTCCACCGTGGCAGATCGAGGCGGGTGAGCGGGTGGTGGAGTTGTTGGCGACTCCGCATAAGGAGTTCGTGGTGATCAACTGTCCGCCGGGGTCGGGTAAGACGACGGCGTTTTCGCATGATCTGCCGGCGTGGTTGACGTGTCGGGATCGTGCGATTCGGGGGTTGATGGGTCATCGGATCTATGCGACGGCGGAGAAGTATGTGGGGCGGTTGCGGCGGTCGTTGGAGCGGCGGTTCCCGGTGGAGGCGAAGGATGATGAGCGGGAGTTGGGGTTGGCGGTGGATGCGGTGGGGGTGTTGGCGACGGATTTTGGTGCGTTTCGGCCTGGGCATGATTCGCATGATCTGTGGCAGCGGGGCCAGTTCGTGGTGGTGCAGGAGGGTGGGGGGAGCATCGCTGAGAAGGAGCCGACGTGGACGGCGTATGGGCAGGATTCGGGGTCGTTGGGGATGCGGTTCCGGTTCATCGTGTGGGATGACGTGACTTCGAAGAAGGTGGTGCGGTCGAGCTATCTGACTGAGGAGCAGTTCGAGTGGTGGGATGATGAGGCGGAGGCGCGGTTGGAACCGGGTGGGTTGTTGTTGGTGGTGGGGCAGCGGTTGGGGCCGAACGACATCTATGCGCATTGTCGGGACAAGTTGGCGGCGGAGCTCGATGTGGGGGACGTGTCGGTTGATGAGGTGATGGATGCGGTGGAGGTGGTGGGTGAGGAGGTGGAGGTGCCTCGGAAGTATCATCATGTGCGGTTCCAGGCGCATGATGAGGAGCGGTGTCGTGTGTTGCATGAGGGTGAGATCGGGGGGTCGAGGTCGCCGCATCACCGGTTGACGGCGGATCCGCAGCCGGCGGGGTGCTTGTTGGATCCGCGGCGCTTGTCGTGGCGGGAGTTGTCGGGGATCATGCGGAACAGTCCTGAGCGGTTCGCGACGGTGTACCAGCAGGAGGATCTGGCGTTGTCGGAGACGCTGGTCGACAAGGTGTGGGTGTCGGGGGGTACGGATCGGAACGGGTTTGAGGCGCCGGGGTGTTGGGATCTGGATCGGGCGGCGGGGCAGGTTCCGGCGGGGTTGGCGCCGCCGTGGGTGTCGGTGGCGTCGTTGGATCCGTCGGTGGAACGCATGTGGGCGTTGCAGTGGTGGATCGTTCAGTGGTTGCCGGGGACTGAGGGCCCGGATGGGCGCCCGAACGCGTTGCGGTATCTGATCGACTTGGAGAACAAGCGGATGCAGGCGGGTGATCTGTTGGACCGGGATCGGGCGGGCCGGTTCTTCGGTGAGGCGGAGGATTTGCAGCAGCGGTCGATCGCGGCGGGGGCCCCGATCTCGGTGTGGATCGTGGAACGCAACGCTGCGCACCGCTACTTGTTGGCGAACAACACGTGGCGGTTTTGGGCGTCGCAGCATCGGATCCGGACGTTGCCGCATGACACGCAGAGCAACAAGTCGGATCCGGACTATGGGATCCAGGGTCTGGTGCGTCCGGTGTGGATGCATGGGTTGGTGCGGTTGCCGGGTGAGTGGCGGGGCGATTCGCGGACCAAGGCGTTGCGGCTGGTGAATCAGGTGACGGTGTGGGGGGCGGGTGCCACCACTGATGATCAGGTGCTGGCACAATGGTTCTTGGAGCACAAGTTGCCGTCGTTGCGCTCCGTGGACACGTCGAAGCAGAAGCGGTTGTGGCGTCCACAGTTCATTCGTGAACGTGAAGGGATGACGGTCAGGTGATCAGAGCGCTCGAGGACGGGGGTGCGGCCCGTCGGGTGATGGAGCTCTACGACGAGCGGCGACGTGACCGTGGCCGTGTGTTGGAGCAGATGCGGGCGGTGGCGGAGGTCTACAACGGTGATGTGGTGTTGCCGTTGCCGGAGTTGAACGCTGAGGCGAAGGCGACGGTGACCAACATCACCCAGCAGGGGTTGGATCAGATGTCGATGCGGATCGCGTCGGTGATGCCGAACCTCGAGGTCCCCTCGGCGCGGCCGGGGTTTCAGCGTCATGATGATGCGGCGCGGGATCGGCGGCGCGCGTGGTTGGGTATGTGGGCGAACAACGACATGGAGCTCGTGTTGGCGCAGCGGGCCCGATGGTTGCTGGGGTACGCGCAGTCGCCGGTGTTGATCCGCCCGAACCTGGCGACCCGGATGGTGCAGTGGTGTCCGCGGTCGCCGATGATGACCTATCCGGCGCCGACGTCGGAACGGTTGGACATGGAACCGCCTGATGTGATCTTCGCGACGAGGATGCGGTGGGCGGAGCTGGCGAAGCGGTACCCGGCCCAGGCGGCCCGGATCGCGCACCCGCCGCAGGGCCAGTTCTCCGGCACGGACCACGATTCGATGGTCGACGTGTTGGACTATTGGGACGACGAGGAACGGATCACGGTCGCGGTGGGTCGCGCCTGGGGGATCTACGGGCTGCTCGACGGGTCCCATTTCGAGGTGAACACGGGTCGCCCCGAAGTGCTCGAGCGGGTCCCGAACCGGTGCTACCGGTGCCCGGTCGTGGTCCCGGGCCGGATCACTCTGGACCGCTTGTTGGGCCAGTTCGACGGGGTCGTGGGGATGCATCACACGATGACCGAACTGATGGGCCTGTCGTTGCTGGCAACGAAGAAGGGGATCCTCGGTGAGCATTGGCTGGTGGGGCGCCCCAACGAGATCCCCGAGATCGTCCAGGCGGCGGACCCGACCGCGGGTGAACCCGGCATCGTGACCGGTGGGACGCTCGACACGGTGCAGCAGAACCCGGACTACGCGTCGTACGCGGCGGTCGACCGGCTCGAACAAGCCGCCCGCGAATCCGCCGCGGTGCCCGGCGACCTGACCGGATCCCCGAGCTACGCCCGCACCACGGGCCGGCGTGCCGACCAGTTGTTGTCCGCGACGATCGACTTCCCGATCCAAGAAGCACAGAAGCTGATCGCCCGGTCGATGCGAGCCGAGAACGAGATTGCTGCCCTCATCGACCGCAACTACTTCGGCGGCACCCGCCGCACGTTCCACATCAACTGGCCGAAAGCGAAAGGCCACATCGACTACAAGCCCGCCGATCTGTGGAACACCGAACGGAACGGGCCGCTCGTGTCGTTCCCGTCGTATGCGCTCGCGGGGGCGGATTCGATGATGATCAACGTCGAACTCGCCCAACGAGTCGGGGCTGGCACGTTGTCGCCGGACACCGCGATGGAACTCGACCCGCTCGTCGACGACGTCGAAACCGAACGGGCCCGGATCGTGTCGAACCGTCTACAGCAGGCGTTCCTCGCGTCGATCGAAACCCAGGCCGCGGACCCCCAGGGCCCGTACCAGCCGGCCGACTTCGCGTCGCTGCTCCAGAAGGTGTCCCAAGGCCAAGACCTGCCCGAAGCGGTCCTCGAGGTGCAACGCGAAGCCCAGGAACGCCAAGCCGAACAGACCCCCGATCCCGCGGCAGCGGAACCCGGCCTGTCGCCCCCCGGTGCCGGCATGGAACAAGAGCTCGCTCAGATCGGGCCACCGAACCGCAACCAGGCGAACCTCGCCCAACTGCTCCGGTCGACCACGACCACCGGCTACGACGTCTCGTGAGGTGACCACATGCCACGCACAGGCCAAGGCCGCGGCGGTGCCCGCCAAGGGCAACCCGGGCAGAGCTACTCGAACCGGACCGACATGAACACCCAACCGGTGCGGACCGGCCCATCAACCGGGTACGGGCAACGCACCATGAGCGAAGGTGTCCAGCAGCAGGTCCCGTTGCCCGCGGCCGCTCCCCCACCACCGTTCGGCGCGCCGACCGGTCACCCCGGCGAACCGGTCACCGCCGGCATGGCCCGGGGCCCCGGGCCCGGACCGGGCAACGCGACAACCGCGGACGACCCGATCGAGATCCTCCACGCCGTCTACCAGCGGCACCCCAACGAAGGGTTGCGCCGCTACCTCGCCGAACTCGAGAGCAACCGATGAACCCGATCGACACCGACTACATCTCGAGCCTCATCCCCAACGGTGCGATCCCGCTCGGGATCGTCGCGGTCGCCCCCTACCTCGACGCCGACACCGGTGAACAGATGTTCGTCGTCCACTCCGAGATCGACGGGCCCCCATCGACCGTGGTCGGACTCCTCGAGATCGCCAAACACGAAACCCTCGACGAGATCATCACCGTCGACAGCGGCGAAGGTGACGACCCGTGAGCCTGTGGATGCGTCCCGACCCCGACGCGGTCCAAGCCGAAGTCGACCGTGCAGCGGCACGCGAACGCGCCCTGGAACGGATCGAGACGTCGTACCGGCAGCGCCGCAACCAGGCGACCCGGGCCCGCACCGAAGCGCTCGCCGAGTTCAGCGACAACGTCGACCGGTGGGCCAACCTGGCACCGTGGATGGATCCCGGCGCGGTCGTCGGGCTCTCCGAAGCCGGCATCGGACCCGACTCCGGGTACGGGCGTGGACTCGCGACCGCGGGGCTGATCAACGGTGGAGGCATCCACCGGTTCACCGGCGCCGCGACCGGCGCGAACCCCCGCGAACCCGCACCCCCCGGGGTGAACACTCCCGACCCGGTCCTCAACCCCGACCAGGCTGGCGGCGCCCCCCAGGTCGACCCGTCGGTGCCCGGCAACCTCAACGGTGTCATCGGGAGGGTCCTTGCCGGGATGAGCGGCATGGAACCCATCAACCGGGGCGTCGCCCGCGAATGGGACACCTGGCTCGACGACCCCGACCGGGTCGACGAACACGTCGCCCGGTTCGAAGAAGTGTTCGGGTGGGATCCCGCCCGGACCCGCAGCGTGTTCGCGTTCGCCCGCGACAACGGGATCGACCCCGGCACCGTCATCGGCCAGCTCGACCGCACCGCCGGGTCCCCGTTCGGTCGCGCCGCTGTCGCCCAACGCGACGTCACCCCCGACGAGTTCTTCGACGAAGCGCTCCGCGAACGCCCCAACCTCGGCCAACAAGCGTTCAACGCCACCGTCGGGACCCTGTCGACACTGGTCAGCAACTACCAGCAGTTCGGTGAGCTCATCACCCCGTTCGGCGACGAAACCGACCGCGGCACCGAACTGATGCGCGGCGCTGTCCGCGGTGGGCTCGTCGGGCTCGACACCGGACGCCAGCACGCCCAGGCCACGTTCCGCAACCTCGTGTCCCCACCCGAGGACCAGTCCCGGTGGGAAGCCGCGCTGCAAGCCAGCCCGCTCGGCATGGCGATGGACCTCGCCACCCCCGGCGGTGTGGAACGCACCATCGAAACCCAAGGCCGGCTCCTCGGCCAGACCGACACCGGCATCATCGCGGAACGGCTCGCCGCCGGCGACGACGTCGACATCGGCGAAGGATGGTTCCCCGACAGCTACGACACCGACAGCCAGATCGGCGAGATTCGTCACCGACGAGAACTTGAGCACGGCACCATCGACGGGCACGCGATCTCGATGGGCCGGTGGATGGCCGACCGAGTGTTCGAACCCGACACGCTCCCGTTCGACATCGCCTCCGGGTTCGTCGACGCCGGCGTCGCTGTCGCCAACCCCCAAGACGTCGGGTTCGGGGCGGGATGGTCAGCGTTGCGGCGCGGCCGGAACGTGTCGAACTGGCGGCAAGTCGACGACATCGTCCGCGACCAGCGCCACGTCGACGTCGAGAACATCGTGTCCCGATCCGTCGCCGACACCGACCTCGACGGGATCGGCACGTTCGAAACGATGGAACGGTACCTGCGGCTCCCCGTCGAAACCCGGGCCGCGATGGCCCGCGGCGACGACTTCGCCGCGCCCGGCGTGTTCGGCACCATGACACCGACCGACCGACAGACCATCGCCCGCTACGGCGACGAGATCGAAGCCCTCAACCCCGATCTCGTGTCCCGCCGCAAGTGGGTGTCCGCCATCGACGAGGACACTGGCGACGAGTACCTGCTGTCCGGCGGCGGGATCCGTGCCGCTGCCGGGCAGAGCGACGCCACCGCCGATGTGTTCGTCCCCGGGCTCTCCGACTACGTGACCCGCACCCGGTCGTGGCGCACCGGCACGTTCCGCCAGGCGTCGCTCGACGAAGGCGCCGCGATCCGGTGGGAAGCACGCCACGGGCTCGGCGCCGGCGACGTCCCCGACCTGCCGACACACCAGTTGACCCTCGACGAGTACATGACCCAGGTCGAACGCTCCGTCGGCGACAACGTGTTCGTCCCCGGATCGGTGATCGACCCCGACGACATCACCGCCCAGCATCGCCGCGCCGTCGCCGCCGCTGTCGAACGCGACGACGTCGTCCCCGCGACCGTCCTGTTGGACCACCCCGACCTCGTACCCCCGCAACGGCTCCGCGAGATCGTCGACGTCGACGCCGGCATCCTGAACGAGGCGTGGCGCCCCGACGTCGAGCTCACCAAGTTCGACACCTACACCCGGACCCGGCACGGGCAACGCACCATGTCAGCGATCGCCGAGACCGACAACACCTACGACGTGTGGCGCCTGTTCAACCGGCAGATCCCGATCCGGTTGGCACGCGAACTCGCCGACCTGAGCGACCCGGCGCTGGTGCATCGCACCATGCGCCGCCACATGGGGCTCAAGATCCGTGACCTGCCCCGCCGCAACCTGAGCGCCACCGACCGGGCCCGCGACGCGTTGCGTAGCGGTGCGTCACCGTTGACGCTCAAAGGCCGGGTCCGGCTCGCCGGTGCCCGCCACCTCGACAACGTCCCCCACCCCGTGGTCGACACCCAAGACCTCGACTCTGCGGTCACGCAGATGGAACGGTGGATGGCCAACGCCGGGTTCGACGACAACCGGATCCGCCACGTCGTCGACCGGGTCGGCCGGGTCGAACACCCCGACGAGATGTTCGGCGTCGTCGAAGGAGAGCTCGCCGACGGGTTGCGCGACACCCTGATCGAGATGGGGGTGCACCGCCGCAACGCCAACCGCCTGTCGCGCATGTGGGGTGACCGGGTCGCCGGTGACCGTCAGTGGGCAACCACCGACAGCGGCGCCGACATCACGATCCCCCGCGCCATCGGCCCCGACGGTCCCATCGAGTCGCCCGGCCCGATGCTCGAGTCCGAGCTGGTGCAGCGCTACATTCCGATGCCGGCCGACACCCGAGACATTCGTCGGCAACTGATGCCGTTCAAGCCGCTGCTCGACAACCCCGTGTCGGACTGGTCGACCGCGGCAGCGATCGGTGTGCAGCAGGCGCTGTGGAAGCCGATGGTGTTGATGCGTCCCGCGTGGGCGGTCCGTGTCGTCGGCGAAGAACAGGCCCGTCTCGCCGCCGCCGGGTGGTCGTCGATGTTCCGCCACCCCCTCGAGTACCTCGGCATCCTGTCGCGGCGCCGGATGGACGAAGGGCTCGCCGGTGACCCGATCCGGTTGATGGAAGAACACGCCGAGTCGATGTCGCGCATGGGTGGTCTTGGCCGCGACCCCAGCCGGTACGCTCAACGCGACCTCGCGAGGATCGGCGGGTTCACCAAGCTCTCCCCCCGCGACGACGGGTTCACCCAGGCGTGGGCGAACGAGCTGATCTCGCTCAACCATGACCCCGTCGCCCGCCACGTCCACGCGTACGGGGTGAGCGACGAGACCCTGTCGTGGTTCATGTCCGGCGGCGGCGACCAGCATCGTCGACGGATGCTGTCGGCGATCCCCACCCTCGACGACCCCGACCATGCCCGCCGGTACCTCGAAGCGATCTCGGAACGGATCACACACGCGACCCGTCACGACCCCGAACTGAACCGGTTGCTGCGCACCGGGCGCCTCTCCGGCCCGGGTGCAGAACCCCGCGTGGTGCGCAACGCCCGGGTCCGTGTCGAAGGGTTCGACCGGCCCGGCAAGGTACTCGAGGTGAGCGACGACACCGCCCTGGTCCGCCACGTCACCCCCGACGGTGACCTGGTCGAACTGCGGTACGGGCTCGACGAGGTCACCCCCGCCGACACGCCCCGCGGGCTCGTACTCGGCGACGGCGACATCGACATCAACCCCGAACTGATCGACCTGCTCGACAGCTACGTGTCCCGCAACTCGTCGCCGGCGTGGATCGTCGGCGAGGACGCACGGCTGGTCACCTCCAAGAAGGAACGGGCGTCGCAGGTGCTCGACAAAGGGTTCGATGCGCTCGGTTCGAAGCCGACCAACAAGTTCACCCGGTCGCCGGTGTTCACACAGATGTACTGGCGGCGCTCGACCGAGCTGTTCCCGTACATGACCCGCGACGCTCGCGAGCAGGCGATGCGCCAGGCCCGCGACATGGGGGTGTCGCGCCGGTTGCGCCGCGAAGCCCGCGAACAGATGGACGTCACCGCTCCCGGTGACCTGACGCTCGCCCGGGCCGACGAGCTCGCCCGCCGCGCCGCGATGGACGACATCAAGAAAGTCCTGTTCGACATGACCGAGCGGCGCCAGTTCTTCGACACGTACCGGCTGCTGTTCCCGTTCGGCGACGCGTGGATGGAGGTCATCACCCGGTGGGCCAACATCGTCGCCGACCGGCCCCTCGCCGTGCGCCGGTTGCAGCAAGGGCTCCAGACCGGCCGCAACGAAGGATGGTTCCAAGAGGGAGCGTTCGGCGACGAGGTGTTCTCCTACGGGCCGACCACGTGGGCGCCGGGGTGGCTCGGGTTCCCGAAAGCGGAGATGACCGGCCGGTTGCAGGGGTTGAACCTGATGGGCGAAATCTTCCCCGGGTTCGGTCCCGCGGTGCAGGTCCCGGCCGGATGGTTGTGGGGAGACCGGGCCGACCGGCAGGAGATCATGGAGATCATCGCCCCGTTCGGGACCACCGACCGGGTCCAGACATCGTTGTTGCCGCCGCACTGGCGCCGGTTCTTCGCCGGGTTCCTCACCGACGACGGTCAGGTCGCACAGTGGTTGCCCGACGAGGTCTCAGGGGTGCTTGGCGGGGTCGGCGACTTCTTCGGGATCAACGACGAGGCCCGGTTGCAGTCGGTCGCGAAGGACGTCATGGACCACCTCGTCATGAACGAAGGGTGGGGGCACTCGACACCCGAGGAGATGGAAGCCCTGCTCTCCGAGTCGCAACGACGCGCGTCGATCTTTCTCATGGCCCAAGGGTTCGCTCAGTCGACGTTGCCGACGGTGCCGCTACCGGAGTGGCAGATCGAGTCCGACATGGGGCTCGCCATGAAAGGCGAGATCCTCGACGAGTGGTACGAGCGGCGCAGCGAGGATCCCGACACCGCGATGCAGGCGATGCTCGACCGCTACGGCGAGGATCTGTGGTTGATCTTGCAAGGCAAGACCCGGCAGGTGTCGCTCAACGCGCCGATCACCGAGACCCCGTTGCGGTGGGTGCAGGAGAACCCTGAGGTGGTCGACAAGTTCCCGATGGTCTACGGGTTGTTCGCTCCCCAGGCCGAGGAGGCCGAGGACATCGACTCCCAGGCGTTCGACCGGGTGCTGGCTACCGGTGGCCGTGAACGGCTCACCGCCCAGCAGATGTTGTGGATGGCCCAGGACCGGATGGCGTGGAACATCTACAGCCAGGAACGTGACCGGTTCGGCCGGCGCCTCGAGGAACACGAGTCGCGCTACATGCGGGACCTGTCGAACTGGCTCGAGACCGAGTACCCCGGGTGGGGGCGCGCCATCGGGATCACCGAACGGGCCGAGACCGAAGAGCTCATCCGCGAGATCGAGGACGCGGTGCAGGACCCCGCGATCGCGCAGACCCCTGCGGGGCAGGGCACCATAGCGTTCCTCGAAGGCTGGTACGACGCCGTCGACGCCGGCCGGGAGCAGTCGACGGCTCGGATCCCGTTCGGTCAGTCCCAGGAGACCGCATGGTTGCGGACCTACGTGCGGGACCTGGCCGACTGGACGATCGCTGAACACCCCGAGTTCGAACCCGTGTGGCGCATGGTGTTCGAACGTGCGCTCATCGACCCTGACGAGGAGGTCGCCGACTGATGCCTCGCCGCTCACAGCTCGACCCGCCGGAACCTGCCCCGCCGCCCAACCCGATCGGACGGATCGACGAGTACCGGGACAAGTACGGGCCCACCCCGGACGACCCCCAGCCGATCGGGTTCGTCGCCGAACGCCAACCCAACGCGTTTCCGACCCCGGTGTCACGCCCAGGTGAGACCGCCCGCCCCGTGTACTACGAGGGCGACGAGTACCGGATCCTCAACAACATGACACCCCGGCAGGTGGCGAGGGTCCAGACCCGGCTCGCCGCCGCGGGGATGATCGGGCCCCGCACCAGCTACATTCCCGGGAACCCCGAGACGACCCGCCGCCAGTTCCGTGACCTGTTGACCGCCGCGAACGGGATGGGCGAAAACTGGGAGACCACGCTGCGCCAGCTCGCCGCGTCCGCGTCGATGGCCGGCGGGCAGGGAGCTCTCGACAGCGGAGGCGGCGGCGGTGGGGACGCCCCGACGCTGCCGACCCACACGGCCCCCAACAGCGACGACCTGCGCCACGCCATCCGTCGCGGCCTGATGAGCCAGTTCGGGACCCACAACCACGGGGTCGACATCGACACGCTCGTCGCTCAGTACCAGGCCCAAGATCGGGCCAACTTCGATGCCCGCGTCGGCGACTCCCAGGCCGGCGGTGGCGGCACCGTCGAAGATGTCCAGTCGGTCGAGACGTTCGTCGCCGACGCCGCCAGCGAAGCCGACCCCGAAGGTGTCGGGGCCCGACAGTTCCTCGATGGAGCCAACTCGTTCTTCTCGATGCTCGGAGGTCCGACGTGAACCGCGACACTCTCGCCCGCCGTGTCCGCCAGCAGTACCCCGCCTACTCGTGGCTGCTCGACGTGCCCGAAGTCGGTGAACTGCTCCTCGAGGCCGTCGACCCCGACCGTGGGTTCGACGAAGCGACGATGGCGGCACGGCTCCACGACACGACCTGGTGGCAGAACCACAGCGAGTCGATGCGCCAGTGGGACACCCTGAAAGAGACCGACCCGGCGACCGCGGACCAGCAGTTGTTCCACGCCCGCGCCCGCGTGCAGATGCGCGCCAACCAGCTCGGCGTGAAGCCCGACGAACAGTGGGTCACCGAGATCGCCGAGATGTCGAACCGGATGGGGTGGACCGCCCAGCAGACCCAGGTCTACACCGACCGGATCCTGGTCGAACAGGTCCAGAACCGCGACGGCGCCGGCGAGATCGGCGCCCACGAGGACCAGGCCCGGGCGCTCGCCTCCCGCTACCTCGTCCCCCTGTCCGACCAGGAAGCGACCCGCACCGCGGAGCGGGTGATCTCCGGCGACGAGACCTGGGACGGCGTCGTCGCCCGGTTCACCAACCAGGCCCGAGCGATGTTCCCCCACATGTCCGATCAGATCGACGCCGGCGCCACCCCCGCCGACGTCGCCGAACCGTACCGCCAGATCGCATCACAGACCCTCGAGGTCGCCCCCGAAGCGGTCGACTTCACCGACCCGAAGTACCTGGCGGCGCTCCGCGACGGCGAAGGTGGCGGTCAGATGTCGTTGTCGGAGTGGCAGAACCGGCTCCACCAGGACCGCCGCTACGGGTGGCAACGCACCAACCAGGCCCGCACGCAAGCCTATGAGACCAGCGCCGAGCTGCTCCGGTCGATGGGAGCGATCCGATGAGTTTCACCGAACCTGACGCCGACGCCATCATCGCGAACGTGTTGCGCCGCTACGGGCTCGAGGGCATGTCGCGGTGGGCGTGGGACCGTGTCGCCAGCGGCGCGTCCGCCGCCGAGGTCGAGGTCGAGCTCCGCGAGCAACCCGAGTTCAAGCAGCGGTTCCGGGCGATCACCGAACGCGAGAAGCGGGGGTTGCCGCCGATCTCCCCCGAAGAAGTCCTACAGTACGAACAGCAACGTCGACGCATCTTGAGGTCTTTCGGGTTCCCTGAGGGGTTCTACGACGACCCTGATGATGCGGTCGACGGGCTCGTCAAGGACGTGTCCCCCAGCGAGCTCGAACAACGCGCCGCCCTGTGGGTGCAGCACGCGCAGTCACGCTACGACGAGGAGACGCTCGAGCAGCTCCACTCGTTCGGGATCACCGACGGCAGCCTCGCCGCGTTCGCGATGGACGAGGACCGGGCCATGCCGCTCATCCAGCGGGACTTCGCCACCGGCGAGGTTGCCGCCCGCGCGTCGCGGGCCGGGTGGGACCTGTCCCGTATCGAAGCGCAACGCCTCGCCGACACGATCGAACCCGCCCAAGCCTCGGAACGGTTCGCGGCGCTCAACGAGACCGCTGACGTGTTGGGCGACCGTATCGGCGACCAGGTCGAAGGGCTCGACCGTGACACCATGCTCGGCATCGCCGCCGCCGACCCCGAAGCGGTCCAGCGCGCCGAACGCCGCTTCGGGCGGGCCCGCAGCCAGTTCCAGAGCTCGGGCGGTGCCGCCACCAGCCAGCGCGGCATCACCGGACTCGGTTCCGCTTGACACCACCGTCGCACCATGAGACACTGACGCTCGCCTTCATCGGCTCCTAGAACGGCCCCCGCCTCCGCCCGGCGGGGGCCGTTCCGCGTCAGTGGCGCTACGTCGTGGTATGCTGCGCACATGTTGCACCGGCCCACCTTCGTGCGTGGAGAGCTGATGGAACACGCCGCCCCGACTCCGGCGTCGGGGACGCGACCGGCACGCCGTGTAGCGCGTCGCACCCGGGACCATGCCGCCGCCCGCCCCGGCACCCCGGTCACCTCGAGGGCAGGACTCGCCACGTCGCAACCTCCCGGCGGCGTGTGGAGCTGAGGGAGTGTCCCAAGTGAGCAACGATCAGACCAACCAGTCCACCTCCACCGACGGCAACGACGACGGCAACGCTGACGACCCGGCAGGGCTCCGCAAGATGATCAAGGACCTGCGCGCCGAGAACACCGACCTGCACGCGAAGGTCACGACCTTCGAACGCGACAAGGCGTTCAACGACGCAGGCGTGCCCGCCGACGGGCCCGCCAAGTGGTTCCGCCAGGCATACGACGGAGACCTGACCCCCGAAGCGATCAAGGCTGCCGCCGAGGCCGACAACATCATCGCCCCAGCCGGCAACGACGGGGGCGACACCACCACCGACACCACCACCGACAGCGGTGACGGGGCCGGCGGTGGCAACGATGATGCCGGTGAAGGAGGGATGAGTGCCGCCGAACAGATGGCCTGGGAACAGGCCGACGACGTCGCCGGCACACAGCCTTCCGCTCCTCCGTCGACCAGCGAGGCGCTCGCCGCCGCTGCCAGCAAGGGCAACGACGAGATCAACCGTCTCATGGAGGCACGAGGGCTGACCTGACAGGTCTGATCGGTTCCCCGAAAGGACACCGATCGTCATGGCTCAGACCGACACCAACTCTCTCTCCACGGTGGTCGAGGCGTACAACCTCACCGCCGACAACGCACTCCGCCCGATGCTCCACTTCGACCAGGTCGCGACGGTCAAGCCGTCCAACCAGGCGCACCGGGGTGAGAGCGTCACCTTCACCATCTACGACGACCTCGAGCCGGCGACGGACCCGCTGACCGAGGGGTCCGATGTCGACGCTGTCGAGATGAGCGACACCCAGGTGTCGGTCACGCTCGAGGAGTACGGCAACGCGACCACGACCACCGCGAAGCTGCGCGGCACCGGGTTCCTGGCCTACGACCAGGAAGCGGCCGAGCTGATCGGCTGGAACGCCGGCCTGTCGGTCGACCGTCTCGCCCGTGCCGAGCTCGCCGGGGGTTCGAACGTCCGCTACTCGGGTTCGGCCGGGTCGCGTGGAGCGATCACCGACTCGGACGTCCTCAAGTCCGCGGACAGCAAGTACGTCGCGGCGAAGCTCCGCGGCGCGTACGTGCCCGGTTGGAACGGCATGGCCTACGTCGGGTTCATCCACCCCGACGTGTCCTACGACTACCGCGAGGACGCCGGGGCCAACAACTGGGACGACGCCGCGATCCGCAACGAGGGCGGGCAGCGGGTCTGGAACGGTCTCATCGGTCGCCACAACGGTGTCGACTGGATCGAGACCGGCGAGGCCCCCATCCTCACCGACGAGGGCGACACCACCACCGACGTCTATCAGACGATCATCGTGGGTCGCCGCTGCCTCGCCAAGGCGTACAGCCGCAACGAGTCGGCCGAACGGCCCCGGGTCGTGCCCGGTCCCGTGACCGACAAGCTGCGCCGGTTCCGCCACGTCGGCTGGTACTGGCTCGGTGGGTACAAGCGGTACCGCGAGGCCGCGATCTACCGGGTCGAGTCGGCCAGCTCGATCGGTGACAACTGATCTCACGAGGGGGTGAGGCGGTAGGGTCCCGGTCCGGTCGACGGCCCGGACCGGGGCCCTCCGGCACATGATGGTGCGACGTGGGATGGTGATCCACTGGAACGGGCCCCCAGCGAAGGTGGTGGGGCACCGCAACGGGCATCGCCGGTGCCTGGCGTACTGGCGGGCCCTCGACCGGTTCCACGCCCGCAAGTTCCCCGGGGGGCAGATCCCCGGCACCCTCTACAGCTTCGGTGCGTGCCCCCACGGCGGGCTCCTCGTCGCGCAAGGGTGGGACCTGCCCCAGGGTGCGAACGGCACCCCGGACAAGGACCCGGCCCTTGGTGGTGACGACGAGTGGTACACCATCATCGGTCTCATCGGGCAAGGCGAGTCGCCGACCCCGGCGATGATCGCCCGGATCCGCGACACGATCCATGTGGGGCGCACCACCGGCCGCTGCGGGCTCGAGGTCCGCCCCCACTCCGACTTCAAGCACAAGACGTGCCCCGGCCCGGAGCTGACCGCGCTCGCCCGCGAGTGGCACAACACCCGCTTCGATGTGGAGGACGACACGATGATGCAGTTCGTTGGGATCGACTCGCAGGGCCGCACATGGCGGTTCGTGGCCGGTTGGGCGATCGGCCCCCTGTCGACCGCTGAGGCCCGCTACGTGCGCAACGAGGGCGCGATCGAGTGGCCCGAAGGGGCCGAAACCGACCGGGCGCTCGCCGTGTCCGCGGTCGCCCCCGCAGGGGTCCGGTGATCACGGTGGACGGCCCCATCGAGGTCCACCCGGCGTTCATCGGTCTCCTCGCCACTCTCATCGCCACCCTCGTCGGCGTCGCCGGCACCGCGGCCGCGCGGTGGTGGTCGCGGGTCAGCACCCAGCACCACGAGAACACGACCCTGATCGCGACGACGGTCCAGTCGTTGGGTGAGATCACCAAGGACCTCAAAGAGCTCCGCAAGAGCCAGGAGGCCACCGACCGGAAGCTCGACGACCACATCAACGAAGCGAAAGACCAGGAGATCGCCGAGCTCAAGATGCTGTTGGCGAAAGCGGAAGGGATGAGCCGTGCGAATCAGGGTTGATCAGAAGATCCGGGCCGACATCGGCGGCAGGAACGTGCGTCTCGACCGTGGTGAACATGATGTCGACCCGGAGGTGGCGCGGGTCCTGGTCGATGGTGGCAACGCGGTCGCGCTCGAGTCGTTCGAGGCGCGTCGGGTCGTGTCGACAGTGTCCGAGGTGGCCGAGAGCGTGTCGGACGTGGCACCGACCCTGGCGGCGAAGATGACCCTGATCCGCAAGGCACTGGTCGCCGCCGGCGTGTCCGGTGTGACCGTCGCCGCCGCCGACGCGGTGCTCGAGGTGTCGCTGGTCGTCGCGATCGTGCTGGTCGCCGTGTTCACCGGGATCGCCACGTGGCGTGCCCCCAACCAAGGAGAGTGACCTGATGGCTTGGTCTGATGATGGGATGAAGGAGCGGGCCGACGCGGTCGCTGCGCTATTCGATGAGGTGTCGTTGCACACCGGTGATCCGGGGTCGTCGGGCACGGCGAACGAGTGGTCCGGTGGCGGGTATGCGCGGCAGTCGCCGTCCTATGATGCTGCGACGATCGACGGGTCGACCGCGGTGGCGTCGTTGTCGTCGGCGATGTCGTTCACCGGGCCGGCGAACGAGGACGCCGCGTACGTGGGTCTGTGGGGCACCGGGTCGGTGTTCCTGGGGTCGGTGGCCCGTTCCGGTGGTGATGCGTCGGCGAACGCTGCCGGTGAGTACAACGTCACCAAGCTCGACGTCACCGCCACCGGCGACATCGTCGCGTCATGAGCGCCATCCGAGAGCAGACCGCCGACGCTTCGACCGCGGTCGACCTCTACACGGTCGGGGCTGGCAAGTGGGCGACGGTGCAGGTACTGGTCAACAACCGGGGGTCGTCCACACGGACGATCACGGTGTCGGTGCGGGCCAACGGCGACGCCCAGGCTGATGCGCACGAGGTGTGCACCGACCTCGACGTGGACCCTGGGAGCCACGCGCTCGATCAGTCGCTCACCATGAAGGCGTCCGACGTGCTCACGGTCGAGGCGAGCAGTTCCGACGTGACGATCCAGGCGTTCGGAATTGAGAGCGACATTCCATGACCCTCGCCTTCACGAACTTCGCTGAGCTGCCCTATGGCCCCTTGGGGGATCGGGGCGAGTGGACCGACCTAAATGCCACGGAGTGGTCAGGCGACGACTCTCTGTCGATTGAGTCGGGGGGCGACTACGGCGGTCGGATTCTGGCCGGTGAGGGTGACTTCTACAAGTTTTGGGACGGGGTTGATCCCGTTGCCGACGTATCAGTCCTGGCCCGTGTCCGCATCATCGCCCACACCACTGCATCCACACCGGACGGGATCATTATCCGTGCATCGGACTCGACGAAAGATGGTTATGCAGCTGGGTTCATTGGGTCCAGCAACGTGCGGATTCGGGGGTGGGATGATGGGGCCGCTTTCTCGGTGGGGTCGATCACGTCGTTTTCGTCATCGCTCAACACGTGGTACTGGCTGCGGTTGGAAGCGTCCGGCACCACGATCCAGATGAAGGTGTGGTCCGGCGACTTCGACACCGAACCCGGTTCATGGACCATCTCCGCGACCGACTCCACGGTTTCCGCTGCTGGCCATGTCGGAATCCAGCTCCCCCTCAACGGTGATTGTGATTTCGATTACTTCGCTGTCGGCACCCCTTCTGACCGGCCCCGGTTGTGGGACTTCGACTACCCGACTCCCGACACCCCTGACCAACCTGGTCTGCGACGGCTACTCAAGCCCCTGATCTGATGACCACCTGGCCGTTCAACGAGCCGATCCCGACCGAACCGTGGGATCTCCTCGAAACAGGCATGCCGCGGCCAGGCGCCGATGTCGTTGAGGGTGAGTTCGCGGCAGATAGCGAGGCGCACGTCACGGCGTCGGGTGCCCGCGACTCCGATGGCGAGACCGCCGTGGTCGCTGAGACGACCGTGGCAGCGGAAGGGGCCCGGTCGTCGGCTGGCGAAGCGGATGTGGCGACACCGACCACGGTCACCTTCGAGGGCAACCGGCCCCCCGTCCTCGTCGGCGGGGTCGTCGCGGTCGGCGTGTTCGGCGAGGTGTTGTCGTCGCCCGATGGGGTGGAGTGGACCGAACAGTCCAGTGGCACGACGTCGCACCTGCGGGGCGCTGCGTGGTCCGACGACCTCGATGTGTGGGTCGCGGTCGGTGACGACGGGACGGTCCTCACATCTGAGGATGCAGCGTCGTGGACGAGCCAGACCTACCCCCACAGCGGGCACGTCAACGACGTGGTGTGGTCCGACGACCTCGATGTGTGGGTCGCGGTCGGCGACGACGGTGAGGTCGCCACCTCGAGCGATGGGGAGACGTGGACGAGCCAGACCTACGGGTCGACAGACGACATCGAGGCGATCACATGGTCGCCCACCGAGAGCGTGTTCGTCGCGGTCGGGGGCCCTCACAGTGGTGGTGGCAAGATCAAGACGTCGCCGGATGGTGAGACGTGGACCGAACGGACCAGCCCGTACTCGTCGGGGACGTTGTTCGCTGCGACGTGGTCGCCGGACGAGTCGCTGTTCTCCATCGGTGGGCTCTACGATCGGCTAGCGACATCACCGGATGGGGTCACCTGGACCGCCCGCACTCTGCCCCACTCTGGCACGACCTATGCGGTTGCGTGGTCGCCTACCGAGAGCGTGTTCGTGGAGGGTGGCGGACACACTACGGCTCGGGTCTCGACATCACCGGATGGGGTCACGTGGACCGCACGTTCGTACCCCCACTCGGGCACGATCCGCTCGATCGTGTGGTCGCCGGACGTGTCCATGTTCGTCGCCGGCGGCGCCGACGGTGAGCTCGCCACGTCGCCGGATGGGGTCACCTGGACCGCCCGCAGCACCCCGATCACGTCACAGATCCTTGCTGTGGCGACAGGGAACGTCCCCGGAGCAGCGGTCGAGGGTGAGTTCGGTGTGGCCGCCGAGGCGCATGTGGGGGCGTCGGGTGCCCGCGACTCCGACGGCGAAGCGGTAGCGGCCACCACCACCACGGTCGTGTTCGCCGGCGAGGCCGTCGTCCCCGAAGGCCAAGAATGGGTGTTCATCACCCCGACGTTCACCGCCCGCCACGACCCCGACAAGGCACACCCCCGCCACCCGAACCCCGAAGTGCGGGGCGTTGGCATGTGGTTCGGGCACACACCGGTCGGGATGACCGTGCTCCGCAACGGCGACGAGTTCACCACCGTCATCGCACCCACCCGCAGCCAGATCGACAACGCCGACGAGGTGTGGCGCGGCGGGCGCCGCCACGTCGTCGACGGGACAACCGCGTCCGACCTTGTCGCCGCAGGCTACGATGTCGTGTTGGAGGACGTGTGATGGCCCGCGAACCTGGCGACCCCCGCCCCAACCCGTACCTCGACAAGCTCCGGTCCGTCGCGATCGCCCCCTCGGCGACCCCGACACGAGGCGACGGGAAAGCAGCGGAGGTCAACGCGCGCGAAGCACGGTGGCATCGCGACATGCCTGCCTACAAGCGGCTCCGTCGTGACGGGCTCCAACCACCACAGATCGACGGGTCGGCCCGACTCGAACAGGAACTCACATGACTACCGCCGGCGACCTGGTCGAACTCACCCGCAACCGGTACATCAACGCTGGTCACCGCGAGGAACGGAACCGGCTCGCCGCCGCGATCGACGAGACCGCCGAGACGTTCACCACCTCCTGGGACCTCGGGCCCCTCACCCGCGGGGCACGTATCTCGATCGGGCTCGAGGACATGTACGTGTGGTCAGCGGAAGGTAAGAGCGTCGACGCTGATCGGGGCCAGTTCGGCACCACCGCCACCGCCCACGACGAAGGCGACCGGATCCTCGTCAACGCCCGCCCCACCCCCGCTGACACGCTCGCCGCGCTCAACGAGACCGTCACCGACCTGTCCAACCGGGGGATCTTCGCCGTCGATCATGTCGACATCACCACCGACGGTGCCTCCACCGCCTACAACCTGCCCGCCACGAACTGGATCGGGCCGCTCGACGTGAGGATCCAGACCAAAGAGCCGGCCGAGGACTGGCCGTTGCTGACACGCTGGCGGGTCGCCGACGGGATCGCCGACGATGGCGACTACGAAGCGGGCCGGGTGATCCGCCTGTTCGACGCGTTGCCGTCGGGCCGCACCGTCCGGGTCCGCTACAAGACCGAGCTCACCCCCGCCTTGTCGTCGCTCGACGACAACGTGGAGGACAAGACGGGGCTGTATTCGTGGGCGGTCGACCTGTTGCCGTTGGGTGCCGCGTTGTCCCTGATCGCTGGCCGCGAAGTGGCCCGCAACCGTGACGACCGGCAGGGCGACACGCGCCGCGCCAACGAGGTCCCCCCGAACGCACAGTTGATCTCCTCGAGGGGTTTGTCGAGCCAGTACGAGTCCCGGTTGACCGCGGTGCGCCGCCGCCTGCTCGCGACGTATCAGACCAGGTTGAAAGCCACCCGGTTCTGATGGCGATCACGACGCTGCTGTCCGACCCGTGGTTCGAGGGTGTCTCCACGACGGTTGAGACCCCGGGCCGCTACCCGGTGGCGTTGGGTGGCCGCGGGTACCTCCTCGACAGCGAATCGGGCGATCATCAGTGGCGGTCGATCCCGTTGCTGCGCGAACAGGTCGACATGGGGACCCGCCCGGGTGAGGCGTCGCTGAACCCCGAAGCGGGCTGGCGGCGTTCCCAGGAGTCGTGGCACCTCGGCGCAGGCCAGGACGCCTACGACCGGGTCGATTCCGACCCGTTCCGGTTCGACGAATCGAAGGGCGTCGATCCGTGGACCCCGTGGCGACTCGGTCTGCTGCCCGACACCGAACAGGTCGCGTCCGAGGACACGACCACGTTGGCTGTCGCGAGCGAACGACTGTTCTCGCTCGCCGACGAGTCGCTGTCGGTGAGCGACGACGGAATCGAGTGGGGTCCGGTCGAATGGGCCGTGTCGTCTGCGGGCCACGTGCACGCGGTGGTGTGGTCGCCGGAACTCGAGATGTTTCTGGCGGGGGGATACTCCCATTGGGTAGCGACCAGCAGCGACGCCCTCGTGTGGACCACCTACGACTGCCCGATCAGGGTGCGTGTCCTCGCGTGGTCGCCGGAGCTCGAGCTGTTCGTCGCCGCTGGGGGAGCGGTGGGCGGCGACCCTGAGCTCGCAACCTCGCCTGACGGGGAGACGTGGACCGAACAGGCGACCCCCTTCACCGTATCTCCCATCTACTCCTTGGCATGGTCGCCGGATCTGGACCTGTTTGTCGCTGGTGGCCGCGGCGAGATCGCAACGTCACCTGACGGTGAGACGTGGACGCTGCGGAGTTCGCCGATCGGGCATTACGTGAACGGGATCGTGTGGTCCTCAGACGACAGCCAGTTCGTCGCCGTTGGCAACTCGGGAAGCGGTGGCACCGCCGACACTGCCACGTCGTCTGATGGGGAGACGTGGACCCAACAGGTCGATGCGGACTTCAAACGAATGGGCGATGTCGTGTGGTCGTCGAGTCTCGGGCTCTACGTCGCTGGCAACGACAGTAGCCACGACCGACACGTGTACACATCGTCTGATGGTGAGACGTGGACCGAACAGACCGACGCCCTGCCTGATGGCGACCCAGCGATCGTGTGGTCGCCGGAGCTCGAGTTGTTCGTCGCCGCCTTGTACATCAGTGGCGAGGTCGCGACGTCACCGGATGGGGTCACGTGGACGACGGTCCATCAAACCGATGGATACAGGTTGCGGGCGATCGCGTGGTCGCCGGAGCTCGAGCTGTTCGTCATCGGCGGGACCTTCGGGTTCCTCGCGTCGTCTCCCGATGGGGTCACCTGGACGAGGGCGGTCAGTCCCGGTGCGATCACCGCTATAGCGTCCGACGGTCAAGACCTCTACTCGACCGGCGCCGAAGGCGTCCACGTCATCGACCCCGAACTTGAGGCGGCGGTCAAGGTCAATGACCTCGACGGAGACGAGCTGGCGTTCGTGAACGGGCGCCTCATGGCCGGGGTCGGCGACTCGATCTACGAGATCGTCAGCACCGAATCGAACCCCAGCGCCCACTACACTCACCCGTCGTCGAGCGCCCGTTGGCGGGGGTTCGCGTCGGGGCCGCAGGCGATCTACGCTGCCGCCCAGGTCGGCGACGCGGCGCTCATCTACCGGATCGGTGTCGACGACACCGGAGACCTCGAGGTGCCCACCGTTGCTGCCACGTTCGTCGGCGAACACGTCTACGCGATCCAGGGCCACGCGAACAGTGCCCTGCTGATCGGGATGGACGACGGGTTCCGGGTCGCGACGTTCAACAGCGACGGGTCGCTCTCGGTTGGGGCCCGGATCCCGACCGGTGCCCCGGTCCGATGCTTCGCCGGATGGCAGGAGTACGTGTGGTTCGGCTGGTCCGACTTCGACAGCGACTCGAGCGGGCTCGGCCGGATCGACCTCACCCGGTTCACCAGCGGTGTCAACGTGTTCGCCTACGCATCGGATCTCATGGCGACCGACACCGGCAAGACCACCTCGGTCGTGTCGTTCGGTGACCGCCGCTACTTCGGGGTGGCTGGATCGGGGGTGTGGCGCGAGGCCGACACCAAGGTCGCCGACGGATGGTTCACCACCGGCGAGATCGCCTACGGGGTCCCGGCCGACAAGATCGTCAACCGCGTGATGCTCGCCGGCGACGAAGGCACCAACGTCGATGTTGACATCGCCGCCAACGGCGGCGAGTTCACCCGCCTCGGCACGGTCGCTCTCGGCAACATCACCGCCGACCATCCCGGCGGGCTGCGCGGCGAACGGTTCGACCTCCGGTTCACGATCGACGGGGTCCTGCGCCGCTGGACACTCGAAGCCGAACCCGAAGCCACCGACCAGTGGCACATCTTCGCCCCGCTGCTGATCTCCGAAACCGAGATCGTCCCGGGTGGGGCGATGGGGTCCCGCCCCCTGCGCGGCGACCTCGAGCACGTGATCGGCCTGTGGCGCGACGCCGCGGTGGTCACCTGGCAAGAAGGCTCGTTCGAAGTGCCGGTCCGGGTCGTCGATTGGGAGTGGGCTCCACAGGCGTTGTCGTCGGACAACGCAGCGTTCAATGGGACCGTGACGGTCAAGATGAAGAAGGTGACAGGATGAGTGCGACAGCATGGGCGCGCCGCTCCTATCGGGGTGCGGCGCCGGCGACGACGCTGGCGGCAGCGATCGAGAGTGACACGCTCACGATCCAGGTGTCCGACGGTGGCGGGTTCCCGACCACGGGCCCGTTCTTCGTGGTCCTCGATCGAGGCGAAGCCAGCGAGGAGAAGATCGAGGTGGCGTCCCGGTCGGGTGACACGTTCACCGTGTCGTCGACCGCCCAGCGTGGCGTGGACGACACCACCGCGCGCAGCCACACGTCAGGTGACACCACGGTCGAGCACTGCGTCACCGCGGTGGACATGGACGAGGCGAACGCTGCGTCGCACAACACCGTCGGCAAGGTCGACGCGAAGGGCGACCTGCTGGCGGGGACCGCGGCGAACGAGCTCGACCGGGTGCCGGTCGGCGACGACGGGCTCCCGCTGGTCGCTGACTCGTCCGAGTCGACCGGCGTCGCGTTCGCCGAGCTCGACACCAGCGGCATCGCCGACGAGGCGGTCACCAACGACAAGCTCGACGACGTCGTCACGTGGCTTCCCGGCGATGTCCGCATGTCGGCCCGCGACACACCACCGTCAGGATGGCTCCTGTGCGACGGGTCGGCGGTGTCGCGCACCACCTACTCCGACTTGTTCGACGCCATCGGCGAGGACTACGGGACAGGGGACGGGTCGACCACGTTCAACCTGCCTGACCCCGACGAGACGACCATCTACGCGTTCATCAAGACCTGAGGTACCGTGGAGGCTGTGGAGGCCGACACGAGGATCGAACGGGTGATCAGGATCAGTGCGTGGGTGGCGTTCGCTGCCCCGGTCGTGGGGGTCGCTCTCATGTTCGCCGCGGACGCGACCGGGCTTCCGGGGTTGTGGCTGCTGCCCACGATGTTCCTGGCGGTGATGTCGCCGCTGCTGATCATGGCCGGCTACGTGGTGATGCTGGGGTGCCGGTGGGTGTGGGAGCGTCTACGCGGCGTAGGATCGTCCGTCGATGGCGTCGCGCAGTCCCGGCGGTTCCCGTCGTAGGTAGGTCTCGGTGGTGCGGCTGTCGCTGTGGCCGAGGGTGTGCTGAACGTCGTAGACGGTGCCGCCGGCGTCGAGGACGTGTTGGGCGCATGAGTGTCGCAGCGAGTGGGATGCGGTGCCGTCCCACGCTGAGAGTTTCACCCCGGCGTCCCACATCAGTCCGGTCACCATCTTGGAGACGCACCCGGGGGTGAGCGGCCCGTGCGGCGGATGGTACGAGCGGACGAGCGGGCCGGACACCTTCGACCGGGCGGTGATGTAGATGA